>NZ_CP014143.1:1200000-1535000 GCF_001750105.1 Microbulbifer aggregans
CCCCCAGCCAGGTGCTTACCTTCTTACCAAAGGTAATAGGCAGTGCATGCTGGCCCAGTGTACGGCCCACCATCACCGTACCTTTATGCTCCTGCGCCAGCCGCATCATGATTTCTTCCAGCGCGCGCAGCTGGCTGATCAGGGCGCGAGTGGATTCCTCCAGCTGCAGCACCAGGGCGGTATCGTAGATATCCACCGTGGTCGCACCGAAATGCATGTATTCCGCGGCTTCGGGTTTAAGAGCGCGCTGCCACACGTTCAGCAGTGCCACCATACGGTGACGGACCACATCGTATTCCCGCGCCAGATCTTCCTGCGACACATAGTCCGTGCTGGCTTTTGCTTCGAGTTCCTTCGCCGCCCAGTCCGGGATAATGCCCAGCTCGGCCTGGGCAGAAGCCAGCGCAGCCTCGATATCGAGCACTTTCTGGGTTTTGCTTTCCGCGGAAAAAATATCACTGACCGTTGGTGGTGTGTCAGTGGTACTGGCGAGCGCGGTAGCGCTGCCAAGCCAGGCCAGGGTGCTGGCGGCAAGGAGTTTGCGGATAGCTGGCATCGTGAATTCCTTTCCTGAGAATGGAGATATCTTCATCGGAAGTGAAAACTGCTTGCCGGGCCAGTGCGAAACTGTGTCGCCCGACAAGCAGTCCCGACGGCTATTGGCCGAGGATCTGCGGTGCCCACACCAGAGCCACAACGGACAGCAAAGCGAGGCCGAACAGGTTCAGGGCCACGCCGGCGCGCACCATCTGCGGGATGGTCAGCATGCCGGAGGCATAGACGATCGCATTGGGCGGCGTTGCCACCGGCAGCATGAACGCGCAGCTCGCCGCCAGGGTGACCGGCACACACAGCAGCAGGGGAGAGATGTCCGCCTGTACGGCAATCGCCGCCACTGCGGGCAGGAAAGTCGCAGTCGTCGCCAGGTTACTGGTGAGTTCGGTGAGGAAAATCACCAGCGCGGTCGCTGCGATAACGAGCGCGACAACGCCGATCGCGGACAACAGGGACAGACTCTCGCCCAGCCAGGTTGCCAGCCCGGAAGCGGAGACCTGTGAAGCCAGGCTGAGACCACCACCGAACAGGATCAGCACGCCCCAGGGCAGTCGACCGACATCGTGCCAGCTCATCAACTGTTCCTGCTTACTGTCACCGCTGGGTACCAGGAACAGCAGCACTGCGGCAGCCATGGCAATACCCGCATCGGACAGTCCCTCAACGCCCAGTGCTGCGGACAGCGGGCGGCGTACCATCCACGCCAGAACCACGAGCGCGAAGATGATCGCCACACGGGCTTCCGGTTTGCTCAGCGGCCCCAGCTCTTTTTTCAGATCCTGGAGGTGCGTTTTGACTTCCTCGCTCTCGGGAATATCGACCCGATACACCCAACGGGTAAGCAGCAGCCAGCCGGCGGGGAGAAGAATCGCGGCAACGGGAACGCCGATCAGCATCCAGCGCGCGAAGCCGATCTCGATGCCATAGTTCTCGGCCAGGAATGCAGCCAACAGGGCATTCGGCGGTGTACCCACCAGCGTCGCCAGGCCACCGATGGTCGCGGCGTAGGCGAGGGCCAGCAACATGGCGGTCTGGAAGTGAGACTTGGCACGCTCGGACAGGCCCTGCACGTTTTCAACGATGATGGCCGTCACCGAGATGGCAATGGGAAACAGCATCATGGTGGTGGATGTGTTGGTCATCCACATGGACAACAGCGCAGCGACCAGCATAAAGCCGCCGATCATGCGCTTACCATCGGTGCCCGTGCGGCTGAGAATCATCAGCGCGATCCGTTTGTGCAGATTCCACCGTTCCACCGCCAGCGCCAGTACAAAGGCACCCATAAACAGGTAGATGATGGGGTTGGCGTAAGGGGCGGTGGCCTCTTTCATGCTGCTGATGCCCACCAGCTGGAAGGTGGCAATGGGCAGCAGCGCCGTCACCGGTACCGGAACGGCTTCCGTCGCCCACCAGGCCGCCATCCACATGCCGATGGCGGCGACCTTCCAGGCCACCGGGTTCATGGTGGTCTGCACATCGGCTAGCATCATCATCACGGCGAACAGCGCCGGGCCAAGCAGCAGGCCGATGGTCTGGTAGCCGGGTCGCCCGACCTCGATGGAGGTATCTACCTGTGCTCCGGCCAGGTTTGGTGTCGTACTCATCTAAATTACCTCGGGAATGTACGCGGAGTGGCAGGGCCGGTATCCCGCAGTGTTGCACCGCAGGATACCAGCCTTTCGGAGCTGGGCCTTAGAAGCTGGACTTCAGGCTCAGGTAGTAATAGCGGCCGTAGTCATTGTGGGCATCGGAGAAGTAACCGAAGTAGCGGTCTGCCAGCGGCGCACGCTCGTCGGTCAGGTTCTTCACACCGAAGCGCACACGGTTGCTCGCGCCCGCGTAGTCGAAGCGGTAGTCGACGGTAGCGTCGTAAGTGGTCATTGATGGGATGATGTAGCGAGTACCATCTTCCAGAGTCAGGGAATCCTGGTAGAACTCACCGACCTGGAAACCACTCAGGGAGGCACCGAACTGGTCGTAACGCCAGGTCAGCTGCAGGGAGTGACGCTCTTCCTGGTTACCGTCTTTACCAATCAGGTCGGCAAAACCGGCTACCGGGAAGTTGGCCGGGATGTCGCCGTTCTGCTGTGCCTGTACCAGCACCGCAGCATCGCCACCGGCATCCTGTTCGAATTCGGTGGTAAAGGAGCCGTTGTACTTCAGGCCGAACTCACCGATGTCGGTATACAGGTCGTAGTAGATGCCCACGTCGTAACCGGCCAGGGTGCGGGTGTCCAGGTTGGCATAGCGGTCATTGACGGAATCGACGGTGCCCGCGGCACAGATACCGGCTGCTTCATAGAAGCCCGCCTCGTCGGGATCGATCTCTCCGCGATTCACCGCCGAATTGCCTACGGTGTCGCAGTTGCCAGTGCCGTTCTGCAGGCGGTAATAGAGATCCAGCAGGGTGTGGTTCTCTTCACCGAACAGGCCGATGGTGTCTTCTTTCTCGATGGTCCAGTAGTCCACGGTCACGGTCAGGCTATCCAGCGGAGTGAACGCAAAGCCCAGGGAGGTGTTGGTGGACTGCTCGGCTTCCAGCTCGTCACTGCCCTCGGCGATACGCTGGATGGAGTAGGTGCAGTCGAGGACATCCTGGTCCGGATCGCCGCCGTTTTCGGCTGCGTAGACACACGCCCAGTCGGTGGTGCTGCTGTTACGGGCGATGATTTCCTCGTTGATGGTGACCAGGTTCGGCGCACGGAAGGCCTCGGACCAGGAACCACGCAGCAGCAGCTGCTCTACCGGACGGTAACCGAACGCGACTTTACCAACGGTGGCATCACCGAAATCGGAGAAGTCCTCGTGGCGCAGTGCCAGCTGCAGATCGAAGTTATCGAATACCGGTACCTGCACCTCACCGAACAGGGAAGCCACGGAGCGCTCGCCGCTGTTGTCCGGCGTCGGGCTGGAGTTCACCACGTCGGACACGAACGGGTAGGTATCGCCTTCAGCGTCGATGAACTGGATGGTGCCGTCGAGGCGATCATCGCGGTCGTCGACGAAAGATTCCTCGCGGTACTCGAAGCCCGCCAGTGCCGCGACGGAACCGGCCGGCAGATCGAACAGCGCATTGTTGGAGAACTTCACGTCGAAGCTCTTCAGCTCGCTCTCGCTGTCACGACGCACGCTGATCAGGGCGCGCTCGATGTTGCTGTCGTTACCGGCGCTCAGCGGGTTGTAGGCGTCGAGGGAGGTATCGTTGAGCGCTTCCTGCATCAGGGTGTTGGAGACGCGGTTGCGGGTCACATCAGACTTCTCGTCCTTGTTCCACAGCAGCGCGGTTTCCCAGTCCCAGTCGCCATAGGTGCCACGCAGGCCCTGCAGCAGGCGGAAGTTGTCGCCGTCGTTCTCGACGATGCGCGGCAGCTCGGCAAAGCGATAGTTATCCAGCGTGAAGTCAACGCCGTACGGGTTGTAGGGGTTGTCGGCGGAGAAGATCAGCTCGGAAGTGGAGAAAGATGCAGTCGGGTGACGGCGCATGTTGGTGGAGGAGCTGTAGAGGCCGATTTCGGAGAAGCTCTCCATGCCGTTGGCCAGCTCGTGGTTCACGAATACGAACAGGTTGCTGCGCTCCAGCTCGGAGCTCACATCGCGGAATTCATTGAGGTTATAGCGCTCGGTGCCCTGGCCATCCACCGCGCCGCAGACAAATTCGTTGATCTCGTATTCACAGCGCTCGTCGCCTACCGGGTAGGTTTCCAGTTCGCCACGGCTGTCGGTGATGCCGTCGATGCTGCCGCTTACCATATCCAGCTGCGGGTAGAGGGAGTTGGCGCTGTCGTTGCGGAAGGCGGTGTCGTCGTACCAGGGGGAGTCTTCAGAGATCAGGTCGCGCAGGTCGGAATTGGCCCAGCGCGGATCTTCGGAAGCGGACACGCGGTCGCGCTGGTAGTGGCTGAAGAAGGCGCTCACATTGGTGCGGCCTTCATTGAAGGTTTCGCCCCACTCGATCGCCAGCTTTTGGGTGTCGCGCTCGAAGTTGTCGTACTCGGTGTGCTTGACCGAAA
Organism: Microbulbifer aggregans; assembly: GCF_001750105.1. Lineage (NCBI taxonomy): Bacteria > Pseudomonadati > Pseudomonadota > Gammaproteobacteria > Cellvibrionales > Microbulbiferaceae > Microbulbifer > Microbulbifer aggregans. The sequence continues at coordinate 1,204,569 of NZ_CP014143.1, forward strand.
CGCTGAAGCCGTCGAAGTCGTCCTTCAGCACATTGTTCACAACACCGGCCACGGCGTCGGCACCGTAGATCGCCGAGGCACCATCGCGCAGCACTTCCACGCGCTGCAGGCCAGCGGTAGGCAGGACGTTGGAGTTGGCAGTGACTACCGGCACGAAGCTGCCACCGACTTCTTCAGTCTGGTAGGCCGCGGCATTCACCACCCGGCGGCCGTTCAGCAGTACCAGGGTGTTACCGGTACCCAGGTTGCGCAGGTTGAAAGCGCCGATGTCACCGCGGGCAGAGTTTACGCCGCCGCTGATGTTCTCGGCTTCGTTGAAGAAGTTCTGGCCGTTTTCCGGGATCAGGGCCAGCAGCTCCTCACCGGAATCCACGCCCATATTCTCGATATCTTCGGCATCGACGACGGAAACCGCCAGCGCCTCGTTGATCTGCGCACCCTTGATCTGGGTACCGACCACGGTCACCTGTTCGATGGATTCTTGCTTGGCGTCTTCAGCTTGGGCGGCTGCAGCTGTAGCGGCAGTCTGTTCCTGAATGGCCAGTGCCAGTGGGCTCAACAGCATGCCGGAAAGCAGCATCATGGATCGCTTCATGGAGTTCTCCCTCATCGCGTAAATGCTCATTTCTTGAGCAAAATTATTGTTAGAGTCGGTCTTATAGATTTACTTCTAACAAGCTCAACGCATGAATCCGGGAAATCCCCTACGCGGGAATGAAATTATTCGCCGTTGGGCAAAAAGTGCTCGATGCCGTGGGGGGCGGAATAGGGAGCGGGCTCCGGTGGGGCTTCTGCGGGACCTCGCATGGCCAACACCAGGCCAACGGCGATCAGCACCAGCGCAACGACAGATTGCCAATGGTTGCCATGGGGGTGGGAAGGGTTGGCAGGTGGTGCCGGGGTTTCCTGTGGAGGAGCGGCGTGGGGGAAGATCATCACCCTGGGGGCATCGATCTGCGCGCGCACACCGCCGAGCGTGGATACGCGCGCATAGAGCAGCGACAGCTCCTCGAACGCCCAGCGGTGCAGCGGATCTTCATCCAGCCACACGGATAGCCGTTGCCGTTCATCAAGGCTGACATGGTCGGCATCGAGGCGAGCGAGCCAGGCGGACGCCTGCTCCATTACATCATCTGGGATGCCAATGCAGAGCCATTCATCCAGCTGCAAGCTTTGGCTCCTCGGTGGTTTGCGGCTGAATTTCTGGCGCCGGCGCATTTCTGCTGGCGACCAGGTGCTCGCGACACAAGCGCATGCCGCGGGCGAGATGGTTTTCCACCGTCTTGGTGGAGATGTTCAGAATTCGTGCAATTTCTTCGTGCGAGTGGCCGTCAATTTTCCGCATGACAAAGACCTGGCGGCACTTGGGCGGCAGCGCATTGATCGCGTCCACCAGCGCTCCCTGCTCCTCTTCACGACTGACCTGGCGCTCGATTGTGTCGGGCTGGGTCGTGTGCTGTAGCGTGATGGAAGCGGTCATGCCGTGCTGCTCGACCACCTTTTGGTGGCGCAGGTGGCTGATGGCCAGGTTGCGGGCAACGCGGAACAGGAAGGGACGTGGCTCAATGGCTTTGTCCTCTTTCAGGGCCAGGAACAGCTTGAGATAGGCCTCCTGCAACACTTCTTCTGCCTGCGCGGGCTCGAGCATCCGGCATAGGCTGGCCAGCAACTGCTCGCGCGTCTTTTCATAGAGCGCATTGAGCCTGTGCTCGGGGTCCGGTTCCTTGCGGATGAAGCCCGAGGTAAAAAAGCTGAAGTTGAGTTTTGAGAAGATACTGTTCGACATGAGCGCCCTTTCATTGTTGTTGTAGGTGCGCGCACCAGCGCTGAACGCGGGATAGTAGCATGTCTGTCACAGGCAGCTGTACCTCACTCTGTGGCCGAATTAGCGTAGCCCGGTCATTATCACTGTTTATAAAATCGCCAGATTGCTCTGCATAATCCGTATCGTCGGATAGATTGGAAGCGGTTAAAGCTTCGCCATCGCTACCGTTACAGCACAACTCTTGGTTACAGTGAGCCCGACCACAACTCCGGCCACAAAGATGGAAACACGAGAAGAATGAACATGAAGTACACGATGGCACTGATCGCAGGACTCTCACTCGCCGGCTGTGCCGCACAGGCAGAATTACCGCCACGAGCAATCGTCGAGCCCTCACTGATTTATCAAGCCATCGAGATCGAACAGGCCCTGGATGCCAGGGAAGGACAGGTCATCGAGGAGGGCGCACCCTGGTTCAAGGTGGTACCTGGCAGTATTCCGGTCATCATTACCGCCCCGCATGCCACTCGCCCGCTGCGCAATGGCAACCGCCGTTTTGCCGATGGCGGTGGCACCGCGGCGCTGGCCCTGTCCGTGGCCAGCCTTACCGGTGCCCATGTGATCTACACCACCGAGGAGGGCCCCTCGGATCCCAATTACTACGATGACAACGCCTTCAAGCAGGAGCTGGCACGGCTGATCCGTGAGGTGCAACCCCGCTATGTACTGGATATTCACGGCAGCCACCCCTACCGGCCCTACGATATCGATCTGGGCACCATGCAGGGCCGCTCTCTGCTCGGGGATGAGGAGGTGCAGTTCGAGCTTATTAGCGCCTTAAGGAATGAGGGGATTTTAAATATCTCCTCCAATCGCTTCGGTGCCTCCAAAAACCAGACCATCACCAAGTTTGCGTCTGGTCTCGGCGTACCGACGATTCAGGTGGAGGTGAATACCACTTACCTCTCGCCTTCCGAGGGCAACCTGGAGGCGCAGCGCTTTTCCAAACTGGTTCAGGCCATGGTCCGCTACGTTGAAAGTGAACAGCCAGGCAATGTGAAATAGCGGTACCTCAATCGCGACTCTGGTCATGGTATGGTTGGTCGGTTAACTGAATAACTAGTCACAACCGACCCGGCTCCGGCCCTGTCGGCAAGGAGTGCATACCATGGCAAGGCTCGCGAAGTTGCTGCCCGCTCTATCCGTCATTCTTTTATTGCTGGTTCCCCAGGCCTGGGCCGCCAGCGCCTCTGAAACCCTGCAGCAGGTCATCGACGATCATTGGCAGTACAGCCTGAAAGAAGACCCCATCATGGCCGGCCGCATGGGGGTGGCGGATTACAACGATCGCATGCCCGGCGTCGCGCCGGAAGACCGCGTCCGGCGGTTGAAAGCGGAAAAAGGCTTCCTCGCCCAGCTGCAGGCCATCGATGCCGACCAGCTCACCGACGCGGAGCGCATCAACCGCGACCTGCTCAGCTGGGTACTGAAGGACTCCATCGAGGCCAACGAGCTCTACCTGGACCGCATCCCCCTCAATACCTTCTACAGCTTCTTTGCCCACGCCCTGCAGGCCAACGACGGCCTGAACATGAACTCGGTCAAAGCGTACGAAGATTACATCGCCCGCATTCGCGCGTTCGGCCGCTTTTTTGACGAGAACATCGCCAATATGCGCCAGGGCATCAAAGACGGCTTCGTGTTGCCGAAGATCGTGGTGGAAGGTATCGCGCCCACGGTGCGCGCACAGGTCTACGAGGACCCCACAAAGAGCAGCCTGTACGAACCGTTCGCCAAGATGCCGGATAGCATCCCTGCAAAAGAACAGCCGCGCTTGCGCGCGGAAGGCAAACAGGCAATCCAGCAAATAGCCATGCCGGCCTTCGCCCGCGTCGCCGACTTTATGGAAGGCGATTACCTGCAGGCCGCCACCGACACCATCGCTGCCGAACAGCTGCCCGGTGGCAAGGCATACTACCGTCACGGCATCCGCCGCTACGTCACCCTGGATATGGACCCGGCCGAGATCCACAAGATCGGCCTTGCGGAAGTGAAGCGTATCCGCGCCGAGATGGAAGAGCTGATCAAAGAGAGTGGTTTCGATGGCAGCTTCGAGGAATTCACCGAGTTCTTGCGCACGGATCCTCAGTTCTACGCCAAGACCCCGGAAGAGCTATTGAAGGAAGCCGCCTACATCTCCAAGAAGATCGACTACCGCCTGCCGCAACTGTTCGGCAAGCTGCCGCGCCTGCCCTACGGTGTGGTGCCGGTGCCGGACGAGATCGCCCCCAACTACACCACCGCCTCCTACAACCCGGCCGCTATCGGCGGCACCCGCGGCGGCGCCTATTGGGTCAATACCTACGCCCTGGACCAGCGCCCGCTGTACGAACTGCCGGCGCTCACCCTGCACGAAGCCGTGCCCGGCCACCACCTGCAGGGCGCACTCAGCCAGGAACTCCAAAACGTACCGGAATTCCGCAAGGGCCTGTACCTCAGCGCCTTCGGTGAAGGCTGGGCGCTGTACTCCGAGCGCCTGGGCAAGGAGGTGGACGGCATCTACACCACCCCCTACGAACACTTCGGCCGCCTCAGCTACGAAATGTGGCGCGCCGCCCGCCTGGTGATCGACACCGGCATCCACTCCCAGGGCTGGACCCGCCAGCAGGCACTGGACTTCCTCTCCGAAAACACCTCTCTGTCAGATGCCAACGTGCGCGCCGAAGTAGACCGCTACATCTCCTGGCCGGGCCAGGCGCTGTCTTACAAGATGGGGGAGATCAAGATTCGGGAGTTACGAGCCAAGGCTGAGAAAGAGCTTGGGGATCAGTTTGATCTGCGTGAATTCCATGATGCGGTTTTGGCGAATGGGGCTTTGCCCATATCGATGCTAGAGCAGCAAATAGAACAATTCGTTGCGGGAGCTGTGAAGCAATAGAAGGCGGATTTACTCTCAATATTGAAAATTTACCAAACTCCGTGTCAGAAATTAGCAAATGCGAAGAAGACCATTAGGGCAAGTTGATGAACTCAAATAAAAAGCCAGAAGAAGCCTCCATGGTGCTGAGACCCAAAGCAAGGATACTTAAAACTTTGGGTGAAGAGCTAATCAGTAGCGAGACAGTCGCATTAATTGAACTAGTAAAAAATGCATACGATGCTGACGCGAGAAATGTATTAATTAGATTTGAAGGTGAGCTAAAAAAAGGGGAGGGGGCCATATCTGTCATTGACGATGGACATGGCATGGACGATAACACAATTCAAAATTCTTGGATGGTGATCGCTACTGACAAAAAAAAGACACAGCGGAAAAGTAAAAGTGGTAACAGAAGACTTTTAGGGGAAAAAGGGGTAGGTAGATTTTCTGCCGCAAGAATAGCTGAAGAGCTTGACTTGATTACGCGGCCAACTGAAAGCGATACAGAGTTCTACGCCTTTTTTGATTGGCGGCAGTTTGATAATCCAGATCTCTTCTTGGATGAAATTGAGTTTCTAATGGAAGAACGGGCGCCAGAAACTATCGTTAATTCCTGGCCGCTTGAGGGTTATTTGGATGGTGATGAAGTATTTAAAGGTCAAGGCACTGTTGTTCGGATGAACTCTCTAAAACATACGTGGGAGAGTAAAGATTTAAAAGAGCTCCAAAGAGGATTGTCTAGGCTGATCTCACCTTTTAATAGCATAAGTGATTTTAATATCTATATTGAGATGCCTGATGCTTATGGCGAGTTTAGTTCACAAGTTGAACCACCAGAAATAATTAAGTATCCGCACTACATTGTGAATGGAAGTGTAGATAGCAAGGGAAAATATAGATTTGACGTAACCGTAGAGGCGAAGGGAAAAAAAGAGTCATTTGAAGGCTATTTTATTAGCCGATATCGTGATGGGGTTTGGGAAGTATTTTCCTTGGAAACAGAAGCAGACCTCCAACACAGTAATGACAAACTTAGATATCTAGAGTGCGGACAGTTGAACTTTAAACTTCGGGTCTGGGACAGGGACGAACTTGATAATGTGATGCAAAAAATAGGAGTTGGCGTGCGAAGTGTAAGGAAGGACTTGGATGCTATTGCAGGTATCAATATTTACAGAGATGGATTCCGAGTTTTACCTTACGGAGAACCAAACAATGACTGGTTACGTTTGGACTTAAGGCGTGTTCAAAATCCAACCAGAAATTTATCAAATAACCAAATCACGGGATATATATCTATTACAGCAGATGGAAATCCTGGGCTCCACGACAGAAGTAATCGTGAAGGGTTAGACCAAAATACAGCATATTCTGATTTGGCTAATATTATGCACTTTGTTCTCACGAAGCTTGAGACAATAAGATATATTGAAAAGAGGTCGTCTAAAAACCAGAAAAATATTGAGAAACCTGGGCAGGGAAATCTATTTTCATCTCCCGACTTTGGTTCAATTAAGAAAGTATTAGTCGATGAGCAAGCCAAGCCTGGGGAAGCAATTGGTCTTATAAATAAGGTCGAGTCTGATTGGAATAGAAAGGTACAAACTTTTAAGAGTGTTATTTCACAGTATCATGCGTTAGCTACTTTAGGCGGCATAGTAGATAAGGTCTTGCATGATGGAAGACAGCCACTCGCGACCATACAAACTGAAGCGGGCCTGGGAAAAGAAATTACCGAGGAGCTAATTGGTTCATTGCCTGATATTAGTCCAGGGCAAATTTCTGATTTTAAATCAGTAGATATTGGACTTGGCAGGATAATTGATCAGGCTAATATTCTCCGTGATGTTTTTAGGCGCGTTGAACCATTCGGAGGCCGAAAGCGGGGAAGGCCGAAAAAATATTATATCGAAGACGTTATTAAGGATACATTTTCAATTTATGATCGGGACTTTAAGTCGACTGGGGTCAGAGTGCAAATACCAAGCTCACAGACTCTTGTTAGTGTCGACATTACCGAGTTGTCTGAAATACTCACTAATCTCATAACTAATAGTATTTATTGGCTGAATTCGGTCCCGAGAGGCCAGAGAAAAATTAAAGTAATGGTTTCGAGGTTGAGCGGAGATTCTTTAGAGATTGTTTTTGCGGACACTGGCCCTGGAATTAAGGAGGAGCATAGAAACCATATCTTTGAACCATATTTCTCCGATAGAGAGGGGGGGCATGGTTTGGGGCTCTGCTTGGTGGGTGAGATAGCCAAGGACTACTACAATGGGTCAGTTGAACTCTTAGATACCGGAAAGAATAATGGTGCAGTCTTCAGAATTGTTTTGAATAAGCGGGTTTAAGAATGAATGTGTGGAATGTTTTGGCAGTTGATGATGACCCGAGAAAGCTAGACGAGATTGAGCGGATATTTTCCAGGGGAATTGATGATAACATCTTTTATTTCACAAAAGAGACTTCTTTTGATGAAGGGGCAAGGCTAATAGAGAAAAATAGGTTTGATTTTGTATTCCTTGATGTTCACGAGGATAAAAATGATCCTGACCCTTCTATAGAGCCGGCTGAAGAGGATCAAAGGGGAGAGGAAATTCTGCAAGCATTGCAGAACTCTAGATTTCTTCCTGTGATTTTTTATACAGGATTTCCAGATAAAGTTAGACATTTGTGTAGTCCTTTAGTGCAAGTGGTGAGTAAGGGTTCATCGGTCCAAGAGATTCGTGCGGCAGTGCAGGCAATACTGGATATGAAGTTACTCCACCTCTTTAAATATATTGAAGAGCAAGGTAGATCATATATGTGGGATTCGCTTAGCTCTACTCTGGATGGTCATTGGGGTGATATCAAGCCAAGGGAAATATCGCTGTTACTAGCGAGACACATATCAAAAAGCCTTTCTAAAGAGGTTATTAAGCAGCTTCTAGAAATGGATCATAAGATCATTGATCCACTAGAGATGTACTTATATCCACCAGAAGGTGATTCCTGTAATCCGGCTGATGTTTTCCGAAGTAAAGCTGATTCTTCTTTATGGATGGTGTTAACTCCAGCTTGTGATTTTGAGCAGTCTAAAGCAGATAATGTCTTATTGGCCAGAATAAAATCCATAACTGAACATCCAGTATATAATGAGTGGATGTCTGCTAAAGATGCTCTTGAAAAAATTCCGGAGAATGAAAGAACTAATGAACAGAAGCAAGGTGTTAAAAATTTAAAGGGAAAGGTGAAAAGTTTAGTAAAAAACCAAGCTGGCATTAGGTATAGATACTTACCTAAGGCATTTTTTCTTCCTGATTGTGTGGTTGATTTCCAAGAGCTAATACATTTGCCTGCAGAGCAATCAGAATATTATGAGCCTGTTTGTTCCTTGGATAGCCCTTTTCGTGAGGAAATGCTAAGTGCATTTTCGAAGTACTATGGTCGTATTGGGATACCTGATTATGATTCGTCTGTAATCTTGGAGCGCATAGAGAAGGAATATTTTGAATAATGTGCTCTCTACGCAATGATTCTCCTGATAGCAGCCCAAGTGCTACCTATAAATGGTAGATGTTTTATCGCCCGAGCAGCGCTCTTACTGTATGTCCCAGATTAAGGGGGCAGGTACTACGCCTGAACTGGCGTTGCGAAGAGCTCTGTGGCATCTCGGCTTTCGATATAGAATAAAGAGTAAACTACCGGGAAAACCAGATATTGTATATCCGACTTTGAAGGTTGCCATATTTGTAGATGGTTGCTTTTGGCATAAGTGTCCAAAGCACTATTCACCCCCCAAGACACGAGCAAAATTCTGGTCGGATAAAATATCGAAAAACGTCGCAAGAGATAAAAAGAACAATGTTTTACTCAAAAAACGGGGTTGGACAGTTGTTAGGTTCTGGGAGCATGAAATAAGGGATTCACTGGAAGATTGCGTAGTAACAGTTGTAAGAGCTCTGAAATCTAGACAGGTTAAAAGTTAGAAAGCCACTTAGTTATTGCCAGATGTGATCCAACCTTTTCCTTGAGGATTTTGACGATATCTGCCGCTGAAATGATGACTACTGGGTGATTATCATCCTTCAGTTCAGTGTACGCTTGGGGCGCTAAGTACGATGTGGTGACCATAACCCCGAATTGACGGTGTCGCAGCCTGGAGAGCAGGCGGGAAAGCTCCTTAACACCAACACCTGATCCGGGCTTGTAGCACTTTGCTTCCAGTGCGAAGTCCACCTCGATGGCACTGGGTCCAACGCCGATCTTGTAGCTCCCTATAGCATCTCTCCCACCATCTCGCCAGGGACGTGTGATCTCGCAGGAACCAATTGCTGGCATCATAAGCCGGGCAATTGCGACAGCGCAGTACTCAAAACGTACGGGGTTTTCCTTAAACTTCCTGTAGATTGATTCCAGGATTTTCAGATCCTCTGTCTTTTCGGGGAGCTGCTGCTCTTTACTGCGGATTTCCAGGCTGTGGGGTGCATAAAGAGGAGTAAATTTTCGAGAGTTTACCCAATCAAGCCAGATTTTCGGTGCATGTGGGGAATTGACGGTGCGGCCGTCTTTGATGTCATCAATCCACTTGCGTGATACAAGGGGAACATTCAAGACTGTAAAAATAGATTTATAGTTCTGGAAGCGCTGATTGTCGGAGCCTTTGGCTCGCCATATTGCCACCAAATCTTCATCGGGCCCAAGATTCTGCGCACCAGGAACAGCCAAGCCAAGAAATCGTACATCGCGATATTGCCCTGTTCCGCCGAACAGCAGTATTACAGGGAAGTGATCAAACGAAGTTGAAGTATGCCGGGCATCGAACAGGTTTCTGAGAATTAAATTGCCTTTTCTCGGAGTATCATGAATCTCGCGGACAGATTTGTTATCTCCAAAGTAAGTGAATAATCCACTTTCGGTGTCCAGGTGATCGGGCCAGTCTGAGTCGTTGAAGTTTGATTTGAGCGCAAGCAGCTTGAGCGTTTCTATTTCCGGCCGCTTGCCCAGATGTCGGAAGCCGGCTCCGCTGTCTACCCCCAACAGTTTGGGAAGTGGATCATCTGAAGCATTTCCTTCTCGGGATCCACCGTAAACTTGGTCAACAATTAAGTCAGTCTTCGAAAGGTTCACTTAGGATGCCAGATCTCTATCGCCCAGATGAATCTGGGAAATCTGTCTAAAAATCATTTCCATCACCGGTGAGCAAACACCATTTCCACACAATTTAACTTTTTCTCTTCTGTTACCGTGCGGAAGGGTATGTTTGGAGCCTGCCCCCATGGCCTTCAGCAGTTCTGGTGGCTGTAGCATTCTTATATACGGTGTAGTACCACTCCAGGTTACCAGCCCGAAACGATCCAATGTGGTTATCGTGCGAAGTGGAGCATCCAGAGATTGCCACCCCCCTGCATAATCGGAACCGTAATACACGATAATAAAGTCTTTGCCACGACCGAGCGACTCCATAGCCCTTTCGGCGCGCTCAATAGTGGCCTGGGCGCGCCCGGGTTTGTAAAGAGGGGTGCTTTTGTACTTTCCAGACCAGTCAATAACTGACCTTGCGTCTTTCAAGCCTCTCTTGTGAAGCGATTTAAGATCTTTCTCAGTTATGACTGAGCCTTCCTTATCGCAAATCAAAAACATCCGCTTCCTGGCCTGTGGAGTGCCGAAGTCAGCCGCATTCAGATACAGGTCATTAACGGTATATCCGTATGATTCGATAGTGGAGATAAGCTCATTGTGCCGTCCCCATTTCTTCATCCGGTTGACATTCTCAACTATCAGCCATCTGGGCTGCATCGCCTTTATCCAGGGAATTATTCCGATGGCTGTTTCCTTGCTTTTTTCACTGCCAGGCTTTGCTCCGCGAGCGATTGAGTGGGAGGTGCACTCAGGGGACGTCAGTAACACGTCCGGTCGGTGCTTCTTGGCAAGTTGTGAAGGCTTTAATTTTTCTATTGGTGAGCAAATAACCTCGGCGGAAGGAAAATTGCTCTTATAGGTTTCTGTAGCCAATTCCCATGCATCCACGGCAAGCAATGGCTTGGCCTTGGCGTTGACGGCTCCGCGAGCGCCAAACCCGCCACCACAGAAGAGGTCTACAAATGTGATCATAAAATGCACAGCGTTGAGGTCAGATGATGTGCCGATATCATACCAGGCTTATCCACATTTGGCGTTCCCAAATGTGCCGGCTCAAGCTGGTGGAAATTTGTTCGATTATTTCCTTTTTTAGTAAATGTGAAGGTGAATAGAGTGTGGTGTTTCAACAATTACAGTCGTCTATCTGTCCCGAAATTTAATTATCTACCCAAGAGCTAGTGACCGTGTTAGCGGAACTCTGCCGGACCCGCTCATGCAGGCATGATCGCCTCTGTTGCGACAGTGGTCGTCCCCGGGAAAACGTATGAGAATCTTGCGTATCGAGTGATTCTCAAGCGAATCGCTGTCTCGAGAGCCCTTTCTCACTTATCCATATCTGCCGTACAATTTGAATTCATTAGAACAATCAGATTGCTGAGGCACATGGCATGGATGCCGCTTTCAGGTCCACAACAAGATAATAATTCAGGTGGGACAGCTGCTTTATGAACATTGCTGAAAAGGCACCAGCGAGTACAGGGTGGGATAAGGATCAGCTCGCAGTAATAGCCGCAGACAGTGAAGCTCGACTTGCCGTGGAAGCGGGCCCGGGGACCGGCAAGACAGCAGTCGCATGCGCTCGCCTAGCACATTTGATCAGCGAAGAGGACATTGAGCCTACCAATACATGGATGATCAGCTTCACCAGGACTGCTGTTGCGGAAATCCGTGCCCGGCTTCATTCATATGTGGGTGACGATTCATTCTCGATCAGAATAGCAACCGTCGACTCTCATGCATGGTCCATTCATTCCGGACATGATCCCAATGCCCGGCTTACCGGCACCTACGAAGAGAATATTGCGCGCGTTATCGAGCTTCTCAAAACTGACGAGGACGTTTGGGATGAGCTATCCCAGATAGAGCATGTCGTGATTGACGAGGCCCAGGATCTCGTCGGTCAGCGGGCCGATTTGATAGAAGCCCTGGTCGAACGATTGCCCCCAGACTGCGGCGTGACTGTATTTGCTGATGAAGCGCAAGCAATATATGGATTTTCTGATGCAGCCATCGGTGCCCCGAAGGGAACATCAAAAGCGCGGGGCAGGTCATTGTTGGAGCGCCTGCGAGATGCGGAAGAGCTACACTTTACGACACTTGCCTTGCAAGAAATTTATCGGACATCTTCTCCTGGCCTAAAGAACATATTTTCGGGGCTTCGGAATGAGTTGCTCGAGCCACAAAACCATAGGGAGGGACTTCACGGCGATATAGCTAAAAAAATCGGAGACTTAGCCGACACGAGCGGACTCAAATGGAGAGAAATGAAAGTCGCTGACTTTACGGCGGACGACCTTCTTCTCTTCAGAACGAGAGCTGAAGTTCTGATGGCCTCGCAATTCTGCGATCTCCCTCACAGGCTGCGACTCTCCGGCTATGGCGCTACGTTACCTTCCTGGCTTGCTCTATGCTTTTTTGACTTTGTAGAACCATACCTGGGGGAGCGGACCTTTTTCGATCTTTGGTCCGTTCGAGTAGAGAACAAGGCCGCACCCGAATATGGCCCCGCCCAAGCCTGGAGTCTTCTGCTCCGCATTGCCGGCAGACGGGACGGATCAGTTGATATGCAGAGTTTGAGGCGCCGGCTAAGTCAAACCAAGCCTCCCGTTGAGATAGCCGTTCCGGAATATGGATTGCGTGGGCCAATAGTCGGGACCATTCATGCGAGTAAGGGCAGGGAGTCAAGTAATGTGGTCCTACTTTTGCCGAATGGGCCGGAATTCGAGAATTTAGAAGAAGAGGCCGAAGAGGCGCGAGTACTATTCGTGGGCGCTACGCGTGCTCGGGAATCTCTTATCGTTGGTGAGAGCAGCGTGTACAGAGGGTCAGCCTTGCGGTCCGGCCGGGCCTATCGTTCAGCAAGGAATCGCAAATCGGTAATGGTTGAGGTCGGTCGTGATGGTGACATTACTGCAAGGGGGCTCGTTGGTCGCAGTGAATTTGAAGCTGAAGATGCCGCAGGGGCGCAGTCGTTCCTGGCAAGGAATGCAGACGTTATCACTACATACACTCTGGAGGCTGATCCCGACCTGGATTGGCGCTATCGGGTTTGTGTCGGTCGTGGTGGGCTCTGCGTAGGGGCGCTCACCAGTAACATCACCTATGACCTCTGGGATATTTTGGCGGCAAGGGGACAGAGAAACAGCCATAAGCCTCCAGGATATGTAAATCACGTGCGGGGCCAGGGGTGTTCGACTCTGGTTCTGGCCGCAGATGACAGTGAGTTGGAGGTCCTGAATGAGCCTTGGGCCTCATCCGGTTTCATGTTAGCTCCAAGAGTTTCAGCGTTTCCTCCCTTTTTCTTTTTTGGCCGGAGATAGCCGCGGATGGACGATAAGTCAGAGGACAGAGATATTATAAAGCGCCGACTGTGCGAGGACCTCATTGGACCTCGTGCTGAATATGAGGAGCTTCCGGCGCGGCCGTCAGATGTTTACCTGACGGGGATACTGTGGCCCCAGCGCACCGCCATGACGGGAGAGGATGATGAGCGCCTCGGGACAGCAGGCTCTGGTACAGGTGAGGAGAGCGAAGGTGAGAATGACGCAGTCCGGACTGGGTCAATACAGAAGCCTGCCGTCGCCGGTATTTCATTCAGTGCCGCTTCTGAAGGGATCCCGCACGTACGAGTCATATGCAGTTTCGCGACATATCAGCATTCAAAGCGTGGTGATGCTGATGTCTGGATCCGTCAGCCCCACAGAGTGGAAATTCCCAGCCTCGCGCTTTCGCCCGGCTCTACAGACATATTATCCCTGGCTACATTCGGGGAAGGCATACCTGACGTTTCGCTGAATGTGCGCTGTATCCTTGTGGGAGATACCGTTCTTTCCACCCTAACTCTTGTGAACTCCATCGCTGCCGAACAGGGGCCAGGTGGGATCGAGTCCGCATCGCTTTTCCAGACCGCGATCTGCGTTGAACCCTGCGAGGGCAGCTTCTTAGTGCCCAAGCCCCCCCGGCGCCCGATTTCCGCTCGGCAGGATCAAAATAACGAAGATACAGAGATTCCCGTCAGCGACGAGCAGAGCGGAGCTCTTCTCTACCGGAATGTTGCAGAGTTTGCGGTGGGACATGTGTGCTCTGCTGAGTGGGAAGCGGCAGACACTGACTCAGGATGGCATGACTCGGTTCGGCGGATTATTACGACATGGATACCGTCAGCAATCGTCGAGGGAGTGGATCCGAACGGACACGAATTCTTTGCCGGGCTGGGCAAAGGGACGGAGGGCTTCGATCCATTGTCTGCTGAGGCTCTGGCGTTGGCAGACGCGGCGACTCTCCAAGAGGGGCTTCTGGCATTCTGCCGCGCATACGAGCGCTGGTTAAGCCTGCAGCGGAAGCGTGTGGATGATCCGGAAGATGTCAGCCCGGCACTCAGTTATGTTGCCGAGGCACACCTCGGCCGATGTGAGGAAGCGCTTGCGCGAATGCGGACGTCCGTAGATGAGCTGGGAGTGAACCAGAGGTTGCAGCGGGCATTTCAGCTGGCAAACCTCGCCATGCATTTGCAACATTCATGGGACCAATCGAAGAGCAGGTATGGCCCATTGCGTTGGCGCCCATTCCAGCTGGGATTTCTGCTCCTCAGTGCCCCGTCCGCTGTGGATCGGAATCATCGGGATCGAGGGATGATGGATCTGCTCTGGTTTCCAACCGGTGGTGGCAAGACAGAAGCTTACCTCGCACTGATTGCGTGCGTCGCGGTCTATCGCCGGCTTTCCGAGGATCCCCTTGACCATAGTGGTGTGTGCGCTCTTATGCGTTATACGCTTAGACTTCTAACGACTCAGCAATTTGCGCGTTCGGCCGCAATGATCATCGCGCTTGAGGCTATAAGATCGGGGCGCGTTGACTCTAGGGACGGCATGCCACTCCAGGGCGATGAACCTTTCTCGATAGGCCTATGGGTCGGGGGGGACGCCACTCCCAACAAGCGGGCCGATGCCTTCTCTTCCCTCCGGGGGTCGTCGGATGTCTCGTCGCCGAAGCAGCTGGCCCGCTGTCCTGCCTGTGGTGAAAAAATAAAGTGGTTGATGGATGATGCAGCCTCATCCGTACAAGTTCTATGCATGAACGACAAGTGCGTAATGTGCGGGACTCTGCCTGTTTTCACTATCGATGAAGATGTCTATGAAAACCGGCCTACTTTGCTGATCGGCACGGCTGATAAGTTTGCTCAAATCGTCAGGGAGAAGAGGACAAACAGTCTTTTTGGCATTTCGGATGGCGCGCCACCCGACCTGATCATCCAGGATGAGCTCCACCTCATCTCAGGACCTCTTGGGACGATAGCAGGGACTTACGAAACGGCATTTGATCTTTTGTTCGCTGCGCGGGGGCAAAAGGCAAAGATTATCGGCTCGACTGCCACGATCCGGAGAGCACCTGAACAGGTTTTGGCGCTCTTCGATCGTGAGGCATTCCAATTTCCGCCGCCTGCAATTGACCACGATGACTCCGGATTTGCTGTTCGCGACAGACGCCCCAACGCGACAGGCCGAAGATATTTGGGGGTATCAACGGCGGGCCGATCAGCAAAATTCACGCTGCAAGCAGTGGCCGGATCTCTATTGCAGACTGCCTTCGGGGCCTTTAGTGACGATGTCCGCAGGGACGCCTATTGGACACTCGTCGGCTATTTCAACTCCCTTCGCGAGCTTGGCGGCGCGCTTGTACTCATGCAGGACGACGTGACGGACAGTATATCCCTCTATGCGAACGCTCGTTCTGAAAAAGAGAGGCCCCTCAGCAATGTCGAGGAGTTGACGTCCCGAAGAACGCAGGAGGAAATCCGGGAGATGCTAGACCTCCTGGATATCAGAGTTGGATCCGCGGGTGCGGTGGATGCCGTGCTCGCCACCAACATGGTCAGTGTTGGTGTGGATATCTCGCGCCTGGGCCTGATGCTGGTTAACGGTCAGCCAAAGACAATCGCTGAATATATTCAGTCCACGAGTCGTGTAGGTCGGGGCGCAGTGAGTGGAATGGTCGTATCTGTTCTGAACAACGCAAAAGCGCGGGACCGCTCCCACTTCGAGACATTCTATAGCTGGCATCAGACGCTCTATCGGGACGTCGAGGCAACAAGCGTAACTCCTTTCGCATCGCGGGCTCGCGACCGGGCGATGCACGCTGCGCTGGTCGCAGCCGTCCGCCACCTTGTTCCGGACATGCTCGATTCTCCTCGTATGGATGACGACACCGAAGACGCGGCAATGGATATCATTGACCGGATTGCCGAACGTGCAAGCCGGCTCGATCCCGAGGAGCGCACTGTGAAGGATGAGCTTGAACGGCTAATTGATAGGTGGAGAGCAAGGTCCCCAGAGATCTATTGGAGCGATTTCAAGGGGAGCAAAACTCTGCTGCAAAGTGCGGAACGCGCTGCGGCTCGCAAGGCCGCGGGCCGCGATGCGGGAACTGCTTGGCCAACACTGAATTCTATGCGGACTGTGGAAGCCGGAACACCTTTCAGAATGGCCCCTATTCTGAGGGCAAAGGATGACATAAATGAAGAATGATCTTCAGGACCTTCGTCGCAGTGCAGTTGTGTCGACATTTGGTCCCGGTTCAGTAGTGGATTTCAGGGCAGGCGGGGGCGTCGTTTCCGGTATCGCAGCGGGCCTCGAGGAGTGGGATCGGTCATTCCCTCCCGCGGGTCTGACACACCCTCAGGTTATCCGGGAGACACGTCTTCAGAAAAAGCTGGGTGTCAAAGGGTTTCGAACACCTCCGGTCACCCTGGAACGGGGCAAGGGTGATGACGCCGACCCCCGGCGCCTCGTTGCCGTACGTTTCCCTCGGTGGCTGCAATGCCCGGGCTGTGATGTCATCAAGCCTGAAAGGCGTTGGAAGAGCGACTCGGGCAAGGCTTATCGGTACTGTCCTTTATGTACTGAGAAGTCCAATGGTGGCAACAAAGTTTTTGTGATCCCGGTACGCTTTGTCATGGCCTGCAAACATGGGCATGTAGACGAATTTCCATGGGATTGGTGGGTGGGTCATAAGCCAGACTGCTCTATTTCAAGACGTGACAATCCGGATCGCCATCCCGGTCTGGTTCTTCGTTCCGAGAAGCCCGGCCTTGCCGGTCTAATTCTAAGCTGTAAAAAATGCGGCGCACGCAGGTCGATGGATGGCGTTTTTTCCAAGAAAACATGGGAGCGTGGGCCGAAGTGTCGCGGGCGTCGCCCATGGTTGGCCGATGGAGACGAAGAATGTGGACAGGAGCAGAATGCTGTCCAGCGAGGCGCCTCGAACCTGTTTTTTGCTGTCACTGAGTCGGCACTTAGCATCCCACCGTGGTCGGATCAAGTTCAGGAGGTACTCGGGGACTGGTGGGGTTCGCTCGTAAACCTTGACGATCCTACAAAGCTTGAGGATTACATCGATTTCCTCGCGAAGGGTGATCTGGAGAGTGTACTTAGGGAGCTCGACATGTCCCCCGCCGAACTCGCCGAGGTTATTCGGACGCGCCTCGCATCGTATGGACAGGTTCGCACCGACGATCTTAGACCTGCGGAGTACCGCCAGTTCGTTTCGGAACCCGGGCGCAGTCGGGCTCACGATATCGATTTCGAAACCCGCCGTGTAGCGGTCGCACCAGAAATTGCACCATGGGTATCTCGCATAGTTCGTGCGGTCCGATTAAGGGAAGTGCGCGCGATAAGAGGGTTCACGCGGATCAATCCTCCTGGCGACCCGGATTCGCCCGAAGTCGCTGTGCTCTCTAAAGAGCCGCTCGATTGGCTCCCTGCAATCGAGGTGCGCGGTGAAGGTATCTTTCTTGCGCTGAATGAGGAGCGGCTGTCATTGTGGGAAAGTCGACCCGACGTCGAACAGCGCGTTGCCCAGTGTGAAATTCAGCATCAGGCCGACTGGAAGAACCGCTACGGCGATGATGCGAAATCGCCCGAGCCGATCACGGCGCGCTATATGCTTTGCCATACCCTCGCACACGCGCTCATGCGACAGCTGACGTTGGAGTGTGGATACTCGTCCGCTTCCCTGCAGGAGAGAATATATGCTGGCGCCGGCGACGACACCATGGCAGGGCTACTCATTTACACGGCCACGCCAGACTCAGACGGAACTCTTGGCGGCCTCGAGAGGCAGGGTAAGGCAGGACGAATTGAAGGCATCCTGCAACGCGCAATCGAAGCGATCGAATGGTGCTCATCCGACCCGATCTGTATTACAGATATGATGGGGGCTATAAGCAGCTACTCACACTCGGTTTGTCATGCTTGCTGCCTTGCGCCGGAAACATCCTGTGAGGCATTCAACAGCTTTCTCGATCGTGGATTACTGACTGGCGATGGCAGTGGATCGGGTCTCGGCTTTTTTGAAGACATGCTCAGGAGACCCTGATGGCTGTGCTCTGGCCCAGAAAACTGCCCCGCTCAGTTCTGGAAGATCGGCGGCGCCGGGCAGAGGTGCGGGTATACGATAAGCTCGCCGAAGTCCTTGACGACAGTTTCCAGGTCTTCTACTCGAGCCCATGGCTCGGGACCGACAGATTGGGAAATGAGAAAGACGGCGAGTGTGACTTTCTGGTTGCGCATCCCGACCATGGCATCCTCGCTATCGAGGTCAAAGGCGGCGAGATCTCATACGATCCAACTGATGATCAGTGGCGGAGCAAGGATGCATTTGGCTTTGTTCACAAGATCAAAGACCCCGTTGGGCAAGCGAGGAGTGCCAAATATGAGATCCTTAAGCGCCTGAATGCCTCGAAACGCTGGCAACGCCGTTACATCCATGCAGCTCATGGAGTGATCTTCCCGAGCACGGGCTTACCCCCAAGAGATCTCGGTGCCGACCGTCCCGGGCGAATATTCTGCAGCTCCGCTCAGTTGCGTAATGGATTACATGACTGGATCTCAGAACGCATGAAGGAGGGGCGGCGGCCTGATAACTGTCAGGAACTGGGACATGATGGAATTGCCGCGCTCGAGGACCTGCTAGCTAAACCATTCACCCTGAGTTTTCGGATTGGTGCGGCAATCGCCGAAGCCGACGTTGAGTTTACCGCTCTTGAACCAGCCCAATATCAGATTCTCGATACGATTGCCGAGATTCCGCGTGCACTGGTGCGTGGTGGAGCGGGTACAGGAAAGACGGTGGTCGCAGTCGAGGAGGCAATCAGGTCCGCCATGAGGGGGCGAAAGACTTTGCTCACCTGTCACAGCCGCCCTTTGGCAAAGAACCTCGAAAGGAAGTTGAATAACGTCCAAAACCTTACGGTCGTCGGCTTTCATTCGCTCTGTGGTCGTATGGCACGATTGGCAGATATCCATATGCCGACCGATCCGAGGGAACAAGAGCTCTACGAAAGCATTCTTCCGAACGCGCTTTACGAAGCAATGGAATCTCGACCTTCACTAAAATGGGACACGATCATCATCGATGAGGGCCAGGACTTTCTAATTGACTGGTGGATCGCAATTGATGCTTGCCTCAAAAGCGACGGTAGTCTGCGGGTTTTCATGGACAGTAATCAGAAGGTATACGAGCATGCTGGAGGCGGAGTTCACGATCTGAGTGTTGTACCTGTCCGCCTTTCTCGAAACCTTCGGAACACAAAAAAGATACACAAAAGCGCATTGGTGCACTATTCCGGTCCCGATATCATTGCAGACGGCCCTGATGGCCTTGAGGTTTCTTGGATCGAGGCAGAGACTGAGCAGGCGAAGATCGAAGCAGCTTTCAGGGAGCTTCGACGACTTGTGTTTAATGAAGAAGTCGCGCCGGGAGAAATTACTGTACTTGTAAACAGTCCATCCGCGCGGGTTGATTTCCTGGAGCGGTCTGGTGGAACCAGTATTCCCATTACTGATGCAGAAAATATGTCACTTGAGGAAGTCGTAGTAGATACGGTGAAACGCTTCAAGGGACTTGAGCGTCCGGCTATCATTCTGGTTGTCTCGGGAGACGAGATGGAGCGTCCTGAAATGGCTTATGTAGCCTTTTCAAGAGCTCGTGCATTTCTCTGTGTTGTGGCATCAAAAAATGAGATCAAGTGGCTGGGGAGTGGAGCGGAAAGTACTAAATAATGCACGTGCCATGACGCCATTGGAGGCAAGGTTTGGGTCAAATCCTTTCCGTAGAGTTCGACGCTGTCGAGAGATTAATCAGTCGAATTAGATGTCTGCATCAGCCCATGGTGGAGCAGGTCAGTGAAGTTACTACACATATAAATTGGTTGGTTTTTTGCGGGCGTGGGTTAAACGATACGATAGAATTACGGATACCCGTTACGACGAGGTACCACGTCAAGCAGCTAAAGCCATGGACCATACCCTCATACAGGCAAAGGATCTATGCAGGTCCTATCGCACCGATCGCGAGTCAATACGCGTGCTGGACGGCCTGTCTTTGGAACTTCTCAGGGGCCAAGCGGTGGCGGTCATTGGTCCATCGGGCTCGGGTAAAAGCACACTACTAAACCTGCTCAATGGCCTGCTATGCCCCGACAGCGGGCAGTTACAGGTATTTGGCCGGGAACAGTCTGAACTGACCGAAGCAGACTGGGCCGAATTGCGCCGTACCCGCATCGCCACCCTATTCCAGGATGGCAACCTGATTCCCACCCTTACCGTGGCCCGCAATATCGCTTTCCGCGCCGGGCTGGCTGGCCTAGAGGCGTATGAGGGCGATGCCTTACTCGAACAGCTGGATATTACCGATACCGCCCACCGTTACCCCGATCAACTCTCCGGCGGCCAGCGCCAGCGGGCGGCGCTGGCTTGTGCTTTTGCCATGCAGCCGCAGCTGATCCTGGCCGACGAACCCACCGGCAGCCTCGACCAGGCCACCGCCAAGCGGGTGAGCCCGCTGTTCTTCGATGCCATCCGTGAGCGGAATGTGGGCGCGCTGATCGTTACCCATAACCCGGAGCTGGCGCGCAGTTGCGACCGGATTCTGGAATTGCGGGAAGGAGCCCTGCACCCATGGGACTCGGCAGCGTCTTTTTAAGCCATTACCGCCGTCACCCGGGGCAGCTGGCGGGCCTGCTGCTGATCCTGGTGTGTGCCGCCATGCTCTGGAGTGGTGTGCGCTCACTTACCGGTTCGGCCGAGGATGCCGTCAGCCGCTCCCGCGCGGCGCTGGAACCACTGTTAAGTGTTGGGCGCACGGATGGCCGCCCGGTGACGGCGGAAGACTTCGCGCAGCTGCGCCGGGCCGGGCTGTGTGCGGCACCGCGCCTGCAGGTGCGCTTTCCCGGCGAGGATGCCCCGGCTGTTGTCGGTATCGATCCTTTCAGTGCCGCTTGCCTGCGCCAGTACAGTGAACAGCAAGGCGAGGGCGCATCGGCGATCGAGTCGCTGTTTACCGAACTCGATAATCCGTCGCTGCTGGGCAGAGCCGCCGATCTGCAACGCTGGCAACAGCTGTCGCTGCCGGCTGTGGCTGATTACCCAGTTGAAGAGGCGGAGGGCCTGCCGCGCGGGCAGCTGCTTACCGACATTTCCGTCGCTGCCCAGCTGGCGGTGGCGGGTCGGGGAACGCTGGAGATTCTGCTGCCGGCGGCAGAATTGGAGCGCGTCCCGCTGCCCGGGGGTTATAGCTCCCGGGTGGAGGATTACGGCGTGGAGCCGGACCCGCTGGTGGAGGCGTTCCTGCTCAGCCTGGATGCGCTCGGCGCGCTGGCATTGCTGGTGGCGGCATTACTGGTGCGCAGCGTGTATCGCTTCGCGCTGGAACAGCGCCGCCGCACGCTGGATATCCTGGTGCGCTGTGGTGTGCCGACCGTAAAGCTGCGGTTGGCACTGGTGGCGGAAGTACTGGTCATCGCCCTGATCGGCGGTAGCCTGGGGCTGTGGCTGGGGAACTGGCTGGCATCGGCCATGGCACAGGGTTTTCAGGGTACGCTCAGCGGGCTGTTCAATATGGACACCCTGGCGCAGGGCGGGCCTACGGCCACAACCTGGCTCGGCATGGTGCTGATCCTCGCGCTGGTGGTGGGCTGGGCCTGTGTGGACTTGCTGCTGTTCCGCCACCGCAGTGCGGCGGCTACCGAACAAATGCCGGGCTGGCGCTGGTTGGCGGCACTGTTGCTGGTGGCGGTTTCACTGGCGGTGCTGTTATCCACTGACCGGCTGTGGCTGATCTTCCTCTCCACCACCGGCTGCCTGATCGGCGCTGGTCTGCTGTTGCCGGAACTGCTAAACCGGCTGCTCGCCTATGCCGAACACCGCGCCCGGCGACCGCTGCTGGAGTGGTCTTGCTCCGAGATGCGTGCCCTGTGCCGGGTGCTGCAGTTGCCGCTGACCGCACTGGCCTTTGCCATCGCCACCGCAATCGGCGTGCAGGCGATGGTCACCGGCTTCGAGTCAACCTTTGGCCGCTGGCTCGACCAGCGCCTGCAGGGGGATCTCTATCTCGACCCGGGTCAGCCGGTCTCCCAGCAAGAATGGCAACGCCAGTTACAGGCACTGCCCGGCGTCACCAGCGTATTGCCGATGGTGCGCGGCCGCGGTGTGCTCGGGGAGCTGCCGGTAGATATCTTCGCGGTGGACCCGGCATCGCCGCTGCTGCAGGACTGGCCTTTTCTCGATGCAGTGCCGGACCTGTGGCAAAAGTTGGCAAGCGGCGGTGTGCTGATCAACGAGCAGCTGGCCCGCCGACAGTCGCTGGCCGTGGGTGATCAGGTCCGGTTTCGCCTGGGGACGGAATCGCAGGCGCGGGAAGTGATCGGGATCTATGCGGATTACGGCCGGCCGGAAGGGGAGCTGTTGTTGCCGATTGCCGCAGTACCGAAAGCATTGCCCGGCCGCTACGCGACCTTTGTCCTGGGTGTGGATGACCTCAGCAAGACCGGCTGGCAGGACTGGCCGGACCAATATGCCTGGCTGGCGGACAGCCGCCTGCGCGACCAGGCCGGCCTGAAGCAGGCGGCTAACGCCGCCTTTGCCCGCACCTTCCAGATGACCCAACTGCTGAACACCCTGACGCTGGCCCTGGCGGGTACCGCGCTGGCCCTGATGGGGCTGGTGATTTTCCGCCTGCGCCAGGGCAGTTATACCCTGCTGCATGTCTACGGTGTGCCGCGCAACAACCTGCGTCGGCGGCTGATTGTGCACAGCATGCTGGTCACCGGTTTGCTCGCTTTATTGGCAACTCCAATGGGGATTTTCCTTGGCTGGGTCTTAGTCGCCCAGGTGAACCCCGCCGCGTTTGGCTGGGCGCTGCCGCTGAAACTCTACCCCGGCTTCTGGCTGCAGGTGTGGCTGGCCTGCCTGGGCATCGGCGCGTTAGTGGGCGCGCTAGTGGGCGACCCGGTACGGCTGGAGATGCTGAAGAA
This sequence comes from Microbulbifer aggregans, assembly GCF_001750105.1. Taxonomy (NCBI): domain Bacteria; kingdom Pseudomonadati; phylum Pseudomonadota; class Gammaproteobacteria; order Cellvibrionales; family Microbulbiferaceae; genus Microbulbifer; species Microbulbifer aggregans. Next base: position 1,227,684 of record NZ_CP014143.1, read on the forward strand.
TGAATAGCGCTATCCGCTTCCTCCTGATCGTCTTGTTGCTCGCCGGTTGCGAAGAGCGGGCCGACACTGGCAATTCAATGAGTGCCCTGAACGAGCCGCCGGCGGGTTTCCGCCAGGCGGCGCCGGGCATGAGCGTCAGCCTGCCCGCGGATCTGGGCGCACACCCGGAGTACCGCCTGGAGTGGTGGTATCTCACCGCTACCTTGCGCAGTGCCGACGGTGAGCGCTTCGGGGTGCAGTGGACGCTGTTCCGCAACGGCCTGCGGCCGGGGCCATTTGAAGGGGAAGAGCCGGGCTGGCAGCTGGATGAACTCTGGCTGGCTCACGCCGCATTGAGTCGCCCCGGCGAGCACCGCTTCGCGGACCGCGCCGCCCGCGGGGGCACCGGGCAGGCCGGGGTTACCGCACATCCGTTCAATGCCTGGATCGATCACTGGCAGCTGGCCGGTACAGAGCAGGGCAAATGGACCCTGGCGGTGGACGATGAGGGCTTCAGTTACCGGCTGCAACTGCGGCCGGTTTTGCCACCGATACTGAACGGCGAGCAGGGCTTCAGCGCCAAGTCTGCCGGTGGCGGCGGCTCGATGTATTTCAGTTATCCACAGCTGGCAATCGAGGGCGAGGTGCAGATCGATGGGGAGCGCTTTGCCGTCAGCGGCCAGGGCTGGTTCGACCGGGAGTGGAGCAGCCAGTACCTGAAAGCCGACCAGACAGGCTGGGACTGGATGGCACTGCACCTGGAAGATGGCCGCCACCTGATGGCGTTCCGGGTGCGCGGCGACGAGGATTTCTATTCCGGTACTTTAGTGGCTGCGGACGGCAGCGCGCGAACGCTCACTGCTGAAGAATTTACCCTGCAGCCCCTGGAAACCCGTAACAGCCGCTACGGCGAAGTGCCGGTGGTGTGGCAGCTGCAGGTGCCCTCGGCTGGGTTGGATCTGGAAGTCCAGTCCTGGCCCGGCGATTACTGGAACCTGGGCGCCCTGCGTTATTGGGAGGGGCCGGTGACCGTGAGCGGTAGCCATACCGGGGAGGGTTATTTGGAGATGACCGGCTACGGGAACTGAAGCCTGCGCGTCGATTTATCAGGCGTTAAGGTTTGCCTGCGCCTGATAGCGCATCATGACAATATCGCGCCCCTGTTTCTGGTAGGTATGGAAGCGATCGATAATTGCGCTCGGCTGCCCGTCGACTTCTTCTTCGACAAATCCCAGCGACTGGTAAAACGGCACCAGATGCCGATAGGGGAAAGTGAAGGTCTGCTGGTCGTAGGCTTCCGCCATACTGTTCAGCAGCAGCCGGGCCACGCCCTGACCACGGTGGTCAGGCGCCACCGCCACGCCGGCCAGCAGTTGCGCTCCGGTGAGCTGGCGCAGGTAGCCGCAGGCAATGATCTGCTGCTGTTGGTCGCGGATCACCGCGCAGGGATCGTGGCGCCGCGCTTTGCCGCGAAATTTATAGGTGCGGTAAAATTTGTTGGCCAGCGGGATCTCCAAGTCGGAGAGCCAGTGCGCTGAGAAAGGTTGTTCTACTGTCATCTATGCCGCGCCAAACTTGCCCTACCTGCCACCGCCCGCTAAACGTCTGTTACTGCAGCGCCCTGGTGCATATCTCCAATCGCATCAAGGTGCTGATCATACAGCACCCCCTGGAAGAGAAGCATCCGTTCAACACTGGCCGCATGGCGCACCTGTGCCTGGAGAATAGCGAACTGGTGGTAGCGGAGAGCCTGACCGAAGCGGAACTGAAACAGCTGCTGAAGCCAAGCTCGGCGTTGCTTTATCCATCGCTGGAGTGGCTTCCGGAAGTGGAGCAAATAAAGCCCGGTGATCCGCAAAGCCAACAGCTGGAACAACTGGTAGTGATCGATGCCAACTGGCGGAAGTCCAAGAAGATGCTCCATCTCCAACCGGCATTGCAGCAGCTGCCCCGGGTCAGCTTTGAGGGGGCGCTGAGTTCTAACTACCAGATCAGGCATTCTTCTATCCCTAACAGCTTATCGACAATAGAGAGTATTGTGGCCGCAATGCAGCAGCTAGAGGCGGACAAAGATTTTAATGCCATGCTGCAGCCGTTCGAAACAATGATCGAGTTCCAGAAAAGGATTGCTGACAGTTAGGATCGAGAGCAGGGACGGCGGGCTTGCCGGAGCGTCATACGGAAGAGTTGATGTATGCTGCTAGGGATAGCTTATGATCAAGCTCCAGACCTGAAAGAATTGGGAGCGGGGCAGCAGGTATGCACTGGATAATCCAAAAAGGTATATACAAATCCGGCAATTACAACCTGCTTGTTGGGGCTCTCTCAACTATGGATATTCCGTATACGGTTGTCTCTATTTCATCTGATGGAATGGACTCGGAACCAGAGGTACATGCTGAGGAAAAAGTCTATGTATGCGGAGCACTGCGGCTTAGCAAAATAGCAGAAATCCGGGGCTGGTACCCTGGTAGCTTTTTGAATGAATCGTTTCGCTTTGATCTGTGGGATGAGCAGTTGGGAGAGGAGCTTCTTAACCATGGGGCACAAACTCAAAAGCTAGGTGAAGTTAAGCTTTCAGAAAATTCCAGTTCCTTTGTCCGGCCCAGTGAGGATAACAAAGCTTTTGACGGACTGGTCGCTAATCAAGAGATTCTTGATGAATTTCTGACTGAGCAATCTGGCAGTAATCTGCACGATCTAGACGTAATCGTTGCTCCGCTTAAGAAGATCTATCGGGAATATCGCCTTTTTATTGTTAAAAACCAAGTTGTCACTGGCTCCTTGTATAAAGCTGGAAGCAAGCCTCAGCTGTCAGACCTTATTGACGAAGATGTTATTGGTTATGGGAATAGAATCATTGAAAAGTGGACGCCAGCCGAGTCTTGTGTGATTGATATTGCGCTTACTGATCGTGGCCTAAAAGTCATCGAATTTAACAACATTAATAGCTCAGGTTTCTATGCATCGAATGTGCAAAGGTATGTAGAAGCTATTGAAATTGCATATGCATAAGTCCTAGGTTCGATGGTTGCTTGAGCTGTGCGCTTCCGATCTTATTTAAAATTGAGTCTGGCAAATCCCTAGGGGTAAATATGGATAAACCATCAATAAGTCCGGCCATTCGTGAGGAAATTGGCAGGCGCTTGCTATCAGCAGAGCGAGAGCATGGTGTGAAAATACTGTTTTGCTGTGAGTCAGGGAGTCGCGCCTGGGGTTTTGCATCGCCGGACTCGGATTACGATGTTCGCTTTATCTATATCCGCCCTGAAGACTGGTATCTCTCTTTTGACGTTGAAAACAAACGAGATGTTATTGAATGCCCGATAGTTGATGAAATTGACTGTAGCGGTTGGGACCTGCGTAAGGCGCTCTATCTTTTCACCCGCACAAACGGCGCGTTGCTGGAGTGGTTGAACAGCCCAATCCGTTATATCGAAAAGGGTGACCTGGCAGACCGTTTGAAGGTACTGGCCCCTCATGCAATTAATGATGTTGCGCTCTGTTACCACTACAGCCATATGGCCAGAAACAATGCGAGAGAGCACCTTGGTAAGACCAAGGTAAAGCTCAAAAGGACTTCTACGTCCTCAGGCCCCTACTAGCGATCAGGTATATACAGGAGGGTTGGGGAGTTCCTCCTGTTGAATTTGAAAAACTCGTTGATGCAGTAGCACCTGCCGAAATTAAGGGAGACATCGAGGCGCTGCTGGAGCAGAAGCGGCAGACACCAGAGTTTGGTGAGGGCGAAAGAGTTGAGAGCGTAGAGCGATTTGTGGCGACCGAGTTCGAGAGCCATGATGAGCAATTTAAGGGGCAGGGGCGCCCAGGCATGCTTGAAGGAAAGAGGGTTCGAGAAGAGCTCAATAAGATATTCAGGGATTCAGTGCGTAGCAGTTGGGAGTAGGAGTGCGTGCGGGAAAGGGCGCCCGCCCAGCTCTGACTGTGAGGTCAGAAGCCTTATGCCCGAGTGCACTGGGCACTATTTCCTAGCAAAACGCCGAGACGAACTACCTTAAAAACTGGATAATGCCGCGCTCTGGCTATTTGGCCCGCCACCCCCTCCAGATCTGGTAGTCCCCCATGGAAATCAACGTCAACTTCCTCGATAACCTGCGGCTCGAAGCCAAGTTTGACGACTTTACAGTCATCACTGATCAGCCCATCCGCTACAAGGGCGATGGCTCGGCGCCCAGTCCGTTCGACTACTTCCTGGCGTCCTCTGCGTTGTGTGCGGCGTACTTTGTACGCGTCTATTGCCTGGCCCGGGATATCCCCACCGACAATATCCGCCTGTCGCAGAACAATATCGTCGACCCGGAAAACCGCTACAACCAGATCTTCAAGATCCAGGTGGAACTGCCGGAGGACATTTCCGAGAAGGATCGCCAGGGCATCCTGCGCTCCATCGACCGCTGCACGGTCAAGAAGGTGGTGCAGACCGGGCCGGACTTCCAGATCGAGACGGTGGAGAACCTGGCCGAGGATGCCCAGGCGCTGCTGATGGTGGAGCCGGACGCCGAGCACCGCACCTTTATTGAAGGTAAGGATCTGCCGCTGGAGCAGACCATCGCCAACATGACCAAGATCCTCTCGGACCTGGGCATGAAGATCGAGATCGCTTCCTGGCGCAATATCGTGCCGCACGTGTGGTCGCTGCATATACGCGATGCGGCCTCGCCCATGTGCTTCACCAATGGCAAGGGTGCCACCAAGGAAGCGGCCCTGTGTTCTGCGCTGGGCGAATTTATCGAGCGTCTGAACTGCAATTTCTTCTACAACGATCAGTTCTTCGGCGAGGAGATCGCCAACAGCGAGTTCGTCCACTATCCGAATGAAAAGTGGTTCCAGCCGGGACCGGGTGACGAGCTGCCCGAAGACATTCTCGATGACTACACCCTGGCCATTTACAACCCGGAAGGGGAGCTGGGCGGCTCGAACCTGATCGACACCAATTCCGGGCGCAGCGATCGCGGCATATGCTCACTGCCCTTTGTGCGTAAGTCTGACGGCGAGGTCGTGTATTTCCCTTCCAACCTGATCGAGAACCTGTTCCTGAGCAACGGCATGAGTGCCGGCAATACGCTACCGGAAGCGCAGGTTCAGTGCCTGTCGGAAATTTTTGAACGGGCGGTGAAGAAAGAGATCATCGAGCAGGAAATTGCTCTGCCGGATGTGCCGCAAGAAGTGCTGGCGAAATACCCGGATATCGTTGAAGCCATCGTAGAATTGGAGAAGCAGGGCTTCCCGATCCTGGTCAAGGACGCTTCCCTGGGCGGTCAGTTCCCGGTGATGTGTGTGACACTGATGAATCCGCGCACCGGTGGTGTGTTCGCCTCCTTCGGTGCCCATCCGAGTTTCCACGTGGCGCTGGAGCGCAGCCTCACCGAATTGATGCAGGGTCGCAGCTTCGAGGGCCTGAACGATGTGCCCCCGCCGACTTTCAACAGTATGGCGGTGCAAGAACCCAACAACTTTGTCGAACACTTTATCGATTCCACCGGTGTGGTTTCCTGGCGCTTCTTCAGCGCCAAGTCGGAATACGAATTCGTCGAGTGGGATTTCTCTGGAAATCACAAGGACACCAACAAGACCGAGGCCGAGCACCTGTTCCAGATCCTGGAAGACATGGGCAAGGAAGTTTATATGGCCGAGTACGAGGACCTGGGCGCACCCGCCTGCCGTATCCTGGTGCCCGGTTATTCCGAGGTGTATCCGGTCGAGGACCTGATCTGGGACAACACCAACAAGGCGCTGGATTACCGCGAGGATATCCTCAACCTACATTCTTTGAGTGATGCAGAGTTGGAAGACCTGGTGGAGCGCCTCGAACAGAGCCAGCTCGACAATTACGAGACCATCATCAGCCTGATCGGTGTGGAGTTTGACGAGAATACCGTCTGGGGACAGCTGACGATTCTTGAACTGAAATTGCTGATCTACCTGGCGCTGCAGCGGCATGACGAAGCGCTGGAGCTGGTGGAAATGTTCCTGCAGTACAACGACAACACCGTCGAGCGCGGACTGTTCTATCAGGCAGTGAATGCAGTGCTGGAAATCGCCGTCGATGATGAAATGGCATTGGAAGACTACATCGGCAACCTGCGGCGCATGTTTGGTGAAGAAACGATGGATGCCGTGGTGGGCCTGGTAAACGGCACCGTGCGCTTCCACGGCCTGACACCGACCAATATGCAGCTGGAAGGACTGGACAAGCACCTGCGCCTGATCGAGAGCTACAAGAAGCTGCATGCAGCACGGGCGGCGAAGCACCAGCCTGCATAAAAAGCCTATATGCAAGCAGAAATGCAGCGGAATGCCTCCGCTGCATTTCTGCCGTCACCAAGACAGCTTTGCAGCTAAATCAATAAATCCGGTGATCGTCAGCCTGCCGCTCTGCGCGTTATCGGAGAGATTCTCTCCGCTATCGACAATACCCGAGTGCAGCAGGCTGGCCGGGTAAAAGGCCACGCGGTTGAATTGGGCCTCCACTTCACCAATCTTTTCGTACCACTCCCCGCACTCACTGGCATAGCCCGGCTGAACCTGTTCCAGATGTCTGCCCGCCTGGGCCTGATACTCAGCGACACGCTCATCGAGGATACTTTCGAAGCCGCTCTCCCTGTGCCGGAAAAAGCCGGTGCCCCGAAAAGGTTTGTCGCACAGGTAGTGGAGCATGGCCAGCTGCTGGCCATTGGTGGCATCGAAGTGGGGCAGGGACTGGATCGGCTGCAAGGTTTCCGGCGGCTTGGTGACCATGGAAAAGCAGCAGAAAGCATTTTTAATCGCCGTACTGGCGAGGCCCGCGCGGGTATCCAGATCGTAGGCCTGCCGCAGCGCCTCGGCGGCCGTTTCCAGCAGCGGGCCGAGGTAGTCTGGCGGGACCTGGGTACGCATGCCCGGGTAATAGGGGTTCTCCCGCAGCCACTGGCTATGCCGGGCGACTTCCACCAGTTGTTCCGGCTGGGGATGGGCATCGTCGATGATGACGAGCGGTGTTTGTTCGGCACCGAGGTGCTTGATAGTGACCTGCATTTGCGTGCGCTACAGCAATGAAACCGGCCTTCATTATGCCTGACGGCGATTCGATTGGCAGGTCACCAGGGATTTGCACTCGGGCATAAAAAAGCCCGCCGAATGGCGGGCTTGGGGTCGTCAGATTAGTGACGGAATCAGAGGCTGGCAGATTCCGGGGCTTCTGCGGGCTGTTCTTTGGACTCGTCAGCTTCCTTTACATAGCCGTCTTCATCCAGCTCGACAATGGGCATGCCCAGTGCCTCGACTTCCTCGCGGATACTGGCAGCATCGCCGACCACGACGATCGCCATTTCCTCCGGCTTCAGCACGTCGGTGATGACCTTGTTGAGGGTCTTGCGATCTGTCTCCTGCAGGATGGCGTTCTGCTGTGAACGGTAGTCCAGCGGCAGGTCATACTGGAGGATGCGGTTCAGCAGGCCGAGTTTGGCGGCCGGCGTCTCATAGCTGCGTGCTTCCTGCTGGCCGATGGCGGAGCGCAGGTAGTTGAACTCCGCTTCGGTCATGCCTTCGGCATCGAAGCTTTCCAGCTCGGTGATCACTTCGTTCAGCGCATCGGCGGTCGCGTCCTTTTTCACCTCGGAGCTGAACATGTACATGCCTTCCTGCGGCTCACCCATCAGGTAAGTGCGGGCGCCGTAGGTGTAGCCCTTGTCCTCGCGCAGGTTCAGGTTGATGCGGCTGTTGAAGTTGCCACCCAGCGGGAAATTGCCCAGATAGGCCAGGTAGTAGTCACCCAGTGCATCGTAGGGCAGGGCGTGCTGGCTCACCCGCAGGCTCGACTGGGCCGCGCCCTCCTTATTGACCAGGTACACGGTACGGCTGTCGATTTCCGGCTTCTGCAGCGCGATGGCAGGGCGGACGGGGGTGGATACTTCCAGTTTTGCCAGGCCATCCAGTGCCTTGACGATGGTGTCATGGGGCAGGCTGGTGCTGACGGTGACGCCGCTCAGGTGTGCGGGGAAGTGGGCTTCGTAATAACCCTTGATGTCTTCCAGGGTGATCTTGGCAACAGTGCCCGGCAGGCCTCCGGTGGGGAAGCTGAGCGGGTGCTCCTGTCCGCGCATGACCGCACCCACAGCGCGGGTGGCAAGACCCTGTGGAGTTTTGCGTGCCTGCTGCAGGCCCTCAATGGTCTGCTGCTTGATGCGCTCGAAGTCGGCCTCGGTAAAGGCCGGCTTGAGGATGCGTTCCATCATCAGCGGCATGGCCTCGTCCAGGTGCTTGGAGAGGACGTTCAGGGTGACGGTCGTCTCGTATTGACCCGGGGCAACGCTGATGGAGGCACCGAGACGGTTCAGGGCTTCAGCGAACTCTGCGGCACTGCGCTCGGTGGTGGCCTCAGTCATCAGGGAGGTCATCAGTGAGGTCAGGCCGGCCTTGCCACGGGGCTCGTCACGCTGGCCCACATCAAATACCGCGCGCACGGTGACAGTGGGGGTTTCATCGTTCTGCACTGCCAGCAGGCGCACGCCGTTTGCCAGCTTGCCGTCCTGGATGGTGGGCAGTTCAACCTGCGGGTTCACTCCTGCGGTGGGCTGAACGCTGCGGTCGAAGTTGTCCTGCACCGGGCGCAGGGCAAGCGCCTCGTCATCGTCGCCGTAGCTCTCCGGGATGGTGCGCTTCCATTCGTAGTTCTGCTCGGCCGCTGCCAGTTCCGGCTTGCCGTTGGGCACGACGCTCAGCAGTACCGCGGGCTTGTCGGCGATGTACTGCTCGAATACACGGGTGACGTCATCGGTCTCGACGGAGAGGTAGGCGTCGATCTCTGCATCAATGCCCTTGGGGCTGCCGGTGAAGGTTTCGAAGGCGGCCAGCGTGGACACCTTGCCGGCGACAGACTGCAGGCCAAACACACGGCTGGACTCATAGCCGGCCTTGAACTTGACCAGGTCATCCTTGGTCACGCCGCGCTCGGCGAACTCGATCAGGGTATCGCGTACGGCCTGTTCCATTTCCGCCAGGGACTCGCCGGAGGCGGGGTTCTGGATCACGATGAACCACATCTCACAGGCGAGCTCTTTACAGGAGTGGCTCACGCTGGCCTGTACCGCACGACCAGTCTGCACCAGGCGCTGGTAGAGCATGGAGTCCTGGCCCTGGCCGAGGATTTCCGCTGCGGCGTCCAGTGCTGGCTCATCCGGGTGGTTGTAATGCACTGTGGGGATCATCATCGCCAGCGCCGGCAGGTGGATGTTGTCCTCCAGGGTCACATAGCGGTCGGAGTCCAGTGTGGCGGGCTGCGCGGGCAGATCCTCGACTTCCGGGCCTGCCGGAATGGTGCCGAAGTACTTCACCACCCATTCCAGGGTCTTGGTCTTGTCGATGTCGCCACCGATGGTCAGGGTGGCATTGTTGGGGCCATACCAGCGCAGGAAGAAGCGCTTCAGGTCATTGAGGTCGGCCCGGTTCAGGTCCTCGAGCCAGCCGATGACCGGCCAGGAATAGGGGTGGCCGTCCGGGTAGGTGGCGGCGTACATGGTTTCCAGTGCCCGACCGTAAGGGCGGTTATCCACCCGCTGGCCGCGCTCGTTCTTGACCGTCTCGCGCTGGACTTCGAACTTCTCTTCCGTGACCGCATCCAGAAACACGCCCATGCGGTCGGCTTCCAGCCACAGTACGGTTTCCAGCTGGTTAGCCGGTACTGTCTCGTAATAGTTGGTGCGGTCAGTATTGGTGGTGCCGTTCAGGGTGCCGCCGGCCTCCTGAATGATGCGGAAGTGCTCCTCATCGGCCACGTTCACCGAACCCTGGAACATCATGTGCTCGAAGAAGTGCGCAAAGCCCGAGCGGCCCGGATCTTCGCGGTTGGAGCCCACGTGATAGGTGACATCGACGTGTACCAGAGGGTCCGAGTCGTCCTCGTGCAGGACCACGGTCAGGCCATTGTCGAGCTTGTACTTGCTATAGGGAATGGCGATCTCGGCACCATCGCCGTCGAAGGTCTCGACGAGGCTCACGCCCGCGGGCAGCGCGCTGGCGGCCTCTTTAGCGACGTCCTTGGATGATGCCTGTGAGGCCGGATCCTCCGGCCCCTTGCTGCACGCGGCGAGCAGCGCAGCAGTGAAAATCAGTGCGATTTTGCTTGGGTGCATGGTGGTTGAAAGCTCTTCGTTATGAGAATTAGGGGCGCTTTTTGTCACGCAGAACCCCAGATCCTAGCACAGCCACTATCGGCAAAAGCGAAATCGGCGCCAGTTGCTCGCGAATCCAAGGCGATTCGTCGCAAGGGTGCCAATCTGCAGTAGATCCTGGCTAGGTGATGCGATTCTTGGGGGGTACGAGCTTGGGGTGCTGGGGTCACAAGGTCCCGAGGTAGGCACTGCCCCCCAGCTGGCGCACCTGCCGGTTGATCGTCACCGCGCGGCTGCGCACATAGTGTGAGGGATACTGGGCCGACATGCGTTTCGGGTTGGGGAGCACGGCCGCCATTCTCCCGGCCTGCCAGCTGCTGAGGTAACGCGCAGAAGTACCAAAGAATTGGTTGGCGGCCGCCTGGGCCCCGTAAACGCCGTTACCGAACTCGGCGATATTGAGGTAAACCTCCAGAATCCGCTCCTTGGGCCACAGCACTTCCATCAATATGGTGAACCACGCCTCCAGTCCCTTGCGCACATAACTGCGGCCATGCCACAGGAACAGGTTCTTGGCCGTCTGCTGGGTGATGGTGCTGGCACCACGAGGGCGCCTCCGGTCTTCGCTGATCGCCTTTTTCAGCGAGGCGAAATCGAAGCCAAAGTGGTGGGCAAACTTCTGGTCTTCTGCCGCGATTACGGCCATCTGTAGATTTGGGGAAACCTTCTCCAGTGGCTGCCACTCATGCCGGGCTTCCTGACCAGAGCCCAATTCCCAGGCGAAGATTACAGCAGAGGAGGGCGGGTCTACCCAGCGCAGCATCAGCACCATCAGGGCTGTTGTACCGACGAACACACCGGACAACCAGAAAGTGATTCGCGTAAGTAATTTCAGTTTGCGAGCCATGGCGGATTGGGTTTGACGTCGTGGGTGGGTGCGACTGAGACAGGAGGGGCTAGTAGAGGTTCCCGGAGCGTGATCTGACGTTGGTTTTCTCTTTCTTTGCCATTTATCAATTTGGCGACCAACAAAGGGTTGACGGGAAAATTATCTAGAAAACTGGCAGGTCACTAAAGGCTATTCACGCCAACTTTCCCCTGTGCGCCCTGATATCACTTGTCTATTGGCGACAACTCTCATATACAGACTAAATGGCATAAACGCATAGCAATATACCTATTGCTGTGGTTGCGACATGCCTGGACTCTTCGTGGAGGGGGCTTTGCAGTCGCAAGCAAATGAGGGGTACGCAGAGGCGTCGCTGGTTATGAGAAGAGTCGTGAGCGCGTAATGAGGTAATTCAACCATTCCAATAATAAGGAAAACACCATGCAACTCTCATGTACGAAACATTTCCGTTTCGCCCTGATCCTGCTTTTCAGCACCCTGATGACGTCGCTGTCTGTACAGAGTGCTACCCGTCCTGCCACCGAAGACGCTCTTGATGCGATGGAGTCGAGCTTCGTGATCGAGGTGACAGAGACTCCCGGATTTATTCGTTTTGATAATCGTTTCAGTAATAAAACCGTAGGCCTTTTGATTGAGCCGGGTGGTGAAGTTGATCCGGTGGCCTATGCGCGCATCGCCCGTAAGATTGCAGGTGCAGGATATCCTGTTGTTATCGACAAAACCCCGAGCGAACTGGTGATCGCGGGTGTGATGCCCTCCATGGTGGGCGTAGTAAAGCAGTCAAACCCCGATATCACTGCCTGGGCATTGGCCGGGCACTCGCTTGGTGGGGTCATTGCAGGGCGGTACATTGCTCAGAACCCAGCAGACATCAGCGTCAAGGGCCTGGCCTTGTGGGCCTCTTTCCCCGATCCCAACATGCCAATTTCCTATCGCACCGACCTGATCGTTGCCTCGATCTACGGTGAAATGGATTGTCTGGTGCCCAAGGAGGATGTACTGGGTCTGGCCTGGACTCTGCCTTTTACTGCCACCATTGTGCAAATGGACGGAGCCAACCATGCCCAGTGGGGAGACTATGGCCCGCAGGAGGGAGATTGCGAAGCCGAGATCACCCCAACGCAACAGAAGATTCGCGGTAAACGTTCAACTATCGAGCTGGTACTGAGCCAAATCGAATCATCTCAGTAACTGAGTTTTGCGCCTATGTTCTGATCCAAGCGATTGGATCCGATTTAAAAAATAAAAATTTTCCGATGACGTTCTCAATTCTAGAGAACAGATTCGTCCCTGCTGCCACCCCTAGGGTGGCTTTTTTTATCTCAATTATTGCAAGACGGTTGTGGTGCATTGCAGGCGCAGGCAAGCCTTCTGTGTGAGCCAGAGCTTGGCTCACGCTGATTCACTTTAGTAGAGTGGCTGTTCAGGGCCTTCAGGTCATTCGTCACCTTTCATAAGCACAACAACACAGGCGTGACATTTTGAACAGATTTTCCCGGCGTAATTTTATCAAGACAGCACTTGCCGCCAGCGGCGGCGTGATGGTCTCCACTTCCCTGCAGGCCATGAGCCGGCCGGAGCTCCCCTCGCAGGTCAGCTTTAGTCACGGGGTCGCCAGCGGTGACCCGCTGCAAGATGCGGTAATTCTCTGGACCCGGGCCACGCCGGCTTCTTCGGTGAGAGATGGTGAGCCGATCAAGGTCACCTGGGAACTGGCCCGGGACGAGCAGTTTGTGGATGTGCTGCGTCGGGGCAGTGCTGAGACGAGTTCGGGGCGCGACTATACCATCAAGATCGATGTGCAGGGGCTAGAGCCGAATACCGCCTACTACTATCGCTTTGTCGGCGCCAGTGAGCAGAGCCCGGTGGGCCGCACCAAGACCCTGCCCGCCGGTGGCGTGGAGCAGGTAAAACTGGCCGTATTCTCCTGTTCCAATTACCCGGCCGGTTACTTCAATGCCTATGCGCTGGCCGCCCAGCGCGGTGACTGGGATGCGGTGCTTCATCTCGGCGACTACATCTACGAGTATCCGGCGGACGGTTATGCCACTGAGCGTGCGGCAGAAATTGGCCGCGCGCTGCCAGAAGACAATGCCGGCGAGATTCTGTCGCTGGCGGACTATCGCAAGCGTTACGCCCTCTACCGTGCCGATAACGGCCTGCAAGCATTGCACGCGGCAGCGCCGTTTATCACCGTCTGGGATGACCACGAAGTTGCCAATGATGCCTGGAAGGGCGGAGCAGAAAATCACAGCCCGGAAGAGGGGGATTTTTTCGAGCGCCGTGCGGCCGCGATTCAGGCCTATTACGAATGGCTGCCCATTCGCCCACCACAGGGCGAGACCAAGCCGCAGATCTACCGTAGCTTCCAGTTCGGTGACCTGATAGACCTGCATATGCTGGACACCCGGGTTATCGGCCGCGATGAGCAGCTGCAGTTTTCTCGCTATCTGGGCGAGGATGGCAGTTTCGATGGCCGTGCCTTTGGTGCGGCGCTGGCAGATCCGGAACGCACCCTGCTCGGCCCGACACAGCGCAACTGGCTGGCGGAAACGCTGCAGCAATCCACAGGCAAATGGCAGCTGCTGGGCCAGCAGGTGCTGATGGGCAAGATGTTCCTGCCGGCGGAAATCCTCATGAGCTACTACAGTCGGGGCAAGAGGCCAGATCCCACCCGCGAACTGGTTGAGCTGAAAATGGCCAGCCTGAAGGGTGAGCCGCTGAGCGAAGCCCAGCGTGGGCGGCTGCAGCAGCTGGTGCCTTACAACCTGGATGCCTGGGACGGCTATGCGGTGGAGCGCGAGGCGCTGTACCGGCATGTGGCGGAGCTGGGCAAGAACCTGGTGGTAGTGGCAGGGGATACCCACAATGCCTGGTATAACCACCTGAAGGATGACAGCGGCCGTTTAATCGGGCTGGAATTTGCTACGCCCAGTGTTACTTCACCAGGTATGGAGTCTTATCTGCAGCTGGATGAGCGAGCAGCGCAGGAGCTTGCCCATGGCATGCCGGTTCTGATCGACGACCTGCAGTACTGCAACCTGCACCAGCGTGGCTTTATGGCGCTGACCTTCAGCCGTGATGAAGTGCGGGCAGAATGGACGTTTGTGGATAACATCGACAGCACTGAATTCGCTGAGGTCGGCCGCCACCAAGTTGTCCATCAGCTGGTGTGACTGGGAAGCAGGCCGTTAATTCTTTGTGCCAGTCGAAAGGATAAAAGACACGTTCCGGGCCACTGAGAAAGGAGTTAGGGCTACATACCTTCGCATAAGTGCGCATATTACCCGGTGGCTCGAATTTGAAAGGTGCGCATCGAGTGCTGAGGTCGTTTATGCACAAATTGGCGATCGGCGAGTGATAGGCGGAGAGGATGCCCCCTCGTCATATTCAGGGCGAGGAACAACAAGAATGGAATGAGTGCACGGTTCATATGCTTGCCCTGGAGCAACCGAAACGAGAAGAAAAAAGCCCCCGCACTTGCAGGAGGTAAGGCACATCGAACATGCGATGTGCCTTGTCCGTCGTTAGCCCTAGCCCAAGGGTATTTTCTCGTCGGTGATGGGACGCATTGGTTTTACTCTGCGACTAGCGTGCGGCACTCATAGAAGTCTTCTCCTTCTTCGCCAAGCACGGAAGCCAGACCCGGCAGCAATTCCTGCATATCTCCCAACAACATCCACGGGGGATTGACGACAATCATGCCCGCCGATGTCATGCCCGGCCCATCGCTATCAGCGGCAATCCCGAGTTCGAACTGCACCACGTTGCGAACACCTGAGCTTTTGATCTGGTTCTCCAACTGGTCGATGCGCGCGCGCTCAACCACCGGGTACCAGAGCGCTACGGTGGCGGCAGGCATCCTGCGATAGATCAGCTTCAGTGCATCGATGACCCGCTGGTAGTCCTGCTTCATCTCGTAGGGTGGATCGATGAGGATGAAGGCGCGGCGCGATTGGGTGGGCAGCAAACCTGTAAGGGCGCGGAACCCATCCTCCTGGCGAATCTGCACATTGCCTGCCGAGCAGGAACGGCGTAATTCCGCCACATCGCTCGGGTGGAGTTCATACAGCCAGGCTTTGTCCTGCGGGCGCAGCAGGTTGCGGGCGATGGCAGGAGAACCGGGATAGACCCGCAGCCGCTCGTCCGGATTGTGCGACCAGATCTGCTCCAGGTAGGTCTGCAGGGTCGCCACATCCGGTGTGCACTGCAACAGGCGACCGATGCCATTGCGATATTCGTTGTTCTTGGCCGCCATGGCGCTCTGTAGGCGGTAGAGCCCGGCACCGGCGTGGGTATCGATATAGTCGAAGGCTTTGTCCTTCTTTTGCAGGTAGGTGAGGATTTCCACCTGCACAAGGTGCTTCAGCACGTCGGCAAAATTGCCGGCGTGGAAGCCGTGGCGATAACTGAGCATGGGACCCGTCTGAAAAATCTCAAATAGACAATCGGGCCTTTGGCCGGGGAGCGGCCGAGGCGGCTGTTGGGAGTAGCCTTGGGTGACGGACCGGGACCGGCCCACCAGGGATCTCGCGCGGATTTTGTGCCTATTCCGGGTGGCTGTAAACAAGATTTGAGCGGGAAGGATGGGGGCGTTTTTAGGGGTGGCAGATGCGCTAAAAACATGGGGTGGGGGGAGGGTTGGCTTTGCCCTTTGGGCTCGCTGGTCTCTGGTGGCTTTGCCTCCTCTCGCTCGAACCTGGGAGGCTTTTATCGAACTCTCTCGGACAAACCATATGCAGGAAATGCCGTTAGTTGGCTGAAGGAAGAGGGAATAGTACAGGGGGCTGCTGCGGGGAGAGGATTAGCTCCCTTCGGTCGCTGCTCTACAGCGGCGTTGCCGCTCTCGAGTCGAACGGAGGTTCGAACCTGGGCCTTCAGGCCCACCACATTCAAGAAGGGCATCTCGAAGGGTGGGGCTTGATGCGCGGAGGATTAGCTTCGCCCTTTGGGCTCGCTGGTCTCCGGTGGCTGCGCCACGTGGACTCGCGCGCGGCGCTCGGGGCTGCGCCCCGCCGTCGCGAGCTCCGGCGCCCTAATTTGCCTAGCAAATTAGTCGGCTCGAACCTGGGAATTGGTCGAAGCCCTTGGGCTTGGGTCGATATACAAAAAAGGCCACCCGTTGGGTGGCCTTTTTTGTATATGGCCCGCCCGAGAGGATTCGAACCTCTGACCTCTGCCTCCGGAGGGCAGCGCTCTATCCAGCTGAGCTACGGGCGGGAAACTCTGATTGTCTATCCGGCGCTGTGCCTGTTTCGGGGCGGGAAGCTTTCGGCTTCCGGCAGCGCTCCCCTCGCTTGGCTCGGGTCCGGCCACCAATCACAGATTGGCGTCGTTCGGCGGCGCGCAAGGCGGTGCCTTGCCTACGCTTGCCTCACCCAGCTGAGCTACGGGCGGATCTCGTATGGCTCTGAGGCCAGCGAGGACGCGGATTATACAGAAGGGGTGGGGGTCGGCAAAGTGGTTCTGGGCCAATTCCTTTGGCGCCGCCCTTCGCAGCGGGCGGCACAATGCTTATAATGCGCGGCTGGTAGAAGTGTGCGGCAAAAAGCCGGAAGTCTACGGGCTGCGACGGTGGCCTCTAGGGGGAGAGAAATGAAGAAGATTGTAGGTATCGTGGCGGCCCTGGCTCTGGGTGCGACCGTGGCAGTAGCCCAGTCCGTGGATGAGCAGATTGCGGAGCGCCTGACCGCGCCAGACAACATCTGCATGCAGGGCGACGAGTGTGCCGCTGCGGCTCCGGCAGCAACTGCTTCCGCCGGTGGCGGCACCCGCTCCGGTGAAGACGTGTACAACGGCTCCTGTCAGACCTGCCATGCGGCTGGTGTGGCCGGTGCACCCAAGCTCGGTGATGCCGCGGCCTGGTCTCCGCGTATCGCTCAGGGCATGGAGACCCTCTACACCCACGCCATCAATGGCTTCAATGCCATGCCGGCCAAGGGCCTGTGTGCGGACTGCAGCGACGAAGAGATTCAGGCTGCCGTCGACTACATGGCGGAGAACAGCAAGTAAGCGACTGCTTACTCCTGTTGCGAAAAGGCCGCTCATCGAGCGGCCTTTTTTGTGCCGGCCGGGGTTCTCCGCTTCCGGTTCACCCCCTATTCCTTCATCCCCCCCTTAGCAGTGATGTGAGCTTCATCGGCGGTTTTATCGCGCGTTTCGATAATTTACGCGCCAAAAACCGATAAGCAGGTGTCATTCCCCCTGTGATCAAGTTAGATTCCAGATCCTCTTAAGATTGCTCTGTTGGTCTTTTGTTCTGCTTTAGGGCTATCGGGCAAAGAAAAATAATTATTTAGATGCAGGAAGGGAGACCCGATGTCCTATCAATGGAAGAACAATCTGGCCTGTCAGGCGACTTACAAGATCCTGTCCGGGCGCAACAAGATGGATCAGTTTGATCCGGAGGATTACTCCCTGGCCGAAGCGGGCGAGCTCAAGCTGCGGGATCTGCGCTTCCGTATCACCAGCACCGATGCCTTTGATGGCTTCGAGGCCAAGCAGACGGCACTGCTGTTCTTTAAAGCCCTGCGAGACGATTACAGCCCCAAAAAGGAAAACCGCGAGATCACCAGTAACCAGTTCGTGCTTACCCTGGTCGAGCTGTTCCGGAGCGATGAAAAGACCCTGACCGATCTCGCCGCCACCGTGGATGAGTTCTGCAAATTCGAGGATGAGTTCTGATGAGGCGTATAACCCCTGAGCTCGCTGCCGCCGCGGTCGCGTTGTCGATGACGGCAACGGTGCTTGCAGCGGAAGATGATCGCAAAGCGCAATTCGCCCCGACGCTCCTCAGTGCAGAGTCTGACAGTACGGTGCTGGGACTGAGTTATGAGTTGGCCAACTCGGGGCGCCGCAACTTTGCATCGCCGGCAGCCGCAGATAGTGACGAGTGGGAAGACCCAAACATCGACGCACTGGAGTGGGGCTATACCCTGAAAGGGGTGCTGACCGGGAACCCGGATGACAATCCGGAGAATTTTGCCGAGCTGGACGTGTACCTGAATTACTCCCGGCTGGCTCTGAATCTGCCGGTGCAGGAGTTTGGTGCGGTGTACAGGTACGAGGCGGACCAGTCGTTCGACAACAAACAGTCCGTGGTCGGCCTGCGCTACACCGCGCATGTCAGCCGTCTGGTGCCCGACACTTATCGCACCAGCGGCGATCTATTGATACGAGCCACCCTGGGTGAAGTCACCCCGCTGACCGATACCGCCCGTGAGGCTGTGCTGGGCAGCGGGCCGGATAGTTACCAGCGCTGGGATGCCATTGCCCTGTACAAGGTGCCGGTGCGGGACTGGTTGGGCGATTACAGCGAGGATCTCGAGATCAGCTACCGCTATTTTGAGGAACTGGATCCGCCAGAGGCGATTCAGGAAGCGGGCCTGGAAAACTCCGAGTATTTCTCGGTAGTCCTGAACCTGAAAAACAATCTCTTCGTCGCCTACACCGAGGGTGAACTGCCAACCGACCTGGAAGAAGACAAGACCTTCAAGCTCGGCTGGAGCTGGGAGTTGGGCGACCTGGTGCGCTGACCAGCTCGGGTTGCCTGCTCAGCAGGCAGCCCGGTTGTGGATCATGGAGATGTGGGGGGCATCCCAGACCAGTGGTCGCATGCAGAGTTATTGGGCGGATCCTCCGGTAGGAGCTCCGCCTAACTTCCCGGTAAAGTACAAAGGGAGAGGTCGCTGTAATTTGGATGGAAAAAAGTCAGTGAATTGTTCTTATATCCGCCATCCTCTGTCCCGAAGGCGGCGTGTTCTTGCCAGATCAGCGCCAGCTGATTTGACTGGCGTACACTGAAGCTCCCACTGATGTCCCCCCATTGGCCCATGGGGCCAAAGGCATCAAGCTGGGACCAGCCGGAGGCCTCGTCAAAGCAGAAAAGGTAAAAATTGTCGACTGCGGGAACATGCATAACCCAGCTGTCGTTGACTGGTATCGGTGGATGATCCAGTGTGGGGGTGGCAAGCCCGATAGCCCCGAGGCTTTCTTGTTCGTCCCAGGACATCCCTGAGAAGAGCCAGGTTGCTGAACCGGCTCCTAGAGAGTCAGCTACGAGCATCAGGGCTCTTTCGCCGCTCCAGCTTAGCTCTATCTCGGTACCGACGCGCATCACTCCATAGGCATAGATTTCCTGGAGTGACCAACCATCGGTTAGGGTGCGAGTAGCCAATTGCAACCCAGATTCATTGAAGTCGAACTCATCCCGTCTCGGAGCGTAGGTGATAGGTATCGCGAGGCTTCCGGTTGCACTTATTGCTGGGCGTCTGGGGCCACCTGCATCGAGGGATATCGGTAACTCCTCGACAATTATCTCGATTGGCTGCTGATCGAAATTAAAGCGATGGGTCTGTAGTAATTTCTGGCCATCTTCTTTCTCAATGACTCTTGTAAGTGCAGCATAACCCTGGCGATTGGCATTCATTGACCTGATGTCGCGAGGTAGTTCAATCATCTCCTGAGACCATATGCCATCTGGAGTGCGAGTTTTGCACTGGGTAAGCAAGACCGAGGTGTTTAGCCAGCAGGCAAGCAAGCTACCTGAGTCACTCTTGAAAAGGTAATTGGGTTCGTAAAAGGCGTCTTCTGTGCTTTCACTAAGGGTGACGAAGGATGCCTGCTTTGTTTGTGTATTGATGTCGGCGCTCAATGCAGCGGTAGGAGTGATCCAGAAAAGCGTCACGACTTGGTCTCTGAATGTACTTCTCAAGACGCTGCCATGCGATTGCAGCTCGAAATTCTGAAATACGTTAAATTTCTCTTCGAGAGAGTTTGTTGCCGCGTTGAAAACCTGCAGGTCCACTGTGAATTGACCGGAACTTGATCCGGTTAGGAGCGCGATATTACCTTTCTCGTTAGATGGCAGTCCAAAAGTGGAAAACCATGGTGCGTTGTTGAGCCTTTGTCTGTCTGAGCCGATGAGATAATAGTCTCCGACGGTAACTTCTCTTGTGCCGAGGTCAACACCTTCATAGTTCAGTATTACTTCAGTATTACCAACTGAGCGAGGGGTGAGATGTCCTGTCAGAGGTGATCGATCAGGGTGCACTATGACTGAATAAAGTGTTCCAGAGAAGTCGGCGATATCCGGGTTAGATGAGGTGTAAATGATGTCACCGAGAATCGAGAAGTCGGGTGCACCCTGAACTCTTGCGTGTGCATGCTTCAAAAAGGGCATGGCAGTGTTCTTTGGGAAGGTAATAGCCCGTTGTACCGTTTCAATCGAATGGATATAGGGTGAAACCGTGATGTCTATAGAATCTTCATGGCCCTGATGCGAGGCGGTAATGGTGGCTGAGCCGGTTTCAAGAGGGTGTACGTAAGTTGTCCCGTCAGTTGCCTCTATTTTGGCCACTGTGGTTGGGTCTACGGACCACTCTGCTGAAGATGTTATGTCCTCGGACGATCCATCTGAGTAGATCAGTGACAGGGAAATTGCCTGTTTTTCCCCATAGTAAAGAAGTTCGGTGGTGCTCAGGGATATGCTGACTTTTTGGGCAACCGGGGGGCTTTCAGTTTCTTCCTTGTTGCCTGAACCTGACGAGCTGCCCCCCCCTCCGCAAGCACACAGCAACAACGTAAGGATGGTACTGACGGCAAATGGAATAAAGCGTCGAGAGAACTCTTTAATCGTCATTATCATTTTTCTAATGCAGATATTTTGATTAGGCGTTATAGGTGCAGAAGAGCAGCATACACGCGAGTACACCGCGAAGTGGGTGCGCACCATGCTGTACTGAGGGGGTTGCCCGGCCTGAGAATACAAGAGTGCTGGGCATTAGTTAAGGTTTTGTGCTCGGTGTGGAATAGCTGCGCGCACCATAAAGAGCGCGCGATGCTATCGAAGAACAGAGCGTGAAATCTTGATTAATCAAACATACTTAGCAGCGACCCCAGCGTTTCCTCCCCCTTGGCCTGGTTCTGTTCCGGTGTCGCCTGCCCGAATCCCTCGAGGACGATATCATCCTCCGGCAGCTCGTCGAGGAAGCGGCTGGGGGTGGTGTCCTGGTTTTCGCCAAACTGTTTGCGCTTGCCCGCCAGGGTCATGGTCAGCGTGCGCTGGGCGCGGGTGATACCCACGTAGGTCAGTCGACGCTCTTCCTCGATATTGTCGTCCTCGATGCTGTTGCGGTGCGGCAGCAGGTTTTCCTCCATGCCGATCATGAACACATGGGGGTACTCGAGGCCTTTCGATGCATGCAGCGTCATCAGGCTGACCTTGTCGGTGGCCTCCTCCTCTTCCTGGCGCTCCAGCATGTCCCGCAGGATCAGCTTGGAGATGGCCTGCTCCAGCCGCACGTCCTGCTCCAGCTCATCGTCAGTGCCCTCCATGATCTTGGTGAGGCTGTCCAGTAGCCAGTACACGTTCTCCATGCGCTTCTCGGCCACTTTCTCGCTGCTGGCGTTCTGGCTGAGCCAGCCCGGGTAGTCGATATCGTCGAGCATTTCCCGCAGGGCGGCATCGGGGCTGTTCTCGCGGCAGTTGCGCTGTACGCCTTCCATCCACAACACGAATCGGTTCAGGCGTTCGTAGCCCTGCTCGTTGATGTGCTCACGGAAGCCCATTTCTGAGCAGGCATTGAACATGGAGATCTCGCGCCCCTTGGCATAGTTGCCGAGCGCCTCCAGGGTGCTGGTGCCGATCTGTCGCCGGGGCGTATTGATGATGCGCAGGAAGGCGTTGTCATCATCGGGGTTTACCAACAGGCGCAGGTAGGCCATCACGTCCTTGATCTCCGCGCGGGCAAAAAACGAGGTGCCGCCGGACATCTGGTAGGGGATCTGGTGCTCCTGCAGCTTCATCTCGATCAGCCGCGCCTGGTGGTTGCCACGGTACAGCACGGCGAAGTCCATAAACTTGGCGCCGCGACGGCTCTTCTGCAGGAAGATTTCGTTGGCGACCCGCTCGGCTTCCTCGGTCTCGTTGCCGACTTTGATCACGCGAATCTCTTCGCCGAGCCCCCTGTCGGACCACAGCGCCTTGTCGAACTCGTGCGGGTTGTGGGCGATCAGGTGGTTGGCCACCTTGAGAATACGGCTGGTGGAGCGGTAGTTCTGCTCCAGCTTGATCAGTCTCAGGCTGGGGAAGTCCTGCTTGAGCGCGCTCATATTCTCCGGCCGGGCCCCACGCCAGGCATAGATGGACTGGTCGTCGTCCCCCACCACGGTGAGGCCACCGCGGCCGCCCACCAGCAGTTTTACCAGCAGGTACTGGGAGTTATTGGTGTCCTGGTATTCGTCCACCAGCAGGTAGCGGATTTTCTTCCGCCAGCGGTGCAGCAGCTCGGGGTCTGATTCGAACAGCTGGACCGGCAGCAGGATCAGGTCGTCGAAGTCCACGGCGTTGTAGGCCTTGAGGGCATCGCAGTAGCGCGAATAGGCGATCGCGATGGCCTGCTCCCCGGCGCTCTGGGCCATTTCCAGGGCCTGGCGCGGGGTGAGCATGTCGTTCTTCCAGTTAGAGATCTGGTTCTGCACCCGGTCCAGCAGGTCGGTGTCCAGGTCGCCATCGCGGAGCATCAGCTCCTTGATCAGAGCCCGTGCGTCTTCGGCGTCGAAGATCGAGAAGCCGGGCTTGAAGCCGGCGGCCCGGTGCTCCTTGCGCAGGATATTGAGGCCCAGGTTGTGGAAGGTGGACACGGTCAGGCCGTGGGCGGCCTTGGAGCGTTTGCCATCGGCGCCGGACAGCAGCTTGCCGACCCGCTCCTTCATTTCGCGGGCGGCCTTGTTGGTAAAGGTCAGGGCGGCAATATTGCGCGCCGCATAGCCGCACTCCTCGATCAGGTAGGCGATCTTGCGCGTGATCACGCTGGTCTTGCCGGAACCGGCGCCGGCCAGCACCAGGCAAGGGCCGTCGATATATTTCACCGCCTCCGCCTGGCGGGGGTTGAGCTTGGTCATGGGCAATACATCTGGTCCGTGTCGAGGCCGGGCATTCTACCAGCCGAGAGGGGGCTCTTGCGCAACTGAATGGGCAGTCCGGAGCGCGAAGACTGACCGGGGGCGCGGCCCCTGTTCATATACTTTGGGCCACCGATTGGCTATAACGGCGCCTTACCGGAGCGGAAGTTACACCATGCAGCGAGCCATTACCGGCTTTCACCGGGACGAGGAGAGCCACTGGGTGGCGGAGCTGGAATGCGGACACTTCCAGCATGTGCGCCATGACCCGCCCTGGCAGAATCGCCCCTGGGTGATTACCGAACATGGCCGGGCCCGCATGCTGGGCGAGCGCCTCGATTGCAAAAAGTGCGACGAGGGTGCGCCGCCGGACCAAATCGAAGAGAGCGAAGACTGATGGCGAGAATCTGGGTGGATGCCGACGCGTGCCCCGTGGCGATCAAGGAAATCCTGTTCCGTGCCGCCGAACGCACCGGAACCGAAATGACGCTGGTCGCCAATCAGCCGGTGCGGGTGCCACCGTCCCGCTACATCAAGGCGATGCAGGTTACCTCGGGCTTCGACGTGGCCGATAACGAGATCGTCCAGCGCAGCGAAGAAGGCGATCTGATCATCACCAGCGATATTCCCCTCGCGGCCGAAGTGATCGAGAAGGGTGCCGAGGCATTGAGCCCGCGGGGCGAGCGTCATACCAAAGCGAATATCCGCGCGCGACTCAACATGCGCGATTTTATGGACACCATGCGTGCCAGCGGCATGCACACCGGCGGCCCGCCGCCGCTCAGCCAGATCGACCGCAAAGCCTTTGCCGACCAGCTCGACCGCTGGCTTGCCAGAAGCAAGAGGTCGGGCGGTGGATGATTCGGTGCGGTTGGTGGATCCGGCTCCAGAACACCTGCCGATCCTGATGTCGTGGATCACCGCGAAGGACCAGTGCGAACAGTGGGGAGGCCCGCTGTTCCGCTATCCGTTTACCCGGGAGAGTTTTCGCGAGGACTGTCGCTGGGGCGAGCTTGCAGGTGGGGCGCTGGTTGGGGGTGATGGCGAGCTGCTCGCCTTTGGTCAGTACTACTTGCGCCGCGACCGCTGCCACTTCGGCCGCCTGATTGTCTCGCCGGCCCACCGGGGTCTACGGCTGGGAGAGGAGTTGGTCCGCGAGCTGGCCCGAAAGGGCTGCGAAGAATTGGGTGCGGAAGAATGCTCCCTGTTCGTGCTGAAAGATAACGCTGCTGCGCAGGCGCTGTATGACCGGCTCGGGTTTGCGCGCGCTGATTACCCGGAACCCTTCGACTGGCTCGACCAGTGCGAGTATCTGGTGGCGCCGGCCGGGGCGCTGTGCGGACCTGCCGTGTCCAACACTCTATAACCGGGAACTGACAAGGATGCCCGTAATGAAAATAAAAACCCTGCTTTCCGCGGCAGCACTCGTACTGCTCTCTACCAATAGCGGTGCAGAATCCGCAGCGCCCCTGCCGCAACTGCGAGCCTATGAGGTGCCGGCCAGCTGGCGTCAGCCCATTGAACCCCTGCAGATTGCCGACCATACCTGGCAGATCGGCACCGCTGGCCTCAGTGCCCTGCTGGTGAAAACCGATGAGGGCGCGGTACTGATTGATGGCGGCATGCCGCAGATGGCCGACCTGTTGTTGCGCAATCTGGGCAAGCTCGGGGTGGCACCCGGTGAGCTGAAATGGATCCTGCACAGCCATGCCCACGCAGACCATGTGGGCCCGCTGGCAGCCATTCGACGCGCTACCGGGGCGCAGCTGGCCACCAGTGCCGAGTCTGCCCAGTTGCTCGCCCGCGGCGGTGCCGGCGACCTGCACTTCGGCGACGGCTTAATGTACCCGCCGCTAAACGCGGACCGCTTACTGCAGGACGGCGAGCGTCTCCCTGTTGGTGAGCTGGCACTGCAGGTGCACTTCACCCCGGGGCATACACCCGGCAGCCTCAGCTGGACCTGGACCGACACGCGCCAGGGTAAGCCGGTGCAGATTGCCTATGTGGACAGCCTGAGTGCTCCCGGTTACCAGCTGCTCGACAATCCCCGCTACCCGAAAATAGTCGATGACTATCGAGCGAGCTTCGCTCGCATCGGCCAGCTGCCCTGCGACCTGCTGCTGACACCGCACCCCGGGGGCAGCGGCTGGAAATACGGTGAGCAGGCGGAGCGGTCAAAGCCGATCAGCTGCGCCGCCTACGCCGACAACGCGCGTAAAAAACTGGATAAGCAGATTGCCAAAGAGCGCGCTGAGGTAGCCGGGCAGGGCGCGCGTGGTTGAACTGATCGAGCCCAGAACCACACGGCTGCAGTTACGCCAGTGGCGGGACAGTGACCGGGCACCGTTCGCAGAGATGAATGCGGATCCGCAGGTAATGGAATTTTTTCCGGCCCGGCTTACCCGCTCGGAGAGCGACGCCGGTATCGATCGCCAGATTGCCCATATTCAGGAGCACGGCTGGGGCTTCTGGGCGGTGGAGCAGCTGCAAGATGGGAAGTTTGTCGGTTTTGTTGGTATCAAAAATGTCGCGGACAACTTGCCATTTGCACCGGCGGTTGAGATTGGCTGGCGTCTGGGCGTGCCATTCTGGGGCCATGGCTATGCCACAGAGGCGGCCGAGGCGTCCCTGCAGGTGGCCTTCGACCGGCTCGGGCTGGAGCAGGTGGTATCGTTCACTACACTCACCAATGTCCGTTCGCAGGCGGTGATGGAGCGCCTGGGTATGCAACGGGATCCGGCAACCTTTGACCATCCACTGGTGCCGCCGGGTAATCCGCTGCGACGACATTGTCTCTACCGGCTTGCACAGCGGACCTGGCTTGATCGCAAAGAGACCGACCGCCAGTAAATCGACACGATAATTCAGGGACGAACTGATGCTGACCGACAAACTACCCCGGCAATCCCTCGGCTTTTTCCCCACCCCCCTGCACCCACTGGAGCGATTGACACAAGTAGTCGGTGGTCCGCGTCTGTTTATCAAGCGCGACGACCAGACCGGCCTGGCGCTGGGCGGCAATAAAACCCGCAAGCTGGAATTTATCCTGGCCGATGCCCTGGCCCAGGGGGCCGATGCCATCGTTACTGCCGGCGCGGCACAATCCAATCACTGCCGGCAGACTGCTGCGGCAGCGGCGTTGCTGGGCCTGGAATGCCATCTGTTACTGGGTGGGCGGGCGCCGACCACCGCCCAAGGCAACCTGCTGCTGGACCAGCTATTCGGCTGCCATATCCACTGGACGCCGGGCCACCGCAAGGGCGAGGACCTGGCTGAGGTGGTGCGCTATCTGGAACGGGCTGGTCGCAAGCCCTATGTGGCGCCCTATGGCGGCTCCAGCGATCTGGGTGCGCTGGCTTTCGTTGGCGCCCTCGAAGAGCTTCAATCCCAGTGGTCCGATCAGGGCGGGCCCTTCACACATATCGTGTTTGCCTCCAGTTCCGGCGGTACTCATGCCGGCCTGATGGTCGGCGCACGCTTGCTGGGCCTGTCGACAAGAATAGTGGGCATCAATATCGATAAAGGCGCAGGCGGTGAGCGGCCCTTTGACGAGCATATCCTCGACCTGGCCGGGCAGGCGGCTGCGCGGCTGGGCCATTCAGAGCCATTTACCAGAGACGACCTGATCCTGGACGATGACTATTTGGGTGAGGGCTACGGTGTGGTCGGCGATGCCGAGCGGGAAGCCATTAGCCTGCTGGCGCGTAGCGAGGGCATTCTGCTGGACCCGGTCTACACCGGCCGCGCCATGGCGGGCTTGCTGGCACTGGTGCGCCGTGGCGCATTCAAGCCGTCTGATCGGGTGCTGTTCTGGCATACCGGCGGGGCACCGGCCCTGTTTGCCTACGGCGATCAACTCCAGCTTGGAGAAATACCGACCCTCTGAGGGCAGGGTAAGTCGTAGTTAGCGTCATAGGCAGCGTCAATCACCCCCGCAGACCGCAGACTGGTGATAGAGAGTTGCTGGATTACACTCAAAGATGAATCCGCCTGTTTCCGTTGTCCGTCAGAGCCTCGGGCTGGTCGCATTGCACTTCCCCGCGCCAGGCCCGTCGACACGCTCTATGGTGCTGGCGCGTACCCCGGCGCTCAACGGCTCGACGCTCGCAACCGGTATGAGGTCCGTCACCGATGATTCGCAAGCTGCTTTTCTTTATTTTTCTTCTGCCCTGCCTCGTGATCGCGCAAGAAGTCACAGTCGAAAATTTTGTCCGGGCCGAGTCGGATACGATGTTTCGCAAGAATATGGAAGGTGCCGGCGTAGGTGTCGGTGAGCTAAGCCATATTCGCACTCCGACCACCCCGGACAACCAGCCGGTGATCCGGATGAACCAGGATACGCTCTACTCGATGGTGATTCTGGACCTGTCGAAACCGGTCACGGTGACACTGCCGGACCTGGGGGGGCGCTATCAGTCCATGCATGTGGTGAACCAGGATCATTACATGTCCTATGAGGCAAAGCCTGGCACCTATCGACTCACCCAGGATGAGGTGGGCTCCCGCTTTGCCCTGGTGACTTTTCGCACCTTTGTGAATACCAATGACCAAAAAGATATCGAGAAGGCGCACGCTGCACAGGACGCCATCAAAGTGAGCGGTGGCGGGAGCGGGCCTTTCGATGCACCTGAGTGGGATGCCAAGACTTTGACGGTCGCCCGCAAGGCGCTCAACGACCTCGCAATTCTCGGTTTTGAAAGTGCACACGCCTTTGGAAGTAAAGAAGAAACCAAGCCTATTGATCACCTGGTCGGTGCGGCGGCGGGTTGGGGTGGCTTGCCCCAGAGTGCGGCCTATTATGAGATCGACAGCGTCTCCCAGAACGACGGTAAACAGCCCTATGCGGTGACAGTCAAGGATGTGCCCGTCGACGCGTTTTGGTCAGTCACCGTCTATAACGCCGACGGCTATCTCGAAGCCAACAAGCAGGGCGTAAACAGCTACAACGATGTGACTGCTGAACGCAATCCGGATGGGTCGCAGACCATTCACTTCGGCGGGTGTGAAGACGGGCGCGTGAACTGTATCCCGATTACACCGGGATGGAATTACGCTGTGCGGATGTATTCCCCCCGCAAAGAAATTTTGAGCGGTGAGTGGTCGTTCCCCAAACCCGAGCCATCGAAACGCTAGCAGCTGTCGCCGCCAGGGTAGTCATTTTGGGAAGCTGACCTACGCATTCATGCCCGACGTAGCACAGTCTTAACGGTCAAAAGTAACGCCGCACCTGTCGCAGGTAGCGGCGATACTCCTCGCCGAACTTGCGCTCCAGGTAGCGCTCTTCCCGACGCACTACACCGCTGTGTACCAGCCAGAGTAAAAGCGGCAGCAGCACCAGTGCCCAGAAAGTATTGATGATCAGAGTGAGTCCCAAGTACATCAGTGTCAGCGCCAGGTACAGGGGATTGCGACTGAAACGGTACGGGCCGCTTGAGACAATCGCCCGTGTCGATCCACCCGGATGCACGCAGGTGCCCGCGCGATCCAGTGTGATCTTCCCCCACAGCGCGAGTACCACTCCACTTGTCAGCAGCATTGCGGCAATTGCCCAGTGCCAGCTTGACCTGGCTCCCATCGAGAGCGGGTAAAACCATTCCAGCACAGCGGCCAGCACCAGAAAGCCTGCGTAAATCAGTGGTGGCAGCGCAATGACCTGAGCGTGATCTGGTGTCCGCACACACTCTGTTTTCATCCTGACACTTCTCTGTAGCTGTTAGGGGTGGAAGTTGTTGTAGGTCAGGCGCCGACCGTAGCTGGTCGGCGATCCAGATTGCGGTATGCCAGTGCTTCCGCCACCTGAGCCGTGCCAATGTTAGCGATCCCCGCCAGGTCGGCCAGGGTACGGGCCACTCTCAGTACCCGGTGATAGGAGCGGGCGGAGAGCCCCAGCTGAGTGACCGAGTTTCGCAGCATGGCCGCTTCACTCTTGCCCAGTGCGCAGTGTTGTTCCAGTGCACTACCTGCCAGTTGCGCATTCACTACCCCCTGACGCGTCAGTTGCCGCTCACGCGCGGCCAGCACTCGTGCACGCACGGTTTCGGAAGACTCGCCAGCGGGTGCCTCCTGCAGCTCGGCCGCGTTCATGCTTGCCACTTCCACCTGCATGTCGATCCGGTCCAGCAGTGGTCCAGAGAGTTTGTTGCGATAGCGGTCAATCTGATCCGGCGTGCAGCGGCAACGGGATTCGCCCAGATAGCCACAGGGACAGGGGTTCATGGCCCCGACCAGCTGGAAACGGGCCGGATAAGTCACCTGGGCGCGGGCGCGGGAAAGACGCACCTCGCCGTTTTCCAATGGCTCCCGCAGCAGTTCGAGCGCATGCCGGGGGAATTCCGGCATCTCATCGAGGAACAGCACACCGCGGTGCGCCAGGGAAATTTCCCCGGGCCGCGGGTTGCTGCCGCCACCCACCAGCGCCGTTGGGGAGGCGCTGTGGTGGGGCGCACGAAATGGCCGTTGCTGCTGCCGCGGCAGTCCCGCACTGGAGTAGACGGCGGCTACATCGATTAATTCTTCCCGCGACAGCGGCGGCAGGATGCCCGGCAACCTGCTGGCGAGCATGGTCTTGCCGGTACCGGGCGGGCCATAAAAGAGCAGGTTGTGTCCGCCGGCCGCGGCAACCTCCAGTGCGCGTCGGGCGCGCAGCTGGCCGCGCACCTCGGTGAGGTCGGGATAGCTGTGAAGGTTGTCGCTCGCAGGGGCTGCCTGGGCAAGGGGCAGGCGCTCGCGGCCGTGCAACTGGGCGCAGACTTCCAGCAGTGAGTCGGCAACCTGTGCCCCGCCATTTGCCAATGCCACATCGTCACTGCATTCCCGGGGAGCAATCAGCGTCCGGCCCGCATCCCGGCAGGCGATGGCGGCGGGCAGCGCGCCGCTGGCCGGCCTCAGGGCGCCGGTCAAGGCGAGTTCACCGATAAATTCCAGTGTTTCCAGCGCGTCACCGGGCACCTGTCCGGAGGCGGCGAGGATACCGATGGCGATGGCCAGGTCGTAGCGACCGCCTTCCTTGGGCAGATCGGCGGGTGCGAGGTTGACAGTGATGCGGCGCTGGGGAAATTCAAAGTGACTGTTGATCAGGGCGCTGCGCACGCGATCACGGCTCTCGCGCACGGCGGCTTCGGGCAAACCGACAATATTAAATGCCGGCAGGCCATTGGCCAGATGGGTTTCGACAGTAACAAGCGGGGCGGAGACGCCAACCTGGGCGCGGGCAAAGGTGACGGAGAGGCTCAAAATTTCTTCCCTGAAATTTGCTGTTCGGCGGACCGCTACTCCCCAATGCGGCCGCTATCTAATGGTCTGTCATTCGGCTGAGGGCGGACGGTGGTCTCGGGAGCCGAGTGCTTTCTCCAGCTCGGCCACCTGGGCCTCAAGTGCAGCGACCTTTTCCCGGGTGCGCTCGAGGATGGCCACCTGGGTATCGAACTCCTTCTGAGAAACCAGAGGCAATTTTCCCATGGCGACGGTGAGGGCATCCCGCAGGTCGTCGGTAACCACCGCACCCTGATCCCTCAGCTCCTTCAGGAGTTGCTGCAGCTTGTCTGAAGACACCTATCTACCCTCTCTGACCGGCACCGGTATTGATGCCTGCTGATCTGCTCGAATTGTACCCCAGTCACTGAGCTGGCCGAAACGGCCTCAAACTAGGGCATTAGCAGTGCCTTGCACTGGCGCAGCCTGCCGGGTCTTTGCGCTCTTATGGATCGCCGCTCCAGCTTGGGGCCCCTTTACTGTGCGTAGTGCCTGACCCGGGTCCAAATTGGTGCGCCCCAGCTCCCGTCCGATCGCCGAGAAAGCCGTAACCGCTTCACGGAATTCCTCTAACTCATTGATTTCTAGCTGAAAAATCAACTTGGCATCAAGTGTGCAATTTACATGGCAGCAGCCTCCGGTCCGGAACGCGTTTCCGGACTGTGCTTCAGCCTCGGGCAAGGACAGCTCACAAGGCGAAACAGCAGAGCCACCATCCATCCAATGGTCGGCACCCGACGCTGACAGGCTGTAACGAGAAGACGACATAAAAATTACAGATCACAGAGACCAAGGAGAATTAAGGTGGGAACGAATATGAAAAACATTGCAGCCGTACTGACGGCCGGGGCCCTGACTCTGGCTTCCTCCTCTGCGGTGAATGCTGCTGAAGGCGGCTTTTCCGCGAGTGCCAATCTGGGCGTCGTGACTGACTACAAGTTCCGT
The DNA here is from genome assembly GCF_001750105.1 of Microbulbifer aggregans. Classification (NCBI taxonomy): domain Bacteria; kingdom Pseudomonadati; phylum Pseudomonadota; class Gammaproteobacteria; order Cellvibrionales; family Microbulbiferaceae; genus Microbulbifer; species Microbulbifer aggregans. The sequence continues at coordinate 1,258,782 of NZ_CP014143.1, forward strand.
GGTGTATCCCAGACCGATGGCGGTGCAGCGGTTCAGGGCGGTGTCGACCTGGACTTTGGCAATGGCCTGTACCTGGGCACCTGGGCCTCTCAGGTGGACTTCGCCTGGGGTGAGGACGAAACCGACTACGAGCAGGATTTCTACGGCGGCTATGCCGGGGAGTTCAGCAACGGCATCGGCTATGACGTGGGCTACATCTATTACGCCTATCACGGCAGTGACTGGGATGAGGATTACCAGGAGATCTACGGCAGCATCAGCATTTCTGACCTGACCCTGGGCATGGCCTATTCCGATGACTACTGGGCGGGCACCGGCGAGTTTTATTACACCTATGCCGATTACAGCTTTGCGCTGCCAGCCGACATGAGCCTGGGCTTGCATGTGGGTGCCAACCTGTTTGACGAGGAGGCTTTCCTGTTCGAGGCCGATTCCTACCTCGATTACTCGCTCACCCTGGGTAAGGAGTTCGGTGGTTTGAGCCTGAGCGCTTCACTGATCGGAACCAATATCAGCGATAGCGAGTGTTACGGCCTCGACTGGTGTGAGCCTTCGGTGCTCGCAGGGGCGACTTACAGCTGGTAATCGTCAGGCCCTGCTCCACGGAGCAGGGCCACAATACTATGGGGGATCACAGATGAAACTGGTCACAGCAATTATCAAACCCTTCAAGCTCGATGCCGTTCGCGACGCGCTTGCCGAGGCCGGAGTCACTGGCATCACGGTCAGTGAAGTGAAGGGCTTTGGTCGCCAGAAGGGCCACACCGAACTCTACCGCGGAGCCGAATACGTGGTGGATTTTCTGCCGAAAACCATGCTGCAAATCGCAGTGGATGACAGCCGGGTCGACGCCGTGCTGGAAGCAATCGGCACCGGTGCCCACAGCGGCAAGATCGGCGACGGCAAAATTTTCGTCACCGAGCTGGAAGAAGTGGTGCGGATTCGCACCGGCGAAACCGGCGCTGAAGCGATCTGATGAAAAACGGTGCAGTGTAACGACGCTGACTTGAAAAAATTACTGAAACAAACCTCTCGGGATTGAACGGAGCGAACGATGGAAAACCAAATTTTTCAGTTGCAGTACGCAATTGATACATTTTATTTCCTGGTGTGTGGTGCACTGGTCATGTGGATGGCGGCAGGCTTCGCCATGCTGGAAGCGGGCCTGGTGCGTTCCAAGAACACCACCGAAATTCTCACCAAGAACGTGGCACTCTTCGCCATTGCCTGCATCATGTACCTGCTGACTGGCTACGCCATCATGTATGACGGTGGCTGGTTGCTGTCCGGTATCGAGGCATTTGATATGGAAGGCGTACTCGCCAGCTCGGCCGAAAACGGCTTCGAGGGCGACTCTGTCTACTCCGGTGCTTCAGACTTCTTCTTCCAGGTGGTGTTCGTGGCCACTGCCATGTCCATCGTTTCCGGTGCAGTTGCGGAGCGCATGAAGCTGTGGAGCTTCCTCGCTTTTGCTGTCGTACTGACCGGCTTCATCTACCCGCTGGAAGGTTCCTGGACCTGGGGCGGCGCCGACGTCTTCGGCCTGTATAACCTGGGTGACCTGGGCTTCTCCGACTTCGCCGGTTCCGGCATCGTACACATGGCCGGTGCGGCTGCGGCGCTGGCTGGCGTGCTGCTGCTCGGCGCCCGTAAAGGCAAGTACGGCCCCAACGGCCAGGTATACGCCATCCCCGGCGCCAACCTGCCGCTGGCGACGCTCGGTACCTTCATCCTGTGGATGGGTTGGTTCGGCTTCAACGGTGGCTCGGTGCTGAAACTGGGCGATGCCGCCAACGCGCACTCCGTGGCCATGGTGTTCCTGAACACCAACACCGCCGCTGCGGGTGGTGCGATTGCTGCACTGATTACTGCCCGTGTCCTGTTCGGTAAGGCCGACCTGACCATGCTGCTGAACGGTGCCCTGGCCGGCCTGGTGGCAATCACTGCTGAGCCTTCCACGCCGACTGCCCTGCAGGCGACCCTGTTCGGCGCCATCGGCGGTGTCCTGGTGGTCTTCTCCATCGTCACCCTGGACAAGCTGAAGATCGATGACCCGGTCGGCGCTATCTCTGTGCACGGTGTGGTTGGCCTGCTGGGTCTGCTGCTGGTGCCGGTCACCAATGACGGCGCCTCCTTCAGCGGACAGCTGATCGGTGCGGCCACCATTTTTGTCTGGGTATTTGCCGCTTCCTTCGCCGTATGGTTCCTGCTGAAGGCCATCACCGGTATCCGCGTCAGCGAAGACGAGGAGCAAGAAGGTGTTGACTTGGTAGAGTGCGGAATGGAAGCTTATCCGGAATTCATGGGCAAATAACTGTCCGCACCCGCTGCCGGCCCTCACGGGTCGGCGGTTGAACTTCCCGCAGAAACAATCGACCAGGGGAACAAGAGACAATGAAATTAATCACGGCTGTGGTGAAGCCCTTCAAGCTGGACGACGTGCGCACCGCGCTCTCTGAAGTGGGCGTGCAGGGCATGACGGTTACCGAAGTAAAGGGTTTCGGTCGCCAGAAGGGTCACACTGAACTGTATCGTGGCGCGGAATATGTGGTGGATTTCCTGCCCAAGGTAAAGCTGGAACTGGCAGTGGATGACAGCATGGTGGACAGCGCCGTGGAAGCCATCACCAAGGCTGCCCAGACCGGCAAGATCGGTGACGGTAAAATCTTTATCACCGCGCTGGAAGAAGTGATCCGTATCCGCACCGGTGAAACCGGCAGCGAAGCGGTTTAAGCGCCGCGCGCACGACTCTTCCAGATCCTGAAAGCCCCCGCGGGGGCTTTTTCTTTTTGTGCTGATTCCCGCCAGATTTCCTCTTTCCATGCCAGCAGATCCAGTGTCGCGTTTATCCCCATAACCAACTGCGATAAACCGTAACCGGTCGGCAACAAAAAACTCTACGTTTGTTGATCCCCGATGCTGGCGTGATATGGCAAAGCTGCCTATATATTAATCGCCGCGGGGTAATCCAAGGTAGCCGGCGGCACAGGGGTACTTCCTCTGTAACAGAAGTAGCAGTTACAGGGTTCAATCATGAAAGATGGTTACCAGGATCAAAACAGCTCTTCCCGTGCAAAAGACAATGAGGATTTTGCTGAAGAGCGCAGTATCACTTCCCGCGAGCGGGCCCGCAGTCAACTCAATTCGGATATCGAGGAATATCTTGCCAGCGGTGGCGCCATCGCGGAAATCGATCCGGATGTGACCGCCGATCCGCCGCGCAAGCCGCAGCCGAAATACGGCAGCCGACCGATCTGAAGGTGTTGAAGTGCGCGTTGGGTTGACGCGCACCTGGCTCCTCAAGGCGCGGGACAAATCTATCGGAGAGGGTTGCTGAATAGCGCTCTCATCGTTGATCTATGGTTTATGCAGGCGGCGCCGAGCCCGGTGTCGCTTTGGTATGGGCCGTATTTTAATTGATGGGAGAAACGCACGGATGGGACTACTGAACCGACTGCTGGTCGCCTATGTCGCCGTATCTGCAGCTGCTGTCTGTGTGGCCCAGGATGCGCCACCGACGGGACCCAAGTCCGACGCCAAGTATGCGCCCTACCCAGAGCTGGATTTCCCGAACCGGGTCTTCTTCGGTGATACCCACCTGCATACCAGCTACTCCACCGACGCGGGCATGTTCGGCAATACGCTTGGGCCGGATGCCGCCTACCGCTTCGCCAAGGGTGAGACGGTCACTTCCAGTACCGGTGTGCCGGCGCGCCTGCACCGCCCACTGGATTTTCTGGTGGTCGCCGATCATGCCGAGAACCTGGGCCTGGCGCCGTTGATCGAGGAGTCCGACCAGAGACTGCTGGCCAGTAAATGGGGCAAGCAGGTGCATGACCTCACCAAGGCGGGCAAGCCCGATGAGGCGTACGCCATGTGGGGCTCTGCGATCGCAGAGCGCAAGGATCCGCTGACAGGCATTGAAGGCCTGGTGGCGTCCATGTGGCAGCGGATCACCAAGGCTGCAGAAGAACACAATAATCCGGGTCTGTTTACCGCCCTGATCGGATTCGAGTGGACCTCCAGTCCGGATGGCAGCAACCTGCACCGTGTTGTCGTATTCCGCGACGACAAACCCAGGGCCGATAAGATCATTCCGCTATCGGCTTACGATTCCGAGGATCCCGAGGATTTGTGGCGCTGGATGGCTGACTATGAGGAAAAAGTAGGCGGTCGTGTCCTCGCCATTCCGCACAATGGCAACCTCTCCAACGGACTGATGTTTGACAGCGTCACCTTCACCGACCGCAAACCCCTCGATCGGAATTACGCCGAGCGTCGCGCCCGGTGGGAGCCCATGTACGAGGTCACCCAGATCAAGGGCGATGGCGAAACCCATCCACTGTTGTCGCCAAACGATGAATTTGCCGACTTCGAAATCTGGGACAAAGGTAGTTTCGGTGCAGCCAAGGAAAAGGACATGTTGCCGCGTGAGTATGCCCGTGAAGCGTTAAAGCAGGGACTCGCCTATCAGGAAAAGCTCGGGGCCAACCCCTACAAGTTCGGTATGATTGGCAGCACCGATTCCCACACGTCACTGGCCACGACCGGGGAGGATAACTTTTTCGGCAAAGCCACAGCGGTGGAACCGAGCAGCGATCCGATCCGTTTTGAGGAGAAGATTACCGGCTATCTGCCCGACCCCAAGGGGCGCGACTATGCCATCCGCCACTACCAGGCCAGTGCCTCAGGGCTCGCTGCGGTGTGGGCACGGGAAAATACCCGCGAGGCGCTCTGGGATGCGATGGCGCGCAGGGAGGTGTACGCAACCACGGGCACACGCCCGCTGGTGCGGGTCTTTGCCGGTTTCGGTTTTACCAAAGACGACCTCAACCGCTCCGACTTCGCCCAGCATGGCTACGACAATGGCGTGCCCATGGGCAGGGAGCTCAAGCGTTCAGACAAGGCCCCAACGTTCCTGGTGCGGGCGTTGCGCGACCCGGACGGCGCCAATCTGGACCGCATCCAGATGGTGAAAGGCTGGCTGGATAGCGGGGGCAAGACCCACGAGCGGATTTACGACATCGCGGTGTCCGACGGTCGCAAGATTGGTGCCGACGGCCGGGCAAACCAGGCGGTGGGCAACACGGTCGACCCGAATGACGCCACCTACACCAATGCGATCGGCGATCCCTTCCTGCAGGCCTATTGGAAAGACCCCGAATTCGATGCCAGGCAAAATGCCTTCTACTACGTGCGGGTGCTCGAAATCCCCACGCCACGCTGGACCACCTACGATGCGAAATACTTCGGACTGAAACGGCCGAAAGATGTGCCGGCAAGTATCCAGGAGCGGGCCTATACCTCGCCTATCTGGTACAACCCTTGAAAGCTCACAAGCAGAGGGTAACTGCTAGCGTTTTTTGTCTTTAGCGCGCGGATGAGCCTGGTCGTATACGCGGGCCAGATGCTGGAAATCCAGGTGGGTATAGATTTGCGTGGTGCTGATATCTGCGTGACCGAGTAATTCCTGCACGGCGCGCAGGTCGCCGCTGGATTCGAGCATGTGGCTGGCAAATGAATGGCGCAGCATATGTGGATGGACCCGCTGCTCCGCTCCGCTGCTGCGGGCCCAGTGGGCCAGGCGGTTCTGCACGGCGCGGTTGCCAAGGCGACGGCCCTTCATGCTGGTGAAGACGGCATCCTCCGCTGATCGGGGCGCCACCTGACGCCAGCGGGTTAGGGCGGTACTTGCTTCCGAACCGACGGGCAGCAGGCGCGTCTTGCCCCCCTTACCCGTCACCCGAACCTCGCCCGCCGGCAAATCCAGGTCGCGCCAGTTAAGGGCGGTCAGCTCACTCAGGCGCAGGCCACTGCTGTAGAACAGTTCCAGGATTGCGCGGTCTCGCAGTGCCAGCGGATCCTCGTCAGTATCCGGTGCCTGGACAAAGTCTGCCGCCGCATCCACGTCCAGCACTTTGGGCAGTTTTTTCTCGCCCCGCGGGGGGCGCAGGCCGGCAGCGGGGTTGGCGCCAATCCAGTGTTCCCGCAGGGCAAAATTACACAGGCTGCGCACGGCGGAGAGCCAGCGCTGCAGGCTCTTTGCCCCCAGTCCTTCCCGGTGTAGCTGTGCCAGCCAGCTGCGCAGCGTCATCTCCCGAAGTTGTCCGATTTCGTCGACGCCTTCCCGTTCCGCATATGAATGCAGGCGGACGAGGTCGCGTCGATAGGCGGCAATGGTGTGGGGGGAGAGCTGCTTGCCGGTTTGCAGGTGGTGCAGAAAGCGTTCGATGGCGCCCGTCAGCAGCACGGCATCATTACCGCTGATCCAGCAGGCGCGGCAACAGGCGTTCCAGCACTTCGCCGATATAGGAGAGGAACAGGGTGCCGAGACTGGAGCGGTAGTGCTGGGGATCGCTGGAGCCGACAGCCAGTACGCCGAGCTGATTGGCAAGAGGCACCACCGCGGCAGAGGCAACGGCTTCCGCATCCTTGCCGAACAGGTAGGCCTTTTCCGCCGGGCGCAGAATGCCGCACACGGTGCGACCGTTGCGGAGGATGCTGCCGATCGCGTTCTCGGCGGCGGGGCGCGGGGTGCAGCGGACTTCTCCCAGATCACTGTGCCCGCCGGGCAGCGGACCAAACAGGGTCAGGGAGGTGAACTCGACGCCAAAATCGCTGGCGAAGCTCGGGTAGAGCGCGGCACCGGCCTCGGCAACGGACTCCGCTTCCAACAGTGCCAGCATCAGTCGGCGGCTGTGCAGGAACAGCTGGTCGTTTTCACGTGCATTGTGCAATAACTGGTCGAGACGCTGACGCATCTCGATGTTGCGTTCCCGCAGCAGGTGAGTCTGGTGTGTCATCAGTGACACGGTCTTGCCGTTCTCCCGCGGCAGCTTGATGGTCTCGAGCAGCTCCATGTGTTCGGCGAAGAAATCCGGATTCTGGATCAGGTAGCGGGCCACCTGGCGAGCCAGCAGTTTGCGGTCGCGCTTGGAGTCGCCGCTGCCGTCACTGTCGAGGGCTTCCAGGGTTACGTCGCTTGATTCCGTCATCTTCGGGATTGCTGCCTGCTGCTAGAGAACGATCTGCCCATGGTACACGGTGGTGGCGGGCCCGGACATGGTAACCGGCTGTCCCGGTCCGCTCCAGTGGATTGTCAGTGGCCCGCCGGGCAGGTGGATGGTGACGGAATCGTCGACCAGGTCGCGCAGGCGCGCAGCCACGGCAGCGGCGCAGGCGCCGGTGCCACAGGCGCGGGTCTCACCCACGCCACGTTCGAACACCCGCAGATGGGCCTCGTCCCGTGAGGTGATCTGCAGGAAGCCCACATTGACCCGATTGGGAAAGCGGGGATGGCGTTCGATCTTGGCGCCCAGGCTCTCCACAGGAGCAGTGATTACATCTTCCACCAGCAGCACCGCGTGCGGGTTGCCCATGGAGACGGCACTGACGGTGAAGACTTCGCCGTCCACATCCAGTGGATAGGTTTCCGCCTGGCGATCGGCTTCGAAGGGCACGTCGGTGGGCTCGAGTACCGGCACGCCCATGTCGACACTGACCTGATCCCCATCAAGGTGACTGAGTCGCAACAGGCCGCCAGCGGTTTCCACGACCAGGTGCTTTTTGCCGGTGAGGCGGCGCTCGCGCACAAAGCGCGCGAAACAGCGGGCACCATTGCCACAGTTCTCCACTTCACCGCCGTCGGCGTTGTAGATGCGGTAGCGGAAGTCTGCGTCGGGATTTCTTGGCGCTTCCACAACCAGCACCTGGTCGCAGCCGATGCCGAGGTTGCGGTCCGCCAGTTGGCGAATCTTTTCCGGCGACAGCTTGATGCGCTGGCTGATCGCGTCGAGCATGACAAAGTCATTGCCGAGCCCGTGCATTTTGGTGAACTTCAACCGCATCTGATTCCTCTGTACTGCTCTCCGCTGTATTGTTCGCGCGGAATGCCGCTGTCCCTTGAAGGCCGGTTAGTGTTTCTCCGGCGCCTTGCTCTCGCCGCGTACCAGATCCGCCATGCTCTCGCGGGCGCGGACGAGATGGGAGCGGTCCCCATCCACCAGTACTTCTGCCGCACGGGGGCGGGAATTGTAATTGGAGCTCATGGTGAAACCGTAGGCACCGGCCGAGAGCATGGCCAGCAGCTGGCCGGGCTCCAGGGCCAGCTCGCGGCGTTTGCCGAGAAAGTCGCCGGTCTCGCAGACCGGGCCAACGATATCCCAGAACTCAGTATCCCTGCCGTTCGGCTGCACCGGCACGATATCCTGCCAGGCCTGGTAGAGCGCCGGACGCAGGTTGTCATTCATGGCCGCATCGACGATGGCGAAATTGTGCTCTTCGGTGCGTTTGAGGAATTCCACTCGGGTAAGCAGCAGGCCGCCGTTAGCGGCAATGGAGCGGCCGGGCTCCAGTACCAGCTCCAGTTTGCGGTCGCCGAGCCGCTCTTTCACCGCGCCGATGTAATCGCTGACGGGGGGCGGTTCTTCGCCTCGGTAGCGTACGCCCAGCCCGCCGCCGAGATCCAGGTGCTTCAGGTGAATGCCTTCGCCTGCCAGCTCGTCGATCAGCAGCAGCAACCGCTCGAGTGCGTCGAGAAATGGCGACACTTCGGTGAGCTGGGAGCCGATATGGCAATCGACACCCACCACGTTCAGGTGCTCCGATTTCGCTGCGCGGCGATAGGTGTCGAGGGCGGTATCGATGGCGATACCAAACTTGTTTTCCTTGAGCCCGGTGGAGATGTACGGATGAGTTTTGGCATCCACGTCCGGGTTCACGCGTAGAGAAACTGGCGCAGTTACACCCATCTCGGCTGCCACCGCATCCAGTCGTTCGAGCTCTGCATCGGACTCCACATTGAAGCAGTGCACGCCCACTTCCAGTGCGCGGCGCATCTCCGCGGCGGTCTTGCCGACACCGGAGAATACGATCCGGGCCGGATCACCACCGGCGAGCAGCACCCGCTCCAGCTCACCGCCGGAGACAATATCGAACCCGGCACCGAGCTGTGCCAGTAGCGACAGGATGCCGAGGTTACTGTTGGCCTTTACCGCATAGCAGACCAGTCCAGGATGATCGCCCAGTGCGTCGGCGTACTCGCGGTACTGACGCTCGAAGTGGGCACGGCTGTACACGTAAGTGGGGGTGCCAAACTGTTCGGCTATTTCCGTCAGGGAGACATCTTCGGCCCAGAGGCCTCCGTCGCGGTAATGGAAGTCACTCATTTTTCTACTGCAGGCTCCAGCTCGTCGGCGGCGGTTTCACTATCGTTTCTGCGCCGCGTTTCTTGTTGTTCTTCCGTTGTCTCGGCCTGGGCGCCGGGAGTCGTGCTGCTCGCCGGTGCCACTATCGGCGACTGTGCCGGTACCGGGGCCGGGCTGGCCGCATCCTGCGGCAGGTACAGTGGACCTTTCTGGCCACAGGCACCGAGCAGGCTCGCGGCCAAAACGACGGTGGCGAGTGGTAAATTTTCTTTAAACATCGACGGCTTCCTGCGCATTGTTGTGCGGAAAAGCCTGCTAGTATAGCCAGCTACTCTACCCGATGAACACTGTAACAGAAGTAACTATGACAGCGAGCCAGGCAGACTTTGAAGCGGCGATCGAGCGCACCCTGATCGAGATCGAGGACGCACTCGATTCCTGCGAATGGGACATCGATTACGAACGCGCGGATGCGGTGCTGACCCTGACCCTGGAGGACAACGGTAGCCAGGTCATCCTCTCCCGCCAGACCGCCAACAAGGAGCTGTGGGTGGCGGCCCGTTCCGGCGGTTACCACCTCGCCTTTGAGCCACCCGGCTGGAAGTGCACGACTACCGGTGAGGACCTGCCGACCCTACTGGACCGGGTATTGACCGAGCAGCAGGGCGAGTCAGTTTCACTCGGGTTGTAATAATGATTGGCGACGCCGCGGCAAATGTTCAGCGCGCGGCGATCGCTTCCCTGGCGCGGGTGCAGGCGGCCCGCACCTGTGCGGGGGCAGTGCCACCGATATGGTCCCGGGCGGCCACGGAGCCCTCCAGGGTCAGCACATCAAAAACGTCTTCACCGATGACGTCAGAGAATTTCTGCAGCTCTTGCAGACTCAGGTCGGCGAGATCGCAGTTCTTTTCGATGGCAAATGCCACCGAGTTGCCGACTATCTCGTGTGCATCACGGAAGGCCACCCCCTTACGCACCAGGTAGTCGGCCAGGTCGGTTGCGGTGGAGAAGCCCTTGGCTGCCGCGGCGAGCATATTGTCCTTTTTCGCTTTCAGTGCCGGCACCATGTCCGCGAAAGCCCGCAGGCAGTCCAGCGCGGTGTCGGCCGCATCAAACAGCGGCTCCTTATCTTCCTGATTGTCCTTGTTGTAGGCGAGCGGCTGGCTCTTCATCAGGGTCAGCAGGGCGATCAGGTGGCCGTTGACGCGACCAGTCTTGCCACGTACCAGCTCCGGTACATCCGGGTTCTTCTTCTGCGGCATGATCGAGGAGCCGGTGCAGAAGCGGTCGGGCAGGTCGATAAAGTCAAACTGGCTGGAGGTCCACAGCACCAGCTCCTCACTGGCGCGGGACAGGTGCGTCAGCAGCAGTGCGGCAAACGCACAGAACTCGATGGCGAAGTCGCGGTCGCTGACGGAGTCCAGTGAGTTCTCCGTGGGCGCATCGAAGCCAAGCAGCTCGGCGGTGCGGGCCCGGTTGATCGGGTAACTGGTGCCTGCCAGGGCAGCGGCGCCCAGGGGGGAGCGATTTACCCGCTTGCGGCAGTCCATCAGGCGCTCGTAATCCCGGCTCAGCATCTCGTTCCAGGCCAGCAGGTGGTGACCGAAGGTCACCGGCTGCGCGGATTGCAGGTGGGTGAAGCCGGGCATGATGGTATCGGCCTCGCGCTCCGCGAGCTCTACCAGGCCGTTCTGCAGGCGGGTGAGCTCGGCGCCGATGGCGTCGATGCGGTTGCGCAGCCACAGGCGGATGTCCGTGGCGACCTGGTCATTGCGGGAGCGGCCGGTGTGCAGTTTCTTGCCGGTCGCGCCGATGCGCTGGGTCAGGCGCGCCTCGATATTCATATGGACGTCTTCGAGCTGCACCGACCAGGGGAACTCGCCGGCCTCGATCTCCGCGGCGATAGCCTTGAGACCGTCCTCGATCTGCCGGAACTCATCATCAGTGAGTACGCCCACCTCGGACAGCATTTGCGCATGGGCCAGCGAGCCCTGGATATCCTCCAGCGCCATGCGCTGGTCAAACATCACCGATGCGGTAAAGCGCTCCACGAAGGCGTCGGTCGCCTCACTGAAGCGGCCGCCCCAGAGCTTGGCGGCGGGGTTGGCATCGGATCTGGGTTCCTGGGGTGCGGGGGCTTTCTTGTCACTCATGTTCTGTCGCTGTCTCTCGCAGTCTCTCCGCGGATCTGGCGGAGGTAGTGGAAGTGGCTGGGCGATGGCGGTATCTTCGAGGGCGCGCTGCGCTCCACAGAGCGGCGGCGAACCTGATAACAATGCACGAAGAATAATAGTGGTATGACCTCCCCACAGTCCGCGCAACCGGCGGGCAGTATAACGCAGCAAATTCGAAAATTTGCGCCAGATGGCGAAGATTCTGCGCAGGCGCAGTTCCTGCCTGACCTGTGCCATGTCTCCGCGCTGGCAGTACTGGTACTGATGGGCGAGCTGCTGGCCCTGGTACTGGTGCTGGCGGTGGATGGGCTGCGGGATTTCAGCTGGCAGCGTCTGGGCCTAGTGTCGCTGGCGGTGCAATGGGTGATCCTGCCCTCCGCCGCGCTTCTGTGCCGACTGCGACCGAGACTGGCGCAGCTGTCCCATCGCGTTGCCGGGGCGATCAGCTTTGCCGTGGTCATGGCGGTGTTGCTGGCGGTCCTCGTCGTCCAGGAATGGCTGCGTGCCTCACTGATGCGCCAGGGCTTTGATCTCTGGCATCTGCTCGACAATACATTGCTCGGTGCCATCTGTGCCGGCGTAGTGCTGCGCTATGCCTATGTACAGCAGCAGCTCCACAACCAACAGCGCGCCGAACTGGTCGCGCGTATCGATGCCCTGCAGTCCCGCATCCGCCCCCATTTCCTGTTCAACAGTATGAACAGCCTCGCCAGCCTCATCGCCATCGATCCAGAGCGGGCGGAGAAATTGGTCGAGGATCTCTCCACCCTGTTCCGCGCCAGCCTCGCGGACTCCAAAATGGTGCCGCTCGAGCAGGAGCTGACCCTGGCCCGGCGCTATCTTCAGATCGAGGCGTTGCGTCTCGGCGAGCGGTTGCGGCAGAGCTGGGATATAGACTCCGGTCTGGAGAGCGCAGTGATTCCCTCCATGCTGCTGCAGCCCCTGCTGGAAAATGCGGTACTGCACGGTGTGGCGCGACTGAAGCAGGGCGGCGAGATACAGGTTTATCTGCGACAACTGGATAACCAGTTGCAGCTGGTGATAGAAAACCCAGCCCCCGCGCTGGATTCCAACCGGGAGCGCCGTGGTAACGGCATGGCACTGGAGAATATTCGCCAGCGGCTTGCCGCGCACTACGGTCACCGTTATCGCTTCCAGTCAGAACTTGAAGATGGGATCTACCGGGTAGAGGTTATCCTGCCGATGAACAATATCCCCGAGACGGGAAAGAGAAGCGAGAAGATGGAGCCCGCCCTGTGACGGAACTCGGTGTACTGATCGTGGATGATGAACCCCTCGCCCGTGCCAGATTGGCCCGTCAGCTGGAGGGGCTGCAACGCTGCACGTTACTGGGAGAGGCTGCCGATGCCGAGGCGGCCCTTGTCCAGGTTGAGGTGCTGGATCCGGATCTGGTACTGATGGATATCGAAATGCCCGGGGACAGTGGCCTGGTGCTGGCCGAGAAGCTCTCAGCCCGCGAGCATCCCCCGGCAATGATCTTCTGCACGGCCCACGACGAGTTTGCCCTGCCGGCTTTCGCTACCGCAGCCACGGGTTACCTGCTCAAGCCGGTAGCGAGGGAGCAGCTGGCCGCGGCCATCGATAAATTGCAGCGCCTGAGCAAACCGCAGCGACGGGTGGCTGCCACCGGAAAGGTGGGGGAATCCCCGAGACCACAGATCAAGGCGGTGAGCCGCCGCGGAGTGGAGTTGTTGCCGGTGGATACCATCCGCTGCCTGATCGCTGACAGCAAGTATGTGGTCGCTCACCACGACGGCGGTGAGACGATCCTCGATGAGTCGCTGAAAGACCTGGAGCGAGAGTTCGGCGATACGTTCGTGCGGGTGCATCGCAATGCCCTGGTATCGAGGCATTTCATCGCCGGACTGAGTCGGGACAGTGGCGGTTACCGGGTGATGTTGAGCGGAAGCGAGCAGCGGCCCCAGGTGAGCCGCCGCCTATTGCCCACAATCCGTGAGCTGGTGGAAGAGCTGGGCCGGTAACGACTACCAGCCCGCGCATCAGTACAGCTTCGGTCCGCCGTATTCGTCGCTGTCGCCCTCGAGGCTCAGCTCGCCCGCTGCATCGTTCAGGTACTCGGCATCGGATTCCGACTTGAGCTTGATCATCAGGCGCAGGTCGTTAGCGGAGTCGGCGTGGGAGAGGGCGTCCTCGTAGGTGATCTCGCCGCGGTCGTACAGCTCGTACAGGGCCTGGTCAAAGGTCTGCATGCCCTGCTCGTTGGAGCGTTTCATCAACTCCTTCATCTTGTGCACCTCGCCCTTGCGGATCAGGTCCGCCATCAGCGGGGTGTTGATCATGATCTCGAGACAGGCGCGGCGGCCGTCGCCATCCGGTGTGGGTACCAGCTGCTGGGCGACCATCGCCTTGAGGTTCAGCGACAGGTCCATATAGAGCTGCTGGTGACGGTCCGCCGGGAAGAAGTGGATGATCCGGTCCAGCGCCTGGTTGGCATTGTTGGCGTGCAGGGTGCACAGGCACAGGTGGCCGGTCTCGGCGAAGGCGATGGCGTGATCCATGGTCTCGCGCGAGCGCACCTCACCAATGAGAATCACGTCGGGCGCCTGACGCAGGGTGTTCTTCAGGGCGACCTCGAAAGATTCGGTATCCAGGCCCACCTCGCGCTGGGTGACAATACACCCGCGGTGCTGGTGGACGAATTCGATCGGGTCCTCGATGGAGATAATGTGACCTTTCGAGTTTTCGTTGCGGTGGCCGATCATGGATGCCAGTGAGGTGGACTTACCGGTACCGGTCGCACCCACGAAGATGATCAGGCCGCGTTTGGTCATCGCCAGATCCTTGAGGATCTCCGGCAGTCCCAGACCGTCGACCGTGGGGATACGGGTCTCGATGCGGCGCAGCACCATGCCCACCAGGTTGCGCTGGAAGAAGGCGGAAACCCGGAAGCGGCCCACATTGCGCACGGCAATAGCGAAGTTCAGCTCTTTCTTTTCGGCGAATTCGCGACGCTGCTTCTCGTTCATCACACCCACCACCAGCTCGCGGGCCTTCTCTGGCGTCAGCGCTGAGCTGCTGGCCGGGATGACCTTACCGTGAACCTTGATCGAGGGCGGTACACCGGCGGTGATGAACAGGTCCGATGCCCCTTTCTCCACAACCAGCTGTAACAGTCTTTCGATTTCCATTGTCTAAACCACTTTTATTGTTGTCGCGTCGCTGCGCTATTGTCCGCGGCCGATGCGGAAGTTTGCGCGATTAATGCTGTCCCCGTTTAAGGCCTGCAGGGACAGTCAATGACTTAAAAGTTTTCGGGCATCTTCGCCTTCTCACGGGCCACATCGCGGGTGATCACCCGGCGCTCCACCAGATCCTGCAGGCACTGGTCCATGGTCTGCATGCCCACGCTGGCACCGGTCTGGATGGCAGAGTACATCTGCGCGACCTTGTCCTCGCGGATCAGGTTACGGATTGCTGGGGTGCCACGCATGATCTCATGGGCCGCCACCCGGCCGCCGCCATTGCGCTTCAGCAGGGTCTGGGAAACCACCGCCTGCAGGGATTCTGACAGCATCGAGCGCACCATTGCCTTTTCTTCCGCCGGGAATACATCCACCACCCGGTCGATGGTCTTGGCCGCGGAGGTGGTGTGCAGGGTGCCGAATACCAGGTGACCGGTTTCCGCCGCAGTCAGGGCCAGGCGGATGGTCTCCAGGTCCCGCATCTCACCAACGAGGATGATGTCCGGGTCCTCACGCAGGGCGGAACGCAGGGCCTCGGCAAAGCCGTGGGTGTCCCGGTGTACTTCCCGCTGGTTCACCAGGCACTTTTTCGATTCGTGCACGAATTCGATCGGATCCTCGACGGTGAGGATGTGCTCGTACTTGTTGTCGTTAATGTAGTCGATCATTGCCGCCAGGCTGGTGGACTTACCGGAGCCGGTGGGCCCGGTCACCAGCACCAGGCCGCGGGGGGTGTCACAGATCTGGCGGAATACCTGGCCCATCCCCAGATCGTCCATGGTCAGTACCTTGGACGGAATGGTCCGGAACACGGCACCGGCACCGCGGTTGTGGTTAAACGCATTTACACGGAAGCGGGCGACGCCGGGCACTTCGAAGGAGAAGTCGGTTTCCAGGAATTCCTCGTAATCCTTGCGCTGCTTGTCATTCATGATCTCGTAGATCAGCGCGTGTACCTGCTTGTGCTCCATCGGCGGCAGGTTAATGCGGCGGACATCGCCATCGACACGGATCATTGGCGGCAGCCCCGCGGACAGGTGGAGGTCCGAGGCGTTCTGCTTGGCACTGAAGGCGAGGAGTTCTGTGATGTCCATACTGCTACCTTATTGTTCTGATTACCCTGTTGTCCTCTGGCGGGAGGCGGCGCGAGGTGCCGGATTCGAGTCGCAGTCGGATTTGCGTACAATCGGCCCCTCTTTGTTATCGAGCTAGTATATGCGCAAAGAAGACATCACCGAAAACCTGAATCGTGTGCGCGCACGCATCGTCACCAGTTGTGCGGCCTGCGGGCGCGATCCGGACAGGGTAACCCTTCTGGCAGTATCCAAGACCCGGCCGGCGTCAGACCTGCGCAGCGCCTTCGATGCCGGCCAGCGCGATTTTGGCGAGAACTACCTGCAGGAGGCGCTCGAAAAGCAGGCGGAGCTCTCGGATCTGGATATCACCTGGCACTTCATCGGGCCGCTGCAATCCAACAAGACCCGGGCGGTGGCCGAGCATTTTCACTGGATGCACAGTGTCGATCGGTTAAAAATTGCACAGCGACTTTCTTCACAGCGACCGGATTCCATGCCGCCGTTGAACCTGTGTCTGCAGGTCAATATAGACGACGAAGACAGTAAGTCGGGTGTGTTACCCGAAGAGGTTGTCGCTCTGGCGGAGGCGGTGGCCGAGCTGCCAAATGTGTGCCTCCGTGGGCTGATGGCCATTCCCGCGCCGCGGGAGTCGGAAGAAGAACAAAAGCAGCCTTTCGAGGCCCTCTATGCGCTGCTCGATCAGTTGCGTGAGCGGCTGCCGGGGCAGCCACTGGACACGCTTTCCATGGGTATGTCTGGCGACATGGAGGCGGCTATCGCCAGCGGTGCCACCATGGTACGGATCGGCACCGATATTTTCGGGCGAAGAGACTAACGGACGCCTCTCGCCGCAGCGAGAGGCGTCACCGGGTTACAGTGCTTGTTCGGCAGACTGGACCGTATCGTTTTCCCTCATCTTCCAGCGAGATACAGGCTTCTCCAGCAGGTGCTGGGAGAAGAACAGGGCGGTCACCTGGGAGAAGACATCCCGGTTTTCCTTTTTGCGGTAGCCGTGTCCCTCGTTGAGGGCATTCATGTACCACACAGGCTTGCCCCCTTCTCGCAGTGCTGCGACGATTTGCTCTGCTTCAGTAACCGGTACCCGGGGATCGTTTTCTCCCTGAACTACCAGCATGGGTACGCGGATTTTGTCCACATTGTTGCTGGGGCTGATGCGTTCGAGGAAGGCGCGCATGTCCGGATCACGCTCATTGCCGTACTCCACCCGGCGCAGGTCGCGGCGGTAGTCGCGGGTATTGGTCAGGAAAGTTACGAAGTTGGAGATGCCGACGATATCGACTGCGGCCCGCAGTCGGTCGCTATAGTGCATGGCGCTGGCGAGTACCATGTAGCCGCCGTAACTGCCCCCAAATACCGCTACCCGGTCACCGTCCAGATCCGGTTGGGTATCGATCCAGTCCAGCAGCGCACCGATGTCCCGTACCGAATCTTCGCGCTTGTAGCCGTTATCCAGCGCCACATAGGTTTTGCCGTAACCGGCGGAGCCGCGCACGTTGGGTGCGATCACTGCCACACCCAGCTTCTGTAGCCACAGTTGGTAGGTGCTGCTGAAATAGGGTCGGTACTGAGCCTCCGGGCCGCCATGGATGGAGATCACTACAGGTACTGGACCCTCGGTATCGCGGGGGCGATAGACAAAAGCGGGAATCTTGCGTGCCTCGCCATCGACTGTGTCAAAGGTGGGGTAGTGGACCAGTTCCGGCTCGATAAAGCTGTCTGTGTCCAGTCCGCCCACCTCACTTTTGGTCCAGCGCTCGAGCTCTGCGTGGCGCAGTGGTGTGCGGCGCAGATTCAGGACGAACGTGTCGGTTGGGGTCTTGGGGGTGTTGATGGACAGTGCCAGTTTGTCTCCCTGACCATTGAATGTGAGCCCGCCCACTACGCCAATGGGCAAGTCTTTCACCTTGCGATAGCGCATATTGCGGGGATTAAACAGGTAGACCTGATCCATACCGTTCTCGTTGATGGTAAAGGCCCCGCGGCGGCGGTCATCGCTGAGCACCACCGAGGATACGTCCCAGGCGATACCATCAGTGATTACACGCTCTTCTCCGGTGGCGAGGTTCCTGTGCACCAGTTGGGCGAACTCGCCCCGTTGGTCGGATACGTAAAAAATGCCACTGCCATCGCTGTCGAAGTCCCCGGCATAGTTACGCGACTGGTTCTCGCTGTCGCCGGCAACCCGCTGCAGTTCCCCACTCTCCAGATCCAGCACGTGGACCAGGGAGTTAGTGGAGGAAATGTACTGCTGCACCAGAAGCCGGCTGTTGTCCGCACTGAAAGACACCGGGCCCCACCAGCTGCCGTCGGGAGACTCGAGGGCGAGAGTACTGGTGTGGCCATCGGCACTCAGACGGGTGATCCAGATGTCATTGGCGCGGCCATTGCGGCGCGTGCTCTGGTAGGCCACCAGAGAACCGTCCGGGCTCCAGGCTATCTGACCATTGCGTGACTCACCGTCGGTCAGCATGCGGCTATCGCCGGTTGCGGGATCAAACAGGAAAATCTGCGCGTCCTCACTGCCGCCGGCATCCATGGTGAAGGCGATCTGCCGGGATTGCGGCCGCGGTTCCACCTGGCCTACGGGTTCCGTGAAGAAAGTGAGCTGTTGGCGGGCGCCGCCCGGTCGATCCACCCGGTGGATCTGATTGACCTCGCCGAACCGGGTAGAGACATAGAGGGCATCCCCTTCCTCGGTCCAGCCGAGTACAGACGCGGAGCGAACACTCTGGTAGCGATTCAGGTCATCGGCCACCTGGTCCGGTACCGGAGGAATATCTTCCATTACCAGGTTGCCGTTGTTGAGGGTGCGTGTCTCCACTGCAGCGGGAGTGACAGCTGACCAGGCCAGGCTGACGGCCACCAGTGCAGCTGGCAGAAGTCTCTGCTTGCTCATGGGCTTTCCTTGTTATCGTCATTGTCGCCTCCATGTTAAAAGTCTCGCCACGGGATACCAGTGGGCTGCGACGGACGGAGGTGGCGCAGAGGGGAATTCGCGCCAAATTTTCAATTGGCCGGGGCGGCGGCCATAATTTGCCCCGGCAAAGTCATACGATAGTGAACGAAGGGGATGTCAGTGACAGCGACGGAAAAACCGAAGATGGTGTTTATCGGTGGTGCCGGCAATATGGCCGGCGCTGTGATCGGCGGCCTGGTGGCCAGCGGTTATCCGGCAGGGCGCATCGTCGCCACCGGTCGCAACGAGCAGAAACTCACTGATTTTGCCGCGCGCCACGGTGTGCAGGTGACCACTGACAATGCGGCTGCGGTGGCGGAAGCCGATGTGCTGGTGCTTTCGGTCAAACCACAGATGATGAAAGAGCTCTGCGGGCAGATCGCCACGCTGGTAAGTGATCGCAAACCACTGGTGATTACTCTCGCGGCGGGTATTCCGCTGGCGGCCTACCAGCGCTGGCTCGGCGCCGGTGTGCCCATCGTACGGGCGATGCCCAACACGCCGGCCCTGGTGGGCACCGGGGTTACCGGCCTGTTCGCGGGCGATGGTGTCTCCAATGCCCAAAAGCAGATTGCGGAGCAGATGGCCGAGGCGGTCGGCATCGCCATCTGGGTCGATGAGGAAGCCGGCATCGACCAGGTGATCGCCGTCTCCGGTTCCGGGCCGGCTTACTATTTCCAGTTTATGGAATCCATGATCGACGCTGCGGAAAAGGCGGGCATGAACCGTGCCGATGCCGAGCGGCTTACCTTGCAAACCGCTCTGGGCGCGGCGAAACTGGCGGTGGCCAGCGATGTGGACGTGGCCCAGCTAAAGCGCAACGTCATGTCACCAAACGGCACCACCGAGCGTGCGATACAGCGTTTCCAGAACGACGGTTTGCCGGCGCTGGTGGAGCGGGCAATGCGGGACTGCGCCGACCGCGCCGCAGAGATGGCGCGCGAGCTGGATAACTAGACAACAGCGCTGACAAGAATGCAGGGCGCCGGCAGCAGCGGGCGCCGACAATAGTAAATGCGAGAATCGTGCAGGGAATCTAGATGGCCAACACTTTCACCAATATCGGTGTCTTCCTCGTCGCCACCATTGGCATCCTTTATCTGTTTGCCGTGCTGATGCGCTTTCTGCTGCAACTGGCGCGGGCGGATTTCTACAACCCGATCTCCCAGGGCATCGTGAAAGTCACCAACCCGTTACTGCTGCCATTACGGAAGCTGGTGCCGGGTCTGTTCGGAATCGATATGGCCTCGCTGGTGCTGGCGATTCTGGTGGGCTGGGTCATGATTCTCGCCTGCGGCTTGCTGGCTGGTGGTGGCCTGTTCAACCCGTTGAGCGCTTTGCTGTGGTCGTTTCTGGGCTGCATCAGTACCGTAATCGCGATTGTCTTTATCGGAATGCTGATTTCCATCATCTTCAGCTGGATCGCGCCGCAGAGCGGCCATCCGGCCCTGATGCTGCTGCGGCAGCTGCTGGAGCCGTTCTGCGCACCGGTGCGTCGGCTGATTCCGCCGCTGGGGGTGATCGATATCAGCCCGATCTTCGTCTTTATCCTGTTGACGGTGGCGGACAAGCTGCTGGTGGGTTTTGCTCAGATGGCCAATATGCCCGCATTCGTCTACGGACTCTTCTGGCAGATCCCCGGGTTCTGATCGACGCCCATTCCGCAAACCGGGTCGCATTTCCGCCGGCCCGGCGCTTCTATTCTCATGCCTGTTGACCGAGAATAGCCGCTTCCGTCAAGTAAGCAGTACAACAAGAACAGAATTACATGGAAGACGCTCTCTTGCGCCAGCATATCGCCGATTACGACCGCTGGAAGAAAGGCCTGGACAACCAGTTCGCCGCCTTCAATCAGTGGCTGAAGCAGCATTTCCCCAACTCCGCCGGTGCCCGCCAGGTGGTGCAACAGGCCCGTTCCCTGCTGGCGGAGGACCAGTTCACGCTGGCGCTGGTGGGGGAATTCTCTCGCGGCAAGACCGAGCTGATCAACGCACTGTTGTCGCATACCTACGGCAAGCGCCTGCTGCCCTCGCGGCCGGGACGCACCACTATGTGCCCGACGGAGATATTCAGCGACGGGGGCCAGCAGGCCAGCCTGCGGTTGCTGCCGATCGAGACGCTGGCCACCAATACCAGCCTGGAAAGCTTTCGCCGTATCCCGCAGAAATGGGTTGCCCACGAGTTCGACGCCAACGATGCCGATGCCACCCGCGAGGCCCTGCTGAAGGTTGCCGCCACCAAGTCGGCGACACCCGAAGAGGCGGCCCGTCTCGGTTTCGATCGCCGCCACCTCGATAGCAATGGCGCACTGGTAGAGATTCCGGCCTGGCGGTATGCACTGATCTGCCTGCCACATCCGCTGCTGGCCCAGGGATTGCGGATCATCGACACGCCGGGCCTCAATGCCCTCGGCAATGAACCGGAACTGACCCTTAGCACGCTGCCTGGCGCCCAGGCGGTGGCATTCCTGCTGGCGGCGGATGCCGGCGTCAGTGGCACCGACCTGAATATGTGGGAGACGCATCTGGTCCCCCTGCGTGAGCATCGTGGCACCGCGGTGATGGCACTGCTCAACAAGATCGATGCCATGTGGGACGATCCGGACGAAGATCCGGAACTACTGCTGCGTCGCATGCGTGCGCAGGTGAGCAAGCTGCTGGAGCTCCCTCAGGAGAGTGTGGTGGGCGTTTCTGCCAAGAAAGCGCTGCTGGCCCGACAGCAGCAGGACGCAGCGCTACTTGAACAGAGCCACTTTGCAGAGTTTGAAAAATTACTGGTGCAGCGACTGATGGAGCACCGGCAGAAAGTGGCCGAACATCGTTGCCTGCACCAGGCACTGACACTGATGGCGGACACCCGCGATCTGCTCAAGCGCCGTCTCAACAGCGGGCAAGCGGCGCTGGAGCACCTGCAAAGTCGCGGCAGTACCAGTACCGAGCAACTCGAAGAGCTGGCCCAGTTGCAACAGACGGTGAAGCAGCAACACAAAGTCTGTCATCAGGAGTTGCTGACGCTGAAGTCGAGCCACCGCATGCTGGCCCGTCAGCGCTCTTCACTGCTGGCTCCGGTTTCCAGCCAGCAGTTGCAGACTCTGATCGACGACACCAGCCGCGCCCTGAATGAGCGCTGGACGCCTCTGGGCCTGGCCCGTGCCATCGACGGATTTATGGAAGGGGTGGATCACCAGCTCGCCAACATGGAGCGGGAAGTGGACGCGGCCAACCGTCTGGTGGATGCCATCTTCGAACGCTCCTCCCTGAAGAACCTGGATTCCAGCGACCAGCATTTCGGGATTGCCAGTTTCCGTCTCAGTCTGCGCGGTCTGCATCGGCAGGCGGCACAATTGCGCCGTTCGCCGCAGCTGTTGCTGGCGCGGCGCAACCGCCTGACCGAGCGCTTTATGGCCACGCTTGCCAGCGAAGTAGGGCGCCTCTATAGCCAGTTGATCTCTGCTGCGGATGGCTGGCTGGACCAGGCCCTGGAGCCTCTCAAACAACATGTGCAATACCAGAAGCATTTGCTCAACCGGCATTTGATCAAGCTCACAGAGTTGAAGCAGAAAACCCAGAGCAAGCGCACTGATCTGCGCGCACTGGAAGAGGAGATCCTGCGCAACGACAGTGCGCTCGCTTCGCTGGAGGAGCTGCTGAAACAAAACGCCCCGGCGCCACAGCCGGTGGCACCTGCGCCGCGCCGCGACAACGTTACCCAGCTGAAAGCACCCGCGGCCAGCTGAAAAGGCTCTGAACCGGCGGTGTCGGTCGACACCGTTGGACGTTGTGGCTGCGGCGGTGACATTTGTCTTCCGCCGTGGCGCTCCCGTAAACT
Source organism: Microbulbifer aggregans (assembly GCF_001750105.1). Taxonomy (NCBI): domain Bacteria; kingdom Pseudomonadati; phylum Pseudomonadota; class Gammaproteobacteria; order Cellvibrionales; family Microbulbiferaceae; genus Microbulbifer; species Microbulbifer aggregans. Next base: position 1,281,207 of record NZ_CP014143.1, read on the forward strand.
GGCCGGTCTTCCACCGATGAACACCGCTTGACCCGGAAACCGGTATCACCTTGTCTACCGTAAATATTTCAGCACCCGCCGAACAGCGTGACGTGAGCCGTGACCCCGGCTCCGTCGGTATTGTCGTGCCCAGGCAACACACGTTTCGTGAGCCGCTGGAGCTTGCCTGCGGGCGTACGCTGAGTGAGTACACGCTGGTGTACGAGACCTACGGCACCCTGAATGCGGCCAAGAGTAATGCGGTCCTGATCTGTCATGCACTTTCCGGCCATCATCACGCCGCCGGCCGCCACAGCGAAGAAGACAAGCGTCCGGGCTGGTGGGACAACTACATCGGCCCGGGCAAACCCATCGATACCGACCGTTTTTTTGTGGTCTCGCTGAACAACCTGGGCGGATGCCATGGCTCCACCGGTCCCGCCTCTATCAATCCCGAGACCTGCCGCCCCTGGGGACCCGATTTCCCGATGTTGCGGGTGCGGGACTGGGTAAACAGCCAGGCGCGGCTGGCCGATTTGCTCGGCATCGAGCAGTGGGCGGCGGTGATCGGTGGCAGCCTGGGCGGCATGCAGGCCATGCGCTGGTCACTGGAGTACCCGGATCGTTTGCGTCACTGCGTCGTGATCGCCTCGGCGATGAAGCTCTCGGCACAGAATATTGCCTTCAATGAAACTGCCCGTCAGGCGATTACCTCCGACCCGGATTTCTGCCACGGCCGTTATCTGGATGAGGACAAGCTGCCCCGCCGTGGTCTCGCGGTGGCACGCATGATCGGCCATATCACCTATCTCTCGGATGATGGCCTCGGCAAAAAATTTGGCCGCGAGCTGCGTTCGGGTACGTTTGAGCGCGGCGTAGAGGAGGAGGTGGAGTTCCAGGTGCAGAGCTATCTGCGCTACCAGGGGGACAGCTTCTCCGGCAGTTTTGACCCCAATACCTATATCCTCATGACTCGGGCGCTGGACTATTTCGACCTGGCGCGGGAGTACGGCGACGATCCGGTGGCAGCCTTCTCTCATGCGCGCTGCCGTTTTATGTTGATCTCGTTCACCTCTGACTGGCGTTTTGCACCGGAGCGTTCCAGGGAGATCGCCGACGCACTGATGCATGCGAACGTGCCGGTGAGCTATGCAGAAATCGAATCGTCCATGGGGCACGATGCCTTCCTGTTGCCGAACAGCCGCTACCAGCGCGTCTTCGACGCATACATGCAGCGGATAGCCGCTGAGTGCGATGAGGGAGTAGGGCAATGATGCGGGTTGACCTGGATGCGATTCAGGATTGGATCAGGCCAGAGAGCCGGGTGCTCGACCTGGGTTGTGGTGACGGCTTGCTGCTTGAGCAATTGGCCCGCAACAAGCAGGTCAGCGGTTATGGGCTGGAGATCGACCCGGAGGAGATCGAGCGCTGTATTGCCCGCGGCGTCAACGTGGTGGAACAGAACCTCGACGCGGGGCTTGGCAACTTCGCCGACAATAGCTTCGACACCGTGGTCATGACCCAGGCCCTGCAGACCCTGCGCCAGCCTCATCTGGTGGTACAGGAAATGCTGCGCGTCGGGCGCGAATGCATCATCACCTTCCCCAATTTTGGGCAGTGGAGAGCGCGTTGGCACCTCGCCATATCCGGTCGTATGCCGGTTTCGGATCTATTACCTTTCGAGTGGTACGACACGCCTAATATTCACTTTTGTACTTTCAGGGACTTTGATCTTCTTTGTAGGGAGCGTCGCTGGACTATCCTCCATCGACAGGTAGTCTCTGAAACCCGGATTGGGGTGGCGTTGAAAGATTTTTCGCCCAATCTTTTCGGGGAGACGGCGATCTACCATCTCACTCGCTAAACTGAAAAGAGATGTGCGCCAAGGATGCCGTGCCGGGGTCGTGAGTGGGCCTGATTGGGTCCTGAAAGGGGCCGTGGTCATGAGCCCGGCACCCACCGGTGAGGGAATCGACAACAACAGGAGGTGATTCGTGAAACGTATTCTGACAGCCGTGGCTGCAGCGGCCTTGCTCTTCTGGGCAGTGAGCGCTGCGGCGCAGGAAGCCAAAGTCATCAAGAGTCACGAAGATTTTGGCGATTACCGCGTGGTCTACTCGGTTTTCAACAGCAGCTTTATCAAGCCTGAGATCGCTCAGCAGTACAAGCTGGTACGGGCCGATGATCGGGCCTACGTCAATGTGTCGGTGGTGGAAAAGGATTCCGGTCAACACGGGCTGGCCAGTGAAGTCGGCGGCACTGCCACCAACCTGATCCAGCAGTCGCGCCCGCTGAAATTTCTCGAGATTCGCGAGGGGCCGGCAGTTTATTACCTGGCGCCGCTGCGCTTTGAAGACGAAGAAGTACTGACCTTCAAGGTGGATGTGAAGTTGCCGAATGGCCGTACTGAACAGCTGACATTCCGCCGTCAGCTCGACAAATTGTAAAGCCTGTCGGCGGCGGTAAAAGCGAGCGCTCCGCGCTCGTTTTTTATTTGTGGCCCTGAAAGGGGCGGTTCTGGAGAAAAATTTGGACAAGATCGTGCTCGCCAGCGGTAACGCCGGCAAACTGCGGGAATTCTCCCAGCTGTTCGCCAGCTGGGACATCGAGGTGGTACCGCAGTCGGATTACAACATTCCGGATGCGGATGAGACGGGCCTCAGTTTTATTGAAAACGCCCTGATCAAGGCACGCCATGCCAGCCGCCTGAGTGGACTGCCGGCGTTGGCCGATGATTCCGGTCTGGCGGTGGATGCCCTGCACGGTGCGCCGGGAATTTATTCTGCGCGCTATGCTGGTATTGGCGCCACCGATGCCGAGAACAACCGCAAGCTTCTTGAGGCACTGGCGGACACCCCCGATGAGCAGCGCGGGGCCAGTTTTAACTGTGCGCTGGCATTTGTACGTCGCGAGGACGATCCGGTACCGCTGGTATGCAGTGCCCGCTGGCGCGGCCGTATTCTGCATGAGGCAGCCGGTGAGGGCGGCTTTGGTTACGATCCGTTGTTTTTTGTCGAGACCGAGGGCATGGCTTCGGCTCAGCTGTCCCGAGAGGTGAAAAACCGTATCAGCCACCGCGGCCAGGCCGTGGAGCGCTTCCGCGCATTGTGGCAGGAGTACATGGGCAGCGAGGCCGCCCTTGGCTGATAACAACATCGCCGAGCTCGGCCTGCCACCGCTGAGCCTCTATGTGCACATCCCCTGGTGTGTGCGGAAATGTCCCTACTGCGACTTCAACTCCCATGCTGCCGGGGAGATCCTGCCCGAGGCGGAATACGTGGCTCAGCTGCGACGTGATCTGCACAGTCAGCAGGCGTGGGCGCAGGGGCGCCAGCTGACCTCCATCTTTTTCGGCGGCGGTACTCCCAGCCTGTTTTCCGCCCATGCCATTGCCGACATTCTTGGCGCGGCAGAGGAGCTGGTGGGCTTCGAGCCGGATATCGAGATTACCCTCGAGGCCAACCCCGGTACTTTCGAGCAGCAGAAGTTTGCCGGCTATCGGGCCGCTGGCGTCAACCGGTTATCCATCGGCGTGCAGAGCTTCGATGCACATCAGCTGGATAACCTGGGACGCATCCACTCCGGTTCGGAGGCCGCCGGTGCCCTGGAAATGGCCCGGCGCGCCGGCTTTGACAATATCAATCTGGACCTGATGCACGGCTTGCCACAGCAGACCGAAGAGCAAGCATTGGCGGATCTGCAGCGGGCCGTGGACCTCGGGCCTGAGCATATCTCCTGGTACCAGCTCACCATCGAGCCGAATACCGCCTTTTACAGCGCGCCACCGGTGGTCCCCGGGCCCGCCCATATTGTTTCCATGCAGGGAGCGGGGCGGGATTATCTGGCCCGTCATGGCTATGGACGCTACGAGGTTTCCGCCTACGGCCAGTCGAATCGGGAGGCGCGCCATAACATCAACTACTGGTCTTTCGGCGATTATCTGGGCATCGGTGCCGGAGCGCATGGCAAGGTGAGCCTGCCAGAGACCGGGGAGATACTCCGCACCCGCCGCACACGCACCCCGCGCCATTACCTCGCCGCGGGCGAGAACGGGCCGCTGTCAGCGCCACCCGCAGAGCCAGTGGCCCGGGAGGAGCTGCCACTGGAATTCCTGATGAATGCCCTGCGACTGGTCCAGGGGGTGCCCGCGGACGTATTTACGCGACACACCGGCCTGCCGCTGTCGTCCCTGGCCAAGCAGTGGGCGGTGCTCGAGCAGCTGGAGCTGGTAGAGCCGCTGGAGGAGCGTATCGCCGCGTCGGCCTTCGGGTTCGACTATCTTGACGAGATACTGCAGCGCTTCCTCGAGCAGCCGTGAGGAGCAGGGCATTACCCTTGAAAGCCCCTCCCGCGGCCCCCATAAAGAGGGCAACCGGCGCCTTGCGGCTGCGGGGGGCTCTACTTATCATGTGCCCACCGCGCCTGCGGGGCAGGACCGCACCGAGTAACCAAGAGAACAGGAAAGCAATATGAGCGAGCACGCAATCGTCAACGTGACCGATGCCGAGTTTGAGGCCGAAGTACTCAAGGCCGAGGGCCCGGTACTGGTAGATTTCTGGGCGCAGTGGTGCGGCCCCTGCAAGATGATCGCTCCGGTCCTGGAAGATCTGGCTGGTCACTACGGCGACAAGCTGAAGATCGTCAAGGTCGATGTGGATGCCAACAAGGAATCCCCGGCCAAGTACAACGTGCGCGGCATTCCCACCCTGTTGCTGTTCAAGGGCGGCAACGTGGAAGGCACCAAGGTAGGCGCCCTGTCCCGCGCCCAGCTGACTGAATTCATCGACAGCCAGCTCTAAATACCCCGCCATCCTGTGGGACAATTTCTCTTGCAGGATGGCGATCTGCCGTTATACTGGCTAATAATCTGAAACCATTCAGACGAGTCGAGTACGATTCCTGACCGAGCTGAACGAAGTCGCCCCTCCGCACGGTCGTAGACCATCCCCGGCGCGTGAACTCCTTGAGTTGAACTTATCCAGAGCCAAGCTGCACGGCCGACCGGTCAATTGAAGCAGTTTTCTGAGTTCCCCCTGAGCTATCGCGAATCCGGAAATGCATGAAAGGGCGCTGCGTCCATGGGCAAAATTGAGCAATATCAAACTCCAGACCCCTCCTCGAAAAATTCCGGCGCGTCCGCGCCAAATGCAAACAGAAACCTTAATAAAGCAATTGGTATGAATCTCTCCGAATTAAAAACCAAACCGATCGAAGAACTGATTGAAATCGCCAAGGGCATGGGCCTCGAAAACCTGGCCCGCTCGCGCAAGCAAGACATCATCTTCAACATCCTCAAGCGGCACGCGAAAAGCGGTGAGGATATCTACGGTGAAGGGGTGTTGGAGATTCTGCAGGACGGTTTTGGTTTTTTGCGCTCCGCCGACTCTTCTTACCTGGCGGGCCCGGATGATATCTACGTTTCCCCGAGTCAGATCCGACGCTTCAACCTGCGCACGGGCGACTCCATTGCCGGCAAGATCCGCCCACCGAAAGAAGGCGAGCGTTACTTCGCTCTGCTGAAGGTCAGCGAGATCAACTTCGACAAGCCGGAAAACGCCCGCAACAAGATTCTCTTCGAAAACCTCACCCCGCTTTTCCCGAACAAACGCCTGACGCTCGAATGTGGCAACGGTTCCTCCGAGGACCTGATCGGCCGCATCATCGACCTGGTCGCGCCCATCGGTAAGGGGCAGCGTGGTTTGATCGTCGCACCGCCGAAAGCCGGTAAGACCATCATGCTGCAGAACATGGCTCAGGCCATTACCCGCAACAACCCCGAGTGCCACCTGATCGTCCTGTTGATCGACGAGCGCCCGGAAGAAGTCACCGAGATGCAGCGCTCCGTACGCGGTGAAGTGGTCGCTTCCACATTTGACGAGCCGCCGGCCCGTCACGTGCAGGTTGCCGAGATGGTGATCGAAAAGGCCAAGCGCCTGGTGGAGCACAAGAAGGATGTGGTGATCCTGCTGGACTCCATCACCCGTCTGGCCCGCGCTTACAACACCACCGTGCCGTCGTCCGGCAAGGTACTGACCGGTGGTGTCGACGCCCACGCGCTGGAGCGCCCGAAGCGTTTCTTCGGTGCGGCCCGTAACATCGAGGAGGGTGGAAGTCTCTCCATCATCGCCACCGCGCTGGTGGACACCGGTTCCAAGATGGACGAGGTGATCTTCGAGGAGTTCAAGGGCACCGGTAACATGGAGCTGCAACTGGATCGCAAGATCGCTGAAAAGCGTGTCTACCCGGCGATCAACGTGCGCCGCTCCGGGACCCGCCGCGAGGAGCTGCTGATGCCGGAAGGCGAGCTGCAGCGGGTATGGATCCTGCGCAAGCTGCTCCACGACATGGATGACCTGGCGGCCACCGAATTCTTGATCGACCGCCTGAAGGACTTCAAGACTAACGACGAGTTCTTCCTGTCCATGAAACGGAAATAATTCCCAATCAGAATAAGGCACCGGATCCGGTGCCTTATTGCTAACTGGGGATGAAAGCGGCGATTATTTGCGCAGAAACTGATTGAAAAGGCGAGCCGTTAGGCATATAAAGTCCCACATTGTGGCGCTGGATGTGTACTGAACGAACGACGCCCGACCGAATTGGCCAGTGCCAGTCATTAACCGACCCGCACACTTCAGGCCAATCTCAGATGGATGATCTGGTGGAGCTGGTTATCCATTTGTGACTGCACGACAGCCCACATATCTAGTGAGAACTTTTTGTGAATATCTATATTGGAAATCTGGCCTACGCGGTAACTTCTGAAGACCTGCAGGAAGCATTCGGTGCCTTCGGAGAAATCTCTCGCGCGACTGTAATCACCGACCGGGAGACTGGCCGCTCTAAAGGTTTCGGTTTCGTTGAAATGCCGAACGACGACGAAGCTCGTAAGGCGATCGAAGAAATGAACGATCAGTCGCTGTCTGGCCGTAACATTCGTGTTAACGAAGCCAAGCCGCGCGAAGACCGTCCGCGTCGTCCCCGCTTCTAAGCTGATCCCAGCTTAAGCGTTCGGTGGCCCGCAGTATCCGCTGCGGGCCCCTTCAAACTCCTCCCCTTTCTTCGCAACCTGCTCTAGCCAGGCTGCCATTCCCCATTTTGTCCTGACTCCTTTACACTGCGCACAGAGCTTTTCTGCGGTCAGGAGCAAAATGAAATACAAAGACCTGCGTGACTTTATCAAGCTGCTGGAAAAACGCGGCCTGCTGAAACGCATCCAGCACCCTGTCGACCCCAATCTGGAAATGACAGAAATTGCCGACCGCGTCCTGCGTGCCGGTGGTCCCGCGCTGCTATTTGAAAACCCCGTTGGATTCGATACGCCGGTGCTCGCCAACCTGTTCGGCACCCCGGAGCGCGTTGCCCTGGGCATGGGCCGGGAATCGATCACGGAACTGCGTGAAGTGGGCGAGCTGCTCGCCTTTCTCAAGGAGCCGCAGCCCCCCGAGAACCTCAAGGATGCCTGGGAAAAATTACCTGTGTTCAAGCAGGTGCTGAACATGGGGCCCAAGGTGGTAAAGAAGGCGCCGTGCCAGCAAGAGGAGCTGAGCGGTGACCAGGTGGATCTCTACCAGCTGCCAATCCAGACCTGCTGGCCCGGCGATGCGGCACCGCTGGTGACCTGGCCGCTGGTGATTACCCGCGGGCCGGAGAAGAAGCGCCAGAACCTCGGCATCTACCGCATGCAGCTGATCGGTAAGAACCGCCTGATCATGCGCTGGCTCTCTCACCGTGGTGGCGCACTCGACTTCCGCGAGTGGTGCCAGCGTAATCCCGGCAAACCCTACCCGGTGGCGGTCGCCCTCGGTGCCGACCCGGCAACCATCCTCGGCGCGGTGACACCGGTCCCGGATACCCTGTCTGAATATGCCTTTGCCGGACTCCTGCGCGGTGACAAGACCGAGGTCGCCGAAGCCACGTTGAGCGACCTGCAAGTGCCTGCCAGTGCCGAATACGTGCTGGAAGGCTATATCCACCCCGACGATATGGCCGATGAAGGCCCCTATGGTGACCATACCGGTTACTACAACGAGGTGGACAGTTTCCCCGTCTTTACGGTGGAGAAAATCACCCATCGTAAAGACCCCATCTACCACAGCACCTATACCGGGCGGCCGCCCGATGAACCCGCGGTGCTCGGCGAGGCGCTAAACGAAGTATTCGTGCCGATCCTGAAAAAGCAGTTCCCGGAAATCGTCGATTTCTACCTGCCGCCCGAAGGCTGCTCCTACCGCCTCGCCGTCGTCAGCATGAAGAAACAGTATCCGGGCCATGCCAAGCGGGTAATGATGGGTGTCTGGTCCTTCCTGCGCCAGTTCATGTACACCAAGTTCGTGATTGTCACCGACGACGACGTCAACACGCGCGACTGGAAGGACGTGATCTGGGCCATGACTACCCGTATGGACCCGGTCCGTGACACGACCATGGTGGAGAATACTCCGATCGACTACCTGGATTTCGCCTCGCCGGTTTCCGGGCTGGGCTCCAAGATCGGCTTTGACGCCACCAATAAATGGCCGGGGGAGACCGACCGTGAATGGGGCCGGCCCATTGAGCGGGACCCGGATGTGGTGAAGAAGATCGATGAGATCTGGGGCGAGCTCGGCCTCTGACCACCAAAACCAATCACTGACCCAGGGAGGGGACGATGCAAGTGATCAAAACCATCCGGCCCGGCCAGAAAGGCGCTCGCCGCTTCGAGCGCCGGTTTGGCAAGCGGCTCTGCGCCGTGCGGTACCGCAATTCCCCATGCGGTAACAAAGTTCTCACCACGGTTGAACTGATCGTCGATGAGCGTGATAAGCCCGCGCCGGGCGTTTCCCATTCCGGATTACATGCTTACCAGCGGGCGGAACCGGTGGCGCTCTCGATTGGTGCAGAAGAAAACGCCATGCGGCGTCTGCTCAAACAGGCTGGGGCTCGCTGGAGCCAGCAAGCGCGAGCTTGGGTCGCAACCCGCGAAACCGTCGCGACGCTCGGCCTCAATCATCGAGTTGTTGAAGGGCTGATTGACGCCTGTACCGATGTGGACACCAGTATCGAATTGTGAGTGGTTAGATGTGACCACTTATGATCATATATGGATACCCCTAGTTAGAACTAGTAACGTGGTCAGATATGACCACGCATAAGAATAAACTGTTAAATGTATATGGATAGATACGCGGTTTCTGCTCGATTAAGTCTGACCTCAATATTCGCAATGATTGCGTTTGTTGTGATATTGAACTTTTTACCGGGCGAACTATTTAAATACGCGCTGATGGACTTGTTTCTTGAAGTTTCAGGTATTCTTTTGACTACCAGTTTCACTCTACCAGGTCTTTATCTCTGGGTTACGGGGTTTAAAAGGTATGACGAAGCTTTGGGCGGGTTCGGGCCAAAGTTGGTACTGTATTTCGTTTTTACAATACCTTATGCGATCTACCTACAGTACCAGTATGAAAGCAGTGCAAAAAACATTTAACAAGGCAATGCAGCGGACTGCTGCGCAGCCGCGCTGATTGCGGCGTTATGAGTCAAAGATGAGTAAATCGCGAGAATTAAAATATGAGCCAAGAAGCATTTACTTAACCTTTAGTTTATTGGCATTCTTCTCGTTCCTGACTGCAATAGCTGTGAAAAACATATACGTCGCAAACGGTATGTTTTTTGTTCTTTCAACCGCGAGTTACTTTGTTGTCAACGTAACAAACGGAAAAGTGTTCTTTTTCGATAGAAAGGTTGTCGGAACCTACAATTTGCTGTATCCGTTTTCCGTGATGGCAGGAGCGCTCATAGTTTTGGGGGCAGGCTCAGTGAATGTCATTCCCTTTGAGATTTTAGCTGTTAACTCTCTTGCAGCAGCCGGTTTGCTATTTGTAGCAAACTACATATTGCTACGTAAATTTTGGAATGGCTTTGATTCAACGCTGAGCATTTTATGTGTGTCGCTCCTGGCTGGAGTGGGTGTTACGTTCAGCCTAAGCTCTGCGCTCTGGAGTCACTCATAACAAACGCAAGCAGGATGCTACGGCCCTTCGGGCCTCCGCGGGACGCCCAACGCTATGCACATTTTGTGCGGGTCGCTGCGCTCCCAGTTTCGCACAAAATGTGCATAGCATTGGTCGCCCCTGTTGCGGGCGTTATGAGTCTTAAGTGTGGAGAACGAAGCAATCCTTAGCGAACGCTCCAAATGTTCAAAAGCCGCAATTACCGTCTTGGTAGCTATGTTTATTGCGGGCTTACTCCTTTGGTTGCTTCTGGCCCCAGTTGAAAAAGGGTCTGTCGTGTTTTGGAGTGGTGTAGTTCTAATGGCTATCCCAGGTTATGTTGCCGGAGAGAGCTTAGGTTCTTTGGGGTTAGGGGCTGATTTCGTTAAGAAATTATCCAAGTCATTACGCATAATATTTGGCTTTTCTTGGGTGCTAATATGCCTGTTAATTTTTAGTGCAGTTTTAGCGTTTTTGTCATCAATGGTAGGAACATAACAAGCAATGCCACAATCAACTCATAACAAGTCAAGGCAGCATCGCCACTTCGTGGCTGGACGCGCTAAAGCGCGCAGCTGCTTGATGCGTTAGGGTGAGAAATAAACGAGGTGATAGATGAACGAAAAACCAAAAGTAATTACTGTCACACAGATTGTTCTCGTGATTTTTCAACTGATCATGGCGTATGCATATATATTTGTAGTTAGATCATTACTGGCTCCAGCTAATGATTTTGATAGCTACGCCGGAGCCATTCTTGCTGTGGCGATATCAACACTAATTTTCTGGCTTCCTTTGATTTCATTTATATTGATAATCTATAAGCATTGGATTGGTCGGTGGTTGGCAATAGCAGCTCTATTATTCTTACTAATTAGTTCATTAATTAGCCCAGAGAGTAGGCTCAGTGGATCAATGGCACATGATCTAGGGGTATATACGGCACGTACTGTATTTCTTATGCTTCCGTTAACCTTGATACTTTTCCTGATATTCTCGAGAGCGGTGAGAGAGTACTTCGCAAACCCTAACAAAGCCAGGCAATGAAGCTCCGGGCGTATGGCCTCCGCGGGACAGCTTGCCTTGTGCGCATTTTGCGCAGGTCGCAGCGCTCCCAATTTCGCGCAAAATGCGCACAACGTAAGCTGCCCCTGCTGGCGGCGTTATATTTTTCGATGAAAGTTAAGCTTCCTGACACAATTGAAGATTTCTTGCTGCTATGTTGCAGTGTTCTTTGCTTATGGTATTCGCTGTACTCCATCGGTAGAGGCGAGATCTTTATGAAAGTCGAATCCTTTCGTCTTTCAGAAAGCCCACTGGGCTTCATCGTTTCAGTCGCCTTTATAACTGTTCTAGGCTTATGGACCGCGTATCTCGCCTTAACTCAGAATCAGGACGAAGCGAGCTAAAGTCAAAATATAACAAGCGGTTGTAATCGCCGCGATAGACGCGGCTGGGACGGCTTACGCTACGCTCCAGCCGCCCCTAAACCGGGCGTTAAGTGAGTAAAGGAGTACCGATGAAGTCATTTATATTTAATCTGGCCGGACTTCTTGGCTCTTGGCAATTTATTGAGCTTTCTTCTGAAAATTCACTCAATTCAGTCCTTGCACCTATCGTTTTTGGCGGCTTTCTCATATCTAGTATTCTTTGGTTCATTGTTAAATTTGGTGTGAATCAGCGAACCAATGGCGGAGCATATTTTGGGAGAAATGCCGGTAGTCATGGCGGTGACTGCGGAGGTGGGGGGGATGGCGGGTGCTAGCCCCTACTTAACAATCACGGGCAGTGATGCTGCGGCCCTCCGGGCCTCCGCGGGGCGTTATGGCTCGTAAAGGAATTCGAGTATGGAAACTACACCAAATAGAAAATGGATGTATCAGGTTGGGCTTATTTTGCCTATCGTTTCAGCTTGCCTTTTTGTCCTGGCCTTCTTGAGTGGCTCACAATCTGTATTACGGTTGCACCTAGTTTCGTTTGGCTATCTACCCTTTTTGGGGCTGGCTTTAGCAATTTCTTACTTATGTTTTAGCTTTATCGATAAAATTCGATATACCATCTCAGGCTATAGAAACTTGATTGCTGCGTCTCTACTGGTGCTCCTTTATGGGTTATGGTTGTGGGCAGTTTCAAAGTACTGAGTAGCCTCAGCCATAACAAAGCCGGGCAATTTGCTCCGGGCCTGCGGCCCTCTGCGGGACAGCTTACCTTGTGCACGTTTTGCGCCGGTCGCTGTGCTCCCATTTTTGCGCAAAATGCGCACAAGGTAAGCTGCCCCTGCCGGCGGCGTTAGCTATTTGGTCGAACTATGAAATTCATTTCCCGATGGCATGTTATTGTTAAGTACATGCTAAAACACAAAAGAGAGGAAAATTTTTTCCCACTGATGACCTGCTCCTATTGGTTTACGGTGGTCGTTTCAAGCATCATCTATTTAGTATTAGGTAATGCTGATGTGCTGCACCTAAAAAGCGACCTAGTGAGCATTTTTGGTGTCGTGCTCTTCTTCGGTGTAATTTTTATAGTCCATTTATCTATACGGAATATTCAGACGTATGATGAGGCTGAGGTATGGTATAGCTTGCTCAGTAAGAATCAGAAAATTGGCCTTAACGTGGTCGTTGCCAGCTTCATGGCAGTCAGTTTTATTTCGCTACTTACTTGGGCCGTTGTGGAAATGTAGTGAATGCAGCTAACAAAGCCAGGCATTTTGCTCCGGCCCTTCGGGCCTCCGCGGGACAGCTTACCTTGTGCACGTTTTGCGCAGGTCGCTATGCTCACATTTTCGCGCAAAACGCGCACAAGGCAAGCTGCCCCTGCCGCCGGCGTTATGTGTAAATTGAGATGAGAAAAACATACTCGTTAAAAGAAATTGAAATACCGATGGAAATAGCTGAGTTAAACGGGCCGTTCCAAGAGTTCAAACAAGACGTCTCTATTGTCTCTGTAAAATTAAACTCGGGTGAAATTTTCGAGCGTGTAATGCTTCTCTATCCAAATTACGTAATTTCAGTAGCGGAAGAGTCAGAGTTACCTTTTAATCAAAAAGAGGTTTCTGAGGTCCTCCAGTCTCCTCAAAGTCTTCGTAGGCATAAAGATTCAAGCTGGGTATATTGGTACAACCAAAATGACTTTAGTAAAAACACATAACAAGGGCAGGCAAAATCGCCCACAAGAAGCGTGGTCTGGACGCGCAAAAAGCACGCGCCTTTGCTGCCGGCGTTATATCTCAGAGAGAACGTGACTTGTTTGAAATATTTTTTCTCCTGCTGCTGGCATCTCTAGGTTTTTACTCGATCTATATCTTGCTCGTCGGCGAAGTGTATCGAATTGAGCCGGTTGTAATAAAGGATTATGACGGTGAGTTGCTTAGGAGAGTGCGAGTCACCTCATTCGATAAACAGTATTATTCATTGTTAGAAGGCAATAAATTCCCTAATTTTTTGTTCTCTTCGAACTCTCTGCTTTTGAGGTGGGGATGCCCAATATTTAGCCGGGCTGAATTTCAGAATTTGATAGATAGTTTGGACCGGGGTGTATCAAGTACCCACAAAGGACTAAATAAAGTTAATATAAAAACTTATGTTGGCGCACAAAATGGCGAGGCAATAGTTAAGATTTATCACTTACTTGGGTTCTCGCAGGTATTTATTAACAGGGCTGCAATCAACGAAATTAAGTCTGACCTCGTAGAGGGAGAGATATAACAAGCGGCTGTTATCGCCCCTGTGGGGCTGGGACGGCCTTTCCGCCGCTTCGCGGCTCCAAGTCCGGCCCAAAGCCGGGAGTTATGCATTCGAGAGAATCTAGGATGACTAAAAAATTAATAATATTATTTCCGCTAATTGCGGCCATTGCTCTTGCAATATTGTTCAAGCCGCAGCTCAAAGCTATTTTCTCTGACCAGCTGACTCGCTGGGAAATTGACAAAATAAAGGCTTCAAAAGTTGACGTGGGTTGCACCCAGGCAGTATGTGGAGTCAAAGCGATAGAAAGTGAAGTTTCGTTTCAATTTACTTTCAATAATAGAAGTCAGCTTTCCGAGCGAGTTGTATTGTTAAATCGGATTATAGAAGGCTGGCCGTCCACGAAATCGGAGTGTAGCTCGTTCACAAATATTGGTGGTTTAGATGTTTGCTATCTGTGGCAATAAACATCAAGTGAACTCGGTGGTGCGGCATGCATAACAAAGCCAGGCAGTATGCTGCGGGCCTTCGGCCCTCCGCGGGACGGCTTACCTTATGCACGTTTTGCGCACTCGCTTCGCTCCCATATTTGCGTAAAAAGCGCACAAGGTAAGCTGCCCCTGCTGGCGGCGTTATGCTGGCGGCCATCCACTTTTTTGCTAATGAGAAATAAAAATGAAGCCATATTTAAAGATGATTACTATGACTCCGATCTTGATGTTTTTATTTGCATCAATTGTATATGCGCAGACTGATGTGAAGGAATACAAAAAGGGAACAGGGACTTCAATGCTCGTCCCCTCTATTCAGAACGATAAGGATCTTCCAAAGCTGAGTGGATCTGAAAAAAAGCAAATTGATTCCTCGCAGAAGCGCAAAAGAAGTAATGAAAGCGCAAAAGCAAAAGCAAAAGCAAAACCGGCACAAACTTTCACAGGCAGTGGCCCAGCAATGGCAAGGGATAATCCTGATGCTTAGGTTTCTAACTTAGTTTTGAAGCTTCACAGCATAACAAGTTACGGCAGAAAGACGTCTTACTTTGTGCATTTTTTGCGAAGTCTGTGCGCCCATGTTTTTGGGCAAAAACCACGCAAAGTAAGCCGCCGCTGCGGACGGCGTTAGGTTCAAGTAAGGTTCGGACATGGAGCAATGGATCAATCATCTTATCATCAAACCACTGCTCATTATTTCCATTGTGGTCCCGATCGCATATGTAGAAGTCTCAGAAAATGGGCTCACAGTGGAGTCCATTTTCCTGATTGCGATAGTATTGGGCACATGGGTGTCTATCTCACTACTCGAAAAATACATCAAGCATCATGTGCGTTATTACGTGCCTATGAAGAGGCTGGAGGTAGATGTTGTATTAAGAAAGGCCGCAACCTATCTAGGAGTTAGGTATTCTTGCAGCGAGCCTAAAAACAATTCGTTCTCTGGAGTTCTCACTAGTCAAGGATTTACAGAAAAGTGGGTTATCACATCTGAAAATGGAAAGGTACAAGTCTCCGTATCTGGAGACTACCCGTTCCCGATTTCACTTTATAATTGGTGGCGCATTCACAGGGATGTTGCTGAAGAGCTATGGTCACAGGGGATGCGCCGTGCCTAAAAAACTCAAGCACGCGGACCAAATTTCTCATGTGCTACGATTTGCCCGGTGTTGCGCGCGTTGGGCAGCCCAAAGAACTCGGGGATATTCTTAATGACAAACCGGAAGATGGATTTAACCTGTAGCTGCGGGCAGGTAGTGTTGAAGGTTCTCGGTCGTCCAATAGTTAATGCTGAGTGCCTGTGTAACGATTGCCAGACTGCTGGGGAGATTCTGCAATCGTTGCCTGGTGCCCCATCCACTTTGGACAGTAAAGCTGCAACACGCTTTGTGCTTTATCGAAAAGATAGGGTATGGTGCGACAAAGGGCAGACTTACTTATGTGAACATCGGTTGTCGAAGCATTCCAAAACACGTCGTGTGGTCGCTACGTGTTGCAACACGCCAATTTTCCTAGAGTTCACTAGTGGTCATTGGTTGAGCATATACGGTGGCCTCTGGCCTGCGGAGGCCTTACCTGCGCTTGAAATAAGGACGATGACTCGGGATCGGCCCAGCGGCGTCGAACTCCCAGATGACGTGCCCAATCCAAGCACTCACACAATTTCTTTTTTCGCCAAGCTTTTTGGGGCTTGGGCTGCCATGTATTTCCGCACCCCGAAGATTGACTTTGTTAGAGGAGGCTTGAAAAAACCATGATGTCGATTGTTCCGCAGTAGACCCTACCGAGAAAATTGAGCAAGTTTTGATTTCTTGAGTCTGGGTATGTGTGCCGCCCAACAAAGCACTTCAGTCGACGGCTCCGCCGCAGCTGAGCTTCAGCATAATTGCTAACTAGATTATGGTTCTAACAGAAAAAGAAAAACCATGGCAGAAGTTTTAATTCCACTTCCCGATAAGGACTTTGATGTAACCGAGGTGGCTGTTCCTTGGCGATTACTCACAAGCGCGGGGCATCATGTGATTTTTGCGACTGAAAAAGGTACGGGTGCTCCTGTCGCAGATCCGTTGCTACTTACTGGGGTTATTTTCGGGCAGCTTGGTGCTGAAAAGGAGGCAAAAGCATTCTATAGGGAGATGTGTGAAGACAGGGCATTTAACAACCCCCTGTCGTGGTCAAGCCTGAACGTCGACAATTTTGATGCGTTAATTTTGCCCGGCGGGCATGCACCTGGTATGCGCCAATACCTTGATAACTCAAGTCTGCACAAGTTTGTTTCGGATTTCTGGGCTACAAATCGTCCTGTGGGTGCGATTTGTCATGGGGTAGTGGTTCTCGCACGCGCGAAGAGCGGTGATGGGAAATCCATATTGCATGGCAAGAAAACCACGTGTCTTCCCAAGTACATGGAAAGGCTCGCCTATTGTCTGACGTTTTGGAAGCTCGGAAACTATTACCGTACGTACCCTGCTTATGTTGAAGCTGAAGTCCGCGATGCTTTGTCGAGCCCAGGTGACTTCGTACGAGGACCGATCAATCTTGGTAAGCGTGGGACCTCTGCAGACCATAAAGCTGCATTTGTGGTTGAAGATGGTCGCTATGTGTCGGCTCGCTGGCCCGGAGATGCCTATCTGTTTACTGAGCGGTTCATGTCATTGCTGTAACAAGCGGGCGTGAGCTATCTTGCACAAATGAAGAGCAAAATCGAAGGGCGCGATAATAGAAAATAATGACGCCATATTACGACTACTGCGTGGCAAAATCTGACCCTGCTCGGCAAGCCACGAAATCCAGGCAGTTCGCTACCATCCAATGATCCGCATTGCCAACACAGGTGACGTCGTCGCTATCGCCAGAATCTACAACCATTATGTAGAAAATACGGCTGTGACGTTTGAGGTTAATCCGGTTTCCGAAGAAGAAATGGCATCCCGGGTAGCCGAGTGCCAGGGGAGTCGCCTACCCTGGCTAGTGGCAGAGGATCCCAATGGGGTGGTAGGTTATTGCTACGCCACGAAATGGAAAGGGCGTGCGGCCTATCAGTACTCGGTCGAGGCTTCGGTTTATGTGGCGCCATCTTCGCTTGGCAGGGGGTGGGGAACCCGCCTCTATAAGCAGCTATTGGTCGAGCTTAGGCGCCGGGACCTGCATGCAGTCATCTGTGGTATCACATTGCCCAATGAGGCCAGCGTTGCCCTGCATGAGAAGCTTGGCATGGTCAAGGTCGCCCATTTCAAAGAGGTCGGAAGGAAGTTCGATCAGTGGATCGATGTCGGGTATTGGCAATGCCTGCTAACAGACTAAAAAGCTGTGGGCTATTCGCGGGGCGCAGGTAAATCAGGCGTGTGCTTCGCGCACCTGCCATAACCAGGAATTCAGGAAACGGGATGCTCGTATGGAATTTATCATTCTGCTTATCATCATCCTCGCGGTACTGGTGCTGCCGCTGAAGATGGCGGCAGCCATGATGGGAGCGCGTAATACTGGCGCTTTTTACTGTCTTTTCGCGCTGCTGCTGGCAGTTTTCATCCAGCGGATTGTGGGTAGCATGATTCCGGGTGTCACCGAGGAGTGGGGCCTGCTGATCGCTATTCCGCTTGCCGCTATCGCCTATATGCTCGTGCTCGGCACCGGCTTCCTGAAAGCGATCGTGATCGCGCTCGTAC
Organism: Microbulbifer aggregans; assembly: GCF_001750105.1. Lineage (NCBI taxonomy): Bacteria > Pseudomonadati > Pseudomonadota > Gammaproteobacteria > Cellvibrionales > Microbulbiferaceae > Microbulbifer > Microbulbifer aggregans. Next base: position 1,299,002 of record NZ_CP014143.1, read on the forward strand.
AGGGGCTGATTACGATCGGCGCCGTACTCCTTCTGGGTGGCTATTTCGCCAGCATTTAGACTCGCTCGCGGCCTCACATGGGCTATCGCGGCTAATCTTTACTTTCCCGTAATCCCTGCTGGAGCGCTGCATTGGTGACGATCATCGTCATTCTCATCGTCTCTGGAGCGCTTCTTATTGGCGCCCTCTGGGGACTCTGGGGCAGAATCTCGGATTCCACCGAGGGGTTTCTGGTCGCCCTGGCAGGCGGCGCGCTGCTCATTTCAGCGGTACTGGAGCTCATCTATCCCTCCATGGAGGATGGGCGTGTGGGCTGGGTCCTGGTGTCTGTCCTGGCGGGGGCTGTGAGCTTTGCTTTGCTGGATTACCTGGTTAAGGAGAAGTGCGCGGCAGGGCAGGGCGCGGGACTGCTGATGGCCATTACCCTCGACGGCGTTCCGGAAAATCTCGCGCTGGGTGTCTCGCTGATTGGAACTGCACCGATGACGGTGGCGGCTCTATCGTGCTCGATCTTCCTCTCAAACCTTCCGGAAGCAGCTGGCGGTGCCAGGGAGATGCGGGAAGGCAAGCTCAGTCGACGCACTGTACTGCTGCTGTGGACGGCGGCCGCCCTGTTGCTATCCCTGGCTGCACTGGCCGGACATTGGCTGCTGGCCGATATCGACGACGCTATTCTTGCCTATATCCGCTGTTTTGCGGGTGGTGCGGTAGTGGCGTCCCTGGCGATCGAAGTTTTCCCCAAAGCCTTCAGCAAAGACAACTACTGGTCTGGTGTGGCGGCTGCCCTGGGGCTGGTGATTGCACTGTTCCTGCATGCACTCGGGGAAGGGTAGGTGTTGAGGGGCCTGAAAAGGAGGCTCTCACTTGGCATTGCGAGATAATTGTTTTCCCTCTCCCCGGATGATCGTCAGTACAATCTCGCCCACGGGAATACCGAGTTTGCTCAGTTTCGATTCATTGATCAGTACCCGATCGGATATCAGGTACATGCGGTCATCCACATTGATCTCGATGGTGTCGCCTTTGTAGGGGACTTCGAGCACATAGCGGATAAACATGGCGTTGCCGCTGACCTCCACCTCAGCATCCCCCACCACATCCTCGGCACGGCCGATATAGGTCCGCACGCCGGGCGTATCGCTTGCAGTGGGGATGAGCTGCCAGTTTCGGAATTGCACTTCTCCGTCATCAAACAGAAAGCGCTCGGCGAGCAGGCCGACGCCGCCATTCCAGCTTCCCTGCAGGTCCGCGTTGAAGCGCCGGGTGACCGTGCCATTGCGATCTTTGAGTACACCGTGGGCGGTCAGTGGGCCGCGAAAGAATTCCTCCGGCACCATCCGGGGCTGCTTGTCCTGATAGTGCTCAATGCCGGCAGAGCTGCAGGCGACAAGAAAAAGCGCGCACAGTATTAAAAGCAGGCGCCTGGTAGCGATCAGGTGAGTAGTCTGCATGACGATTGGGTTCCAAGCGGAGTTGCAGTTGAGCATACGCCACCGCACCAAATGTGGATCAGGGCGGCACAGGGTGCGCTGCGTACAACCCTAGCCTAACGCAGCCACCGGCGTCTGAATGGCGGCAGGAGGGAATTGGCAGGCAATTACTCAGCCGACACGCCGGCAGCCTCAAGCCGCTGTCGCAGGGGTTGCAGATGGGATGCAAACTGACGCCAGCGGCCCATGGACCGCTGGTGTATTGGCTGGCGCACCTGCGTTGCGCTGGCGGTCGCTGCTGCGCCTGCACTGCGATGGAATTCGAGGCAGGCCGTCTCGAACGGGAGTTCGAGCTGATCCAGCAATGCCCGGGTCTGCTGCTCCTGATCCTGTACCAGTTGATCGTAGTTGACCTCGATCAGGCGATCACCCAGCAGGTTGCGCCAGTGATCCATCAACTCGCGATAGCCGATGTAGTAGTCAGCCAGTTCTTCCAGACTGTAGGAAAAGGGATAGGCATCGGCGAACAGTTGCTTGAACATGGCAAAGCAGCTGTCCATGGGGTTGCGATATACATGGATCAGTCGCGCCTGAGGAAAAGCCTTGGCCAATAAAGGTAGATAGAGAAAGTTGCTGGGCAGTTTATCGGTGAACAGTGGCGCGGAGCCTCTCAGGTAGGCGGTATCCTGTCGATACAGGTCGGCCGCCCGTTGCAAATCCATCGTTACCGCCTGGGCGGCGATATCGGCCCGGAACAGTCCGGGCTGGCGGATGCTGCTCAGGCGCTTTACCGCCAGTGGCCACTGGGCCAGTTCACCGAGGGACTGGACGCGACTGTGACTGGAAACGATCCGCTCCACCAGGGTGCTACCCGACCTGGGCAGGCCGAGGATAAACACGGGGTTAGCGTCCGCGGTATTCTCGGCTGGCGGGGTTTCGGTGAACCAGCGCTGATCAAACCGCCGGCACAGTGTATCGAACAGGGTGCGGTCATCACGGAAGTCATACTGAATACGCTTTCGTTGCAGGCTTGCGGCCTGTGCGCAGTGCGTCCACGCCGCCTCCCAGCACTCGAGATCCTCGTACTCTTTCGCCAGGGCGTAGTGCAGGTAAACTTTTTGCCCGGCATCCTCATTCTCTGTCTTGAGTAGCGATTCCATCACGGTGCAGTGTTCAGAGCACTCGGCCCGGCGCGCCCTGGAAAGTTGCCAGTGACTGCGACCGTGATCAGGATTCTGCTCCAGAACTCGCTGCAGGTTGTCCACCGCTTCCTGTTTCCGGCCGACAAAAAGTTGAATGGCTGCGGCATTGGAGAGGATGGCAATATCGTCTGGTGCCAGGCTTGCGGCACGGCTGATCAGCGGTTCGGCTTTCTCCTGCTTGCCGATATGACTATAAACGGTTGCGAGCACATCCAGAATTTTGGCGTTATCGCGCGCGGGCTCGGTACAGCGATCCGCTTCACGCTCGGCATCGGCGTGTCGCCCGGCCTGAACCAGGCAGCGGGCTTTCTGAACACGGGCATCGAAGCGCGCGGGGTCGATTTTCAGCACGGTATCGAAGGCGCGCAGTGCCATATCAATCTTACCGCCCTCCGCGGCTGCTAGACCCAGGACGAGATGGGCATCGGCCTGCCTGGGGTCGCGCTTCAGAATATCGATGCAGAGCGCCGTTGCAGTTCGCCAGTCTTTGCGGGCAACGGCACTGCGTACTTCACTAAGCTTCCCGCTAATATCCACCGGGCTCATAACAACCTCCGCAAATGACGACCGGATACTTCGCCTCTCATCAATAGAGACTGCATTATACGTGCTGAAATAAAAAAGGCGGGGCATGGCCCCGCCTAACGATCCTGTGAGAGAAGTCGGATCAGAACTCGTAGGACAGGCTGGCACCAATGGTGCGGGGCAGTCCGACATAATGGAACTGTCCGCGTTCGCCGTAACGGCGGGCGCTACGACCGCCAACATAGTAGTACTCGTTGGTGACGTTATCGGCGAACAGTGAGGCGCGCCACTGATCGAGACGGTAGTCCGCGGACAGGTTGAACAGGGTGTAGCTGTCCAGCAGCTCGTTGTCGTTGAAGCTGCCGAGGCTGTTCAGTCGGGTCTGGATCTCGTCCTTGTAGTAAGCATTGCCGCGCAGGGTCAGCTCACCGGTGGGGACCTCAACGGCATAGTCCAGAGCCAGGTTGGCCTGCAGGTTGGGCACGCCCGGGAAGGCATCGCCATCGAAGCCGCCGATTTCCGGTGCATCGCCCTTCAGGCCGTGGTCGTAGTAGGTCACCCAGGCATTGATGCCGAGGTTGTCGGTGACCGCAGCCTGGGTTGCCAGTTCGATACCGTTGATCTGGCCTTTGCGGGCGTTACCGGTGATGTTGATGGCCTGCAATTCAGACTTGGCTGGCACCTGGAGGTCTTTCCAGTCGATGCGGAAAATGGCCCCGTTGAAGATCACCCGACCGTCGGCCAGGGTGGTATGCCAGCCAAGTTCGTAATTCACTGCCGAGTCAGAGGTAAACGCCTTCTCGCTATCGAGCAGCTGGGGACCGATGTTGGTACCACCGCGACGGAAGCCCTCGGCGGCCGTGGCATAGACCATGACATCACTGGTGAAGTTGTAGGCCGCATTCAGCTTGAACACGGTATCGTCGATCTCTGACTTACCGGAATCGCACTCGGGTTCGACGGTGTCACGGGTCCAGTACCAGTAGACCGGCAGCAGGGTGCAGTCGTAGGCGATATCTTCACTTTGCTCGAAATAGCGGGCGCCGACAGTGACTTGCAGTTGCTCGCTGGGGTGGAAGGTGGTTTCGCCGAACAGCGCGCGCTCTTCAAAAGTGCTGCCGCTGTAGGCCCAGTACTCCAGCTCACCGTAACCGGTATCGATACCGGCCCAGTCCTGGTAACCCGGGGTAAACTCGCGGGAGTTACCGGTGCCCTCGTTCTCCTCGTAGTAAACGCCGGCGATCCAGTCCAGCCAGTCAGGGGAGTTGGCGTCGGTGGACAGGAAGCGGGTTTCGTGAACGAAGGCTTCCTCTTCATCCTGTTCCAGTGTGAAGGAAGAGAACTCCGGGAAGTCACAGTAACCCGGCCAGATGTCCACACACAGCAGATCGGTCTGGTCGCGGTTACCCTCACCTTCGTATTGTGCCAGCGAGGTGGTGGAGAAAATCTCGACGGCCTCGGTATTCCAGCCCAGCTCAATATTGAACAGGTCGTCACGGTTGTCCCGGACTTCCTGATAGCGCAGCGGCGAGCTGTACTTGTCACCGGTGTAGGCGAGGTTCACGGCCTGGCGGCCACCAGCCTGCTGGTCCTGCAGGTAGTAGCTGACTTGCGCGTGGAAGTCCTCGGTTGGCTCCCAGCGCAGTGCTGCGCGAACAGAGGTGGTCTCTTCGGTATTCGCGTCCTTCACGACCCGGCTATCATTGCTCACGCCAGGCTCTGTCAGCACATTCACGTAGTCGACAAAGCCAGCATCGTCGATCCGGTTTGCGGAGACGCGCAGGGCCAGAGTTTCAGACAGGGGGAGGTTGAAGATACCGGTCACGTCGCTGGAGAGGCCGTCGCTCTCGCTGTTCTGGTACAGCTCGGTGGATACGGAGCCTTCGACAGCATCGGTGGTCGGCTTGTTGAGGATATAGCGCAGGGTTCCACCCATGGCACCTCGGCCATAGAGAGTGCCCTGCGGGCCGCGCAGTACCTCCACCCGATCGACATCGACCAGCTTGAAGTCGATCAGCAGCGGTGTGTCGTTGACATAGCGGGAGATAATATCGCTACCGCCCTGGTTTTCAGCGGCCTGCAGGCCGCCTACGTTCATACCCCGCAGGGTGACCAGTCCGGTACTGCGGGCACCGGAGTCAATCATCTGCATGCCCGGGATGAACTGGGACATCTTGCTCAGGTCGTCGGCACCGATATTCTGGATGGCCTCACCGGTGACTGCGGTGATGTTGTAGGGGATCTCCTGGATAGATTCGGAGCGGCGGCTGGCTGTTACCACGACTTCTTCCAGCGCCTGGGATTGCTGTCCACCTTCCTGAGCCTGTACGGCAAATGGCACTGTGTGCGCGGCTGCGATCGCGAGTGCGATGAGCTTTTTATTGTGCTTTGTCATAAGGGTACCTTTGACTTCTCGTTGCTTTCTTTAATCGTTAATCGTTGTTGTATTTATGTGCGGGAAATTATGTCCCGGGTAAAACAGCTCCATCGTCTGCCGGGTATGGCCGAGACACGCTGTGGTGTGCTGCAGCAGTTGTATTGCGTAGCAAGAGTTGTGCCACGGGGTATCGCGGCGAAGGATGTAAAATTCGAACAATAAAAGAGACAAAACTGCAACACAGAAACCTGCCTTGGAATCGTTGATCTGCGGAGAAATCAGGCAGGCTGAACTGGAATTGATCGGCCGCCCGCTACCCAATCGTGATAGCGGGGGTTAATTGTTGAACCATTCACTGAGGTGGTAATCGCTTGAGCGGTGGCAGAGCGGGTCGCCCATCGCGATAGTGTTGTGGTACATGCCGGTGTTCTGAAATGGGTTTTCAAAAGTTTTTACTGCAATCCAGAAAAGCGCGCAACAACGCTGTGCTATTCCGCTGGCAGTAGGCGAAGATCGGCAAGTTTTTCCGGGGAATGACAGTTAAGTCAGGTGGTGGGCCCGGCGTGGCGGGCCGCTCTGGAGGGGTAGGCGGTTAACTCGTGTTAACCCGCCTGTCAGCTATAGGCTTCAAGCGCTGGTTTGCCGTCTCCCGGCAGGGGTAGCTCGGGCAGGTCGGCTACGGCCTGCATCAGCCCCTCTTTGTAGAGTTCTGCTGCCTCTTCCTTTTCCCCAAGGGCATAAAGCAGTCGAGCCAGCTCGGCAGTCGTGGCCGGGTCCGAGCGCAGGAGCAGGCTTTTCTCAAACGTCTGCCGCGCCTTGCCCCAGAGTTCGTTGCGCAGGCACAGGCGTCCGATGCAGGTCAGCAGGTCGCCGTTTTCGCCGTATTCCTTCATCCATCCCTCGGCGACCGTGAGTTGCTCGGTGGTGTCGGCCCCGGTCAGGCAGCCATACAGGCGGGCCAGCTCGGGGCGCCACTCGCGGTTCAGTACCCAGCGCAGGTGCTTTTCCGCCTCCTCATCGCGCCCGATATCGTGGAGTAATTCCGCGTAGAGGCTGCGCAATGCCATATTGCGCTGCCAGCGTCCGCTGAGGCTCTGCCAGGTCTCGCCGAGTTTCTCCGGATCCCGGCGGCTCGCTGCATCGCGCAACTGGTGCTGGTAGACCTCGAGTTCCAGTTGTTCCATCTCGTCGTCGGGCATATTGGCGTGCTTCTCAAGCTCCGGTAGCAGGTCACGCAGACGGTTCCAGTCACCGAGACGGTAGTAGGCCTCTTTCAGCAGCTGCAAGACGGCGGGATGCCTGGGCTCTACCTGCTTGGCACGCTCCAGCGAGGCGATGCACTGCTCGTAGTGCTTGTCGAGTAACTGCATCCGCGCCTGGCTAAGGGCTACCGCCAGACGGGTGTCGTCCCCGCTGGCTTCCGCCTTGGCCAGCAGTTCGTTGGCCTCATCCCGGTAACCGAGTTCATAGGCGCTGCGGGCGGCGGCCAGATAGTTGATCAGCGGTGCATCGGAGCGCGGGGCACTCTTCAACAGCTGGCGGCGGGCGCGAGCCCAGTTGCCCTCCATAAATTCCACCAGCCCATTGGTCAGCCGGCGGCGGGCAACCCGTGTGCGGCCGAAGCGGATACGGCTGACGCCGCCCTCTACGCCACGCAGCAGGCTGCGCAGGAGCCAGAAGGTGAGAAAGAGCAGCAGTAAACCCAGGGCGAGGGCTCCGATGGCTACCCAGAGGTTCATTTCAATCCGCTTGCCCCCGACTGCCAGCAGCAGGTAGCCGGGATAGCTGCGGATCATTTCGGCGAGAAAGGCACCGAACAGGAGAAACGCGAGGCCTGAAAATAGAAAACGCTTCATTGAGTTTCCCCTCCTCCTTCACCCGGCTCTACACCCTCCGTCTTGTGCAACCGCTCGATGTAATTGTGCAGGGCGCTCTGGGATCCAGCGAGGCTGGGCAACTCGACTTCGATATCCAGTTCCGAAAGTTCCTCGAGTTCCGCTGCCAGTACTTCGCGCTGGTGGTTGGGGATGCCGTAGTCGAGCAGTAGCTTGCGCGCGCGCTGGAGTGAATCGCGGAACACAGTGCCGTTCTCCCGCAACAGCGCCAGCTCAGCCTGCTCCATATTGAGGCGCAGGCTCTGGCGGAAACGGGCTTCACTCTGTGGCGAGAGCAGCACCGGGTCGATACTGCCATCGCGGATGCGCACGGAATCCTGCATGAATTTCACGAAGTTGTCCCAGCTGCGAGTCATCGGACCCTGTTCGCTGCTTTCGCCTTCTGGGATCAGCTCAGACGTGTCGCGGGTCGCCAGGTCGAACTCGGGCTGGATATCGGTGCGCAGCAGCTGTTCCTCGAGGGCCCGCAGGCGCAGGAAGATGCCCTCGCGGTCGATATTCTCTACCAGCTTGAGCTCGGTAATATCGCGCGCCAGCTGCTGCCGCACCGCATAGAGATCGGGCAGGTCTACCCGTCGCAGGATGTTGTCCACCTCCTCGAGCAGGCCGAGTGCGGCGCGGCTGTCCCGCTCCAGCAGCAATCGCTGGTTGGCCAGGCGGAGAAGATAGTCCGCCTCTGCGAGTTGCCAGTCCTGGCGGCTGACATTGCCCAGTTCGCCGAGGCGGCTCGCCTGAGCGTTCAGGGCTCGCTGCATGCGGGCAATCTGCTGCTGCAGCTGTGCGATCACCTGGTCCTGGCGCTCCACTTCCTGTGCCAGGGCTGCCGCTGCCTGCTCGACCTGCTCCTGACGGGCGGAGGTCACGCTACCCGGTTGTTGTGTGGCAGGAACTTGCCCCTGAACGGGTGGGGTGGGAGAGGTTCGCGCAGGCTCGGTACTCGGTTCGGGTTGTGGGGCGGGCGACTCCTGCTGCGCAGTGGTTGCGGAAGGTGTCGTTTGTGCCCCTGTCTCGCGACTGGTGTCCGGCTGATCAGCACCCGGCAGGCGTGATCGCAGCTCGGCGAAGCCATGCTGAACCTGTGGCCAGTTGAACCAGGCCCAGGCCCCACCACCACCGACAATCAATGCGGCGAGCAGGAGCCACAGCCAGCCCAGCCCCCCTTTGCTTGTCTCCGGCTTAGTCTTCGCGTTTTTCCCGGTCGCCCCCTGTCCGCGATCCTGCTCCGCCTTGGCGAAGTTGCTCTTGGGTTCGGCTTTCTCCGTCACGGTGGGCACGTCCTTGCTGGACGCAGAATTTGTCTCGGGTTTGGCGGATTTCTTATCAGTCATGGCGGCCGCAGACAGGTGGAAAATGTCGTCAAATTATAGCGAGTTGCGACACATGAAAGTCAAAGTGTGGCGCGCATTTAAAAAAATTTACTGAATTGGGCGGAGTAAGTGGCTCACTGGCCCTGCAGGGAGCGCCTGAGAGCCTCGAACATGGCGTCGTCGCCGGCGTTGGTGGCGGCAACCACATGGGCAAAGCCCAGTTCCCGGCCCTGGGCTGCAACCCTGGCGCTGGGGCAGACCAGCAGTGCCCGGCGCAGGGCGTCCCGGCTGCAAGCATCGATGCAATGGGCCAGGTTTTGAAGTGTTTCGCCACTATGGACGGCGATGGCGTCCGGCTGGTGTTGGTATGCCGCCAGTTGGGAAATGGCGGTGTCGGGCAGGCTGCGGTCGTAGAGTTCGCAATAGTCGACCCGGGCGCCCCGCTCCCGCAGGGTCTCGCCAATCAAAGGCCGGCCGCCGCGACCGCGGAAAATCAGCGCCTTCTGCTCGCGGAGATCCTGCAGTGCAGGCAGTGCCAGCAGGGCCTCGGAGTCCATGCTTTCACCGCCGCTCTGGCACTGGACACCCGCTTCTTCCAGTGCGGCTGCAGTGGCCGCGCCGATCGCATAAAAGCGTGTTCCCATGGGCAGTTGCGGCCAGTATGCGTCCAGCCATTCAAAGCCGAAGCGAACGGCGTTGCGGGAGACGAAGATGGCGTGATCGATCTGATCGAAGTCAAGAATCCGCTGTTTGATGGCCTGGCAGCCACTGTCATCGGTGATCGGCACGATATCCAGCATCGGGATGCAGTCCGCCTCAGCCCCGGCGCTGTGCAGCCGGCGGCACCAGCCGGCCGCCTGTGCCGAGGGGCGGGTGACGAGAATGCGCCGGCCCTGCAGCGGTTTCTCCACGTTACTCAGACCGACTGCAGGATCTTGTCCGCGCCGTTGGCGAGCAGCTCGTCGGCGACGGCAAATCCCATCGCTTCGCCGTCGGCGGCGGGGCCGCGTCGTTCGGCGCGGATCATCTCTTTACCGTCCGGGCTGCCCACCAGGCCGCGCAACCAGAGCTCTCCATCCTCCAGCACGGCGAAGCCGCCGATCGGCACCTGGCAGCTACCGTTGAGGCGCCTTACCAGGGCGCGCTCGGCCACCAGCCGGGTACTGGTCTCGGTGTGGTGGAGCGGGCGCAACAGCGCTTCCAGTTCCGGGTCGCGGCGGCTCTCGATGCCGACAGCGCCCTGACCGCCGGCCGGCAGCAAGATCTCGGGGGCGAGGAAATCACGGATGCGATCGCGCATTTCCAGCCGCAGCAGGCCGGCGGCAGCGAGAATAATGGCGTCAAATTCACCGGCGTCCAGTTTGGCGAGCCGGGTGTTCACATTGCCGCGCAGGAATTTGACTTCCAGGTCCGGACGCCGGGCCAGCAGCTGGCACTGGCGACGGAGGCTCGAGGTCCCGACGACGGCGCCCTCCGGTAGCGCATCGATACCGGAGAAGTGATTGCTCACAAAGGCGTCGCGCGGGTCCTCGCGCTCACAGATCACCGGCAGGTGCAGTCCTTCGGGAAACTCCATCGGCACATCCTTCATCGAGTGCACGGCGATATCCGCGCGCCCATCCAGCATGGCCTTTTCCAGTTCCTTCACAAAAAGCCCCTTGCCGCCGACCTTGGCCAGCGGGATGTCCAGTAGCTGGTCGCCGCGGCTGGTGAGGGGAAGGAGTTCCACGGTGAGATCGGGGTGGTGTCTCTCCAGCTCGGCGCGGACAAATTCGGCCTGCCAGAGTGCCAGGGCGCTCTCACGGGTGGCGATGCGGATTCGGGAGATGGGCATGCTGATCTATCGTTCGCTTGGGAAATGGCCGGCAATTCTAACAGAGACACCCAGTCGGTGTGGTCGCTTGTGGTAGCAGGGATCAGCCCGTGCGGGCCCGCAACCAGTCCTCGAGGATGATGCGCGCCGCAATGGAGTCCACCGGATCCTGGGCGTAGTTACCCCGGTGCCCGCGCTCGAAAGCTTCCTCCTTGGCGGCGCGGGTGCTGAGGCGCTCGTCCGCGAATTCCACCGGCAGCCCGGTGCGTCCATGAAGGCGGTTACCGAACTTTCGCGCCCGCTGGCTGAGTTCGCTCTCAGTGCCGTCCATGTTCAGCGGCAAGCCGACCAGCAGCAACTTGGGTTGCCACTCGTCGATGAGGCGCTGCACCTGCGCCCAGTCGGGCTGCCCGTCCTTGGCTGGCAGCGGGGGCAGTTCCCTGGCACTGGCAGTCAGGGTCTGGCCGTAGGCGGTGCCGATAGAGCGGGTACCGTAATCAAAGGCGAGGACGGTGAGCGGTTTCATGCTGGATAACGTCAGGTGGAGCGTTTATCGGTCGTCGTGGAGCCTGTTGAGTGACTCGCAAACAGGCGCCGCGACGAGATTATCGACGCCGGTCAGGCGTGCCCGGCCTGGGAGCCGATACCGCCCAAGTCGATGCCATGGCGAGCGGCAGCCGCTTGCCAGCGCTTCTCGGTGGGGGTGGCAAACAGGATTTCGGGCTCCGCCGGCAGCGTCAGCCAGGCGTTCTCCAGCAGTTCCTGCTCCAGCTGGCCGCCCTCCCAGCCAGCGTAGCCGAGTGCTACCAGCACATCATCCGGCCCGCGGCCGCCGGCGAGTGATTCGAGAATATCCTTGGAGGCGGTGAGGCTGATGTCTTCACTGACCTCGACGGTGGAGTCGAACTTCATCCCGGTGCCGTGCAGCACAAAGCCCTGCTCCGGGGATAGCGGACCGCCCAGCAGCACCGGCTCCTCGCCCCGCTGGCTGCGGTCGTCGAGAGAGAGCTGGCGGAAGACCTCGTGCCACTGCACCTTGCTGGGCACATTGACCACGATTGCCATGGCGCCTTCCGGGTTGTGTTCACACACAAAGGCGATGGTGTGCTTGAAGCGCGAATCCTCCATGCCGGGCATGGCCAGCAGAAACTGGCCGCGCAGGCTGTTGTGGGTGAGGTCGCTGTCGATATTTTGGCTGTGCATAGATTCAGTCTAGTGCGGACATGGGCGGAGCAGTTCAACCGCGCGGCGTACCGCTGCCTGCGGCAGTGGAAAAGCCGGTCATTTCAAAGCGCCAGGTACGAATGATCTCGAGGCGGTCGGCCTCCTTGCGGATCTCAGCCGGAAACGGTGCGAACGGCGCCGACAGGCGCACGATCTGCTGGGCGGCATCGTCCAGCACCTTCTCGCCGGAGGACTCCAGAATGCGCACCTCTTCCACGGCGCCGGTGGGAAGCAGGCGAACCATCATCCGCAGGCTGCCGGTGATCTGGCGTTGCAGGGCCTCTTGCGGGAAGTTGTCATTGCCGACGGCTTCCACTTTCTGGCGCCACGCGTGCAGGTATTCGGCATCGGCTGAGGCCCGGGTGGCGACCGAGGTGAGGCGCCGGACGCGGGGGCGCTGGGCAATTGTCTGGCGAATCTTGTCCAGCCGCGCCTGCAGGCTGGCGATCTCCGGATTGGAGAGAGGCAGGTCGTTGGGCGCGTTGCCTTCCTGTTCTTCGGAGGGTTTGTCTTCTGCAGGCAGTTCCGGTGCCTGCTGGGGACTGTCACCAATGGTGGTGACCAGCTGGCGACGCTGCTCCGCGGGGCGCGCGGCCTGCTGCTGCGGCAGGGGGTTGACCTCGCGGATCGCAGTGTCGGCGATTTCAGCGCGCCGGTTGCTGGAGAGCTCGCGCGGATCTTCCGCCGTGCCGCTGGCTTCCTGGTTGTGCTGGGCGAGGTAGTCGGCGTCCTCCGGCGCTGCGGAGGTATGGTGTTGCGCCAGGGTGACCTCCAGGGTGGGCGGTGCCTGGCGTCCCTCGGGCGCAGTAAAAGCCACACCGAAGATCAGCAGTGCGTGGAAAGCGCCAGCAAGAAAGAGTGCAAACACGAAACGATCGTGCTGGGCAGCATGAAGCTGGTTCGGGGTGGCGGTGGAATTCATTATTGGTTTTTGGTTACTGCTGGTTTTACCGCGATAGGTCCGCTCAGCGGATCAGACCACGAGTTTACCCTTTTTGCTTCAGCCGGTCTGTGATTGCGCTCATGAGCAGGCCTCCGATATCCGTGCCGTAAGCTGCATCGATTTCGCGCACACAGGTGGGGCTGGTGACGTTGATTTCCGTCAGATAGTCGCCGATGACGTCCAGGCCGACGAACAACAGGCCCTTTTCTTTCAGGGTGGGCGCTACCTGTTCGACAATCCAGCGATCCTTGTCGCTCAGTGGGCGTGCCTCGCCCCGACCGCCCGCTGCCAGGTTGCCCCGGGTTTCCCCGGCTTCGGGAATCCGGGCCAGGCAGTAGGGCACGGCCTCGCCATCCACGACCAGGATGCGCTTGTCGCCGTCTTTGATCTCCGGAATATACCGCTGGCCCATGATCTGCTTGTGGCCATTGGCTGTCAGCATCTCCAGGATTGCTCCCAGGTTGGAGCCGTCGGGTTTGCAGTGGAAGACCCCGCTACCGCCCATGCCATCCAGGGGCTTGAAGATCACGTCTTTGTGGCTGGCGTGGAAGGCGCGCAGTCTCGCCATGTCCTTGCTGACAATCAGTGGCGGGCAGCATTGCGGAAAGCGCGTGGCAAAAATTTTCTCGTTGCAGTCCCGCAGGGACTGGGGTTTGTTGACCACCAGCGTTCCCTCGAGCTCTGCGGCTTCAAGGATATAGGTGGAGTAGACGTATTCGTTGTCGAAAGGGGGATCCACGCGCATGAGCATGGTGTCCAGCTCCCCCAGCGGCATGGGGTTGGAGTCGCCGAGCGCGAACCAGCACTCCGGGTCGTCAAATACCTGCAGCGGGCGGCCGATGCCCATCGCCCGGCCGCCGTCGAGGTACAAGTCCGACTGCTCGAAATAAAAGAGGGTGAAGCCGGCGCGCTGGGCCGCCTGCAGCAGGGCAAGCGTTGTGTCTTTTTTGAAGCTGATATTGGCGATGGGGTCCATCACCACGCCGAGGGTATGGCTCATAGTGGGTTCCGTGCAGGCTAAAAAATCGACAGGCGGCAGAGCCGGGTCCGGATAAGGTAAGAGTTGGCCGCCAGCGGCGCAACCGTTTGGCGCACCCATAAGCGGTTACGTTGGCGAGAAAGCAACTCGCTTGCGGGAAGCCACCCGCTTGGCAGGTAGATTCACCGTGGGTTCTGTGATAAAAGTTGCCACTGTTGTGCGACCTTGGCGAAGGTGTCCGCTGTACGCTTGGTGGACAGTCGCTTGCGATATCCTGTCGGCGAGGCGCCCAGACCCCGAGCGTGGTAAACAATATAGGGTCCGCGAGAGTTGCGGACGCGGGGCCCGAAAATAAGTAATCAGGGGATTCAAGAACACTATGGAGCTCAACTGGGAAAGCCTGACGGTAATGGTGATCGACGATAGCAAGACGATTCGCCGCACCGCTGAAACCCTGCTGCAAAAAGCCGGATGTACCGTTGTCACTGCTACGGACGGTTTTGATGCTCTGGCAAAAATCGCAGACTCGCGCCCCGATATCATCTTTGTGGATATCATGATGCCGCGACTCGATGGCTATCAGACCTGTGCCCTGATCAAGAACAACAGCGAGTTCCGTTCCACGCCTGTCGTGATGTTGTCGAGCAAGGACGGTCTTTTTGATAAGGCGAAGGGGCGAGTTGTTGGGTGTGATCAGTATCTGACCAAACCTTTCAGTAAAAGCGAGTTGCTTGGGGCCATTTCGGCTCACGCCAAGCCGCATCACGCAGCCTGATATCGCTTCGGTATCAGTTGCGGTAAGGACCTGTCTGCCAGTTGTGGCGTAGAATGGGTCCGCAGGTCCTGAGCGCAAATGGATGCGCGGGGCCGCTCCGGCGATGACTTTCGGGCTCGCCGGCTTGATAAGAAGAAAGAGAAAAGAAGAAAGTGCGGGCAGTTGGCCCTGGTTGATGGGGATCCAGGCCTGCAGATAACGACAACACAAACCGCCGCACTCTCAACGGTGTCGCGGGCCATCAATGTTGCGGGGAACCAATGGCACGAGTACTCATTGTCGACGACTCTCCTACCGAAACTCACAAGCTCACCACCATCCTGGAAAAAAACGGCCATGCAGTGATCGCCGCGACCAACGGGGAGAATGGTGTAGATGTGGCGCGCCAGCAGCGGCCGGACGTCATCCTGATGGATATCGTCATGCCGGGGCTGAATGGCTTTCAGGCCACCCGCCAGTTGAGCAAGGATGGGAATACCAACGGTATACCGATCATCATCGTGACCACCAAGGACCAGGATACCGACCGCGTCTGGGGTATGCGTCAGGGGGCGCGGGCCTACCTGACCAAGCCGGTGGACGAAGGAAAGCTGCTCGGAACCATCGAGGAGGTGTTGGCCTAGGCCAGCCGCATTATCTGTGCAGTCAAAGAAGACTCCCTATCTAGCGCTGGTCGAAATGGCCAGCCGTGCCAAGGCGCAGGCTGCGGGCCTGCCCGGTCGCCAGGAGGTTAAGCCCTACTGGAGTGGTATTGGCTTTTCTCTTCTCGGGCACAAGTTCGTTGCGCCAATGGACGATGTTGCGGAATTGCTCGAAGTGCCCCAGCACACGTTTATTCCGGGTGTGGAACCCTGGGTGCGTGGCGTCGCCAATGTGCGGGGTCGCCTGCTGCCGCTATTCGACCTGGCGGCCTTCTTCGGTGGTCATCTGCGGGGGACGCGCCAGCAACGCCGTGTGCTCGTGATCGAGCGCGGCAAGGTCTACGCCGGCCTGATCGTCGATGAGTTGCACGGCATGCAGCACCTCGCGCTCGAGTATGCTGATCACGCGCCGGGCGATCTGATGGAGCCCTTCGCACCGATGGTCAACGGACAGTTCAAATTGCAGCAGGACCGCTGGCTGGTTTTTGATATTCCCGCGCTGCTCAATGATTTTCAGTTTATGGACGTCGCAGTTCACTGACGGCGTCATTCCCGGTTGCTCCCGCCGGGTTTCTATCAAGGGAGAGCAGGTGTCAAATGTCTGCAGCTCAAGAGGCGGCGACTGAGGCTCTCTGCATCGAATGCGTTAAACACAAAGTGGTGACAAAAAGAATTGGCCTGAGCAACAGGTCCGCCAGGAGTAAACTATGAAAACAGGCTCCCAGAGTTCCTTCTCCGCGCTGCGCAGTAACCCTGCCGCGTTGTTTATGGGTCTGCTGGTACTCGCCACGCTGGCGGGACTGATCGTCAGTATCTACCTGGTGCAGACCCGGGGTGACCGAGATAAAGATTACCTGCAGCAAGTGGCGGAACTCCGCGCACTTTCCTACCAGGTCGTGTCCTACGCACCGGCGGCTACCGCGGGTGACGAACAGGCCTTTGCTGAGCTGGAGCAGGTAGTGCGGCAGATGAACACCACCTGGAACGAACTGCAGCAGGCCGATGAGAGCACGCGTGAGGCGCTACAGGCGGAACTGGCAAACTACAACCAGATCTGGCGTCAGGTGCGTGAGCAGGCCGACACCATTATCGGCAACAAAGACTCGATCATCTTCCTGAACGACGTGGCGAGTACGCTGAATGACTCGCTGCCGGAGCTTCAGGCCGAGCACAACAACATCGTGGAGATCCTGCTGGCCAACAACGCTCCGGCCAACCAGGTTGAGCAGGCACAGCTGCAGGTGTGGCGCGCCGAGCGAATCGGCCGGAACATCGACAAGATGCTTCAGGGTGGCGACGACGCCGAAGATGCTGCCGACCAGTTCAATACCGATGCCAGCCTCTTCGGTAAAGTGGTTGAAGGCATGAAGAGCGGTGATGTGGTGATGGGGATCTCCCGCGTGACCGACGGAGAGGCCCGTCAGTCGCTGGAAGAGATTACCGAGCTGTTCGAATTCGTAAGCTCCTCGGTGCGTGAAATCTTCGAAGCTACCCCGGCCCTGTTCGCTACCCGCCAGGCCGCGGACGGTATCATTGCCGCGTCCCCCGAATTGCTGGAAGCACTCAGCACACTGAACGACCGCATCGTGAGCCTGTCCAGTGAGCGCCAGCCAAATAACCAGACCATCGCAATCATTGCGGCGGTGTTCGTCCTGCTGATCTTCGGCATGATGATTGCGGCCTTCTCCGGTACCCGCCGCAGTCTGCGCGAAGAGTCCGAGACCAACGAGCGCAACCAGCAGGCCATTATGCAGCTGCTGGATGAGCTGGCGGACCTCGCGGATGGTGACTTGACCACCTCCGCCACGGTGACCGAGGCCTTTACCGGCGCGATCGCGGACTCCATCAACTACACCATTGACCAGCTGCGCGTGCTGGTATCGCGAATCAACAACGCGGCTCAGGAAGTATCCACCCTGTCCCAGGAAACCCAGCAGACCGCTCTGCACCTGGCTGAGGCCTCCGAGCACCAGGCGCAGGAGATTGCCGGCGCTTCCGCAGCCGTTAACGAGATGGCCGTGACCATTGACCAGGTATCGGCGAACGCCGCTGAATCTGCCCAGGTTGCGGAGCGCTCGGTACAGATCGCGAGCAACGGCGCCAAGGTAGTACAGAACACCATCAAGGGCATGGATACTATCCGTGAGCAGATCCAGGACACCTCCAAGCGGATCAAGCGCCTGGGTGAGTCGTCCCAGGAGATTGGCGATATCGTAAGCCTGATTAACGACATTGCCGACCAGACCAACATTCTGGCCTTGAACGCCGCCATCCAGGCCAGCATGGCCGGTGACGCCGGCCGCGGCTTCGCGGTGGTTGCGGACGAAGTACAGCGCCTTGCGGAACGCTCTGCGGCTGCTACCAAGCAGATCGAGGGCCTGGTAAAAGCGATTCAGTCGGATACGAACGAAGCCGTGGTCTCAATGGAGCAGACCACCACCGAAGTGGTCCGCGGTGCGCGCCTGGCGCAGGATGCGGGTGTTGCCCTGGAAGAGATTGAAGGCGTATCCACCAACCTGGCCGCCTTGATTCAGAACATCTCTAATGCGGCGCGCCAGCAGGCATCTTCTGCTGGTCACATTTCCAATACGATGAACGTGATTCAGGAAATTACCTCGCAGACTTCTGCCGGTACTCAGGCTACCGCACAGTCCATTGGTAATCTGGCGGAAACCGCTAACGCACTGCGTGAATCCGTCGCCGGCTTCAAACTGCCGAGTGAGGATACCGGCGCAGAGAGCAGTGATCTGTACGATGTCGAGCTGCCGGATATGGGTGAGGACGAGTTCCCGATGCTTGAGGGGGATTCCGCCGAAGCCGAGCATGGTCGCGAAGAGCGGGCGTTGGCCTGATCAGGTCGAGACTGTGAGGGTGGGGTTAGCATCTCGCCCTCGATGCTGCCGGAATGACGCATGGCTCCGGTCACCACAGATTGCCGGATCGCGCCGGCAACCCGCGTACAGACAGATTTACTGAGGACTTGGCGTGAATCACGACAATCCCAACTTTCAGGCCCTGGATTGGCTGAGCGGTGAAATTAACGAGACGCTGACGCAAGCGCGCCAGCATCTCGAGCACTTCGCTGTAGACGCGGATGCCGATAGCAGTTTGTTGCAAAACTGCCTCACGCTGATTCACCAGGTCCATGGCAGCCTCCACATGGCTGAGCTTACTGGCGCTGCCATGCTCGCAGAAGAGATGGAGCAGCTGGTTCAGGCGCTGGCGACCGGCGGTGTGGAAAACAGCGAGGAAACTCGCGAGTTTCTCATGCGGGCGCTGCTCGAGCTGCCGCTTTACCTGGAAAAGGTCTCCTTCCAGCGCCGGGACAACCCTGTGCTGCTGTTGCCCCTGTTAAACGACCTGCGCGCGGTCAGGCGGGAGCGCCTGATTACCGAGGGCGCCATCTTCGCGCCGGACCTTTCACCGCTCGATGTTGCCGAGGGCAAGCGTCAGCCGATTATTGCTGACAACCCGCGCTTCCAGGAGCTGGTCACCAAGCTGCGTAAGATGTATCACGTAGCTGCGGCAGGCCTCATTCGCGATGTAAACAGCGGTGAAAACCTCACCTACCTGAAAAAAGTCTCCGAGAAAATGGCGCTGCTCTACAGCGGCAGTGTGCGCCAGCCGCTGTGGCAGATTCTCGGCGGGATTTTTGAAGGAATCGAATCCCATCATCTCAGTGTCATGCCGGCGCTGCGCCAGTTGCTGCGGCGAATCGATGTCGAATTTCGGCTGCTGCAGGGCCGCGGGGCCAGTGTTCTCGATGCACGCCTCGATCAGGACCTGGTCCGCAACCTGCTGTTCTACGTCTACCTGAGCGGCCCGAATGGCCCGCAGCGGGAGTCCCTGTATCGGACGTTCGCCCTCGATCGGGCTGTCCCCGGTACACCGCGCCCGGATACCGGTGATGCCCTTGCCATGGGCCCGGAGGCGCTTGGCACCGCTATTACTGCCCTGAGAGAGGAGTTGCGGACCCTGCGTGAGGCTCTGGAGCCTGAAGTTGCGGGCGGCGAGCGAGCCCCACTCTCCGACAGTGCGGCGGTGGCCAAGCGGATCGCTGACACTCTCGGCGTCCTGGGTCTGGAATCCCAGCGCACACGTGCGCGCGCAGTCTACGATTCTCTCCGCGATGCCTCTCGCACCGCTGATCCTGACGATATGCTCATGCATGCGGCCGGTGAATTGGTGCAGCTGGATTCAGCGTTGCAGTCCGCCTTCAGTCGCAACAAATCTGTTGAGGATGCGCCGCCCCTGATGGGTGATGCTACCGAGTCGGTGCTTCGCGAAGCACGAGCCGGACTGGAGCAGGTGAAAGAGGCGGTAGTCGAGTACATCGCCAGCCACTGGGACGCCAGCTACCTGAACCAGGTTCCGGAGCGCTTGCAGGAAGTCTGCGGCGGTCTGGATATGGTTGGTTACCGCCGTGCCGGGGAGATTGTCAGTGCCTGTCGTCGCTATATCAGCGAACAACTGATCAGTGCTGGTGCACAGCCGGATTGGAAACTGCTCGATACCCTTGCGGATGCGATCACCAGTGTTGAGTATTACCTGGAGCGCCGGGCGGAAGGCATCGAAGATGCCGATATGCTGCTGGCGCTGGCGGAAGACAGCGTGGCCACCCTGGGATTCGCTGTATCCGGTGTCGAAGATCCGGTACTGACAAGCACCGAGGCAGCGTTCAAAACCCCTTCGGAGCAGGCGGAAGAGGATAATGCACTCGCCGGTTTCGAATTGGAGCTCGAAGCTGACGATGAGGTTCCCGTTGAAACCGGGGAAGAGAGCAGCTGGTTTGCCGATGGCGAGCAGCCCGTATCCAGTCAGGAGGCACCCACCGTTGATGATGCAGAGGTCGTTGAAGGCGAGCTCTTGCACACTGCGCAGGATTCCGGCGCGCAGGCTGAAATCGAGCAGAGCCCTGTCCAGGAAAGTGCGGCGGCGGATGACGATGAGAGTCTGATCGACGACGAGATCATCGAGATCTTCCTGGAAGAAGCCTCCGAGGTGCTCGAGGCCATCGCTGAATACTTCCCGCGATGGGCCGCCAATTTTGCTGACGAGGAAGCCCTGGTGGAATTCCGCCGCGGTTTCCACACTCTGAAAGGCTCTGGCCGCATGGTCGAGGCCGCGGATATCGGTGAGCTCTCCTGGGCAGTGGAGAATATGCTCAACCGCATCATCGATGAAACGGTGAAGCCCCAGCGTGCGCACGCGGCACTGGTTGAGCAGGTACGGCAGAAGCTGCCGTCGATGATCGATGCCTTCCGCGAGCGCCGGGCTGACCCCGATCCCTCACTGACAGGCCGGCTCGAAACCTGGGCGCAGCAGTTGTCCCGGGGTGAAATACCGCCAGAGCTCGACGGAGGTAAAGTTGCCGCAGCTGCTGAAGTGGCTCCTGACCGCGACGCGGCGGACGAGCACGATCAGCTCTGGGAGATTTTCGCTCAGGAAGCGGAAACACACTTGTCCGTTGTGGCCGAATTCCTCGAGGAAATGCGCCAGTGCGCTCCGGTTTACGGCCTTCCCTCCGATCCCCTGCACCGGGCACTGCACACGCTGAAAGGCTCCGCTCATATGGCAGAAGTGAAGCCGGTTGCGCAGTTGATTGCGCCACTGGAACGCTTTGCCAAGGAGCTGCGGACCTACCAGGTACCGATCGACGAAGATACTTTCGAGTTGATCAGCGACGGTGCAGATTATGTCCGCGCTGCGCTGGACCAGATCCGCAGTGGTGAAGAGCTCAGAATTGAAAAGTCAGAACAGTTCCTGGCCCGCGTTGCCGAGCTGCAGGAGCGTGCCGTCGGGCACCTGATTCGCGAGCGCGAGGCCAACGAACCGAGAGCCGTGGACCCGCAGTTGCTGGCTGTGATCATGGCGGACGGCATGAAAGTACTGCTCGATGCCGATCAGATGCTGAACCAGTGGCGTTCGAGACCCGATGACATGGCGCTGTTGCATCCGGTGGCAGAGGAACTGCAGATACTGGAGGAAGCAGCCAATCGCGCCCAGTTACCGACATTGGCGGAACTGTCCGAGCTGCTATTGGCGGTCTACCGGAAGGTGATTGATGGCGAGCTGGAGGCAGAGCCCGCGCTGTGGGCTTCCCTCGAGCAGGGGCACAATGAGCTGTTGGATCTGGTCGATGCCGTCGCGGCGGCTCAGGACCTGCCCGAGGTAAGCGAGGCCGTTGAAGAGGCGCTGCGTTACCTGGCCCAGGACCAGAGCCCCGTTGCTGAAGACGATGATTTCGACCTGGCGGAGCTGGGTATCGACAGCGCCGACCTGCCCACGACGGAAGACGCGGGCCGCTGGTCAGAGGGCTGGAAAGGTGACGATGAGTCCTCGCCGGAGACTACGGACGAGGACAGCAGCCAGCTCGACGGTCTGTCATTGCCGGGCGATGAGGACACAGTCAGCGATGCCCCGTCGTCAGGGGCAGATGCGGTTACCGCCACTGAAGACGGCGTAACCGAGGACCTTGGGGACCAGTTCGACGACCTCAGTTTTGATGATCTTCTCTCTGCCGAGACCCTGGCGGGGGAAGAGCATGGAGCAAATGCTCCCGTTGAGGAGGCGACCCCAGGCGCAGGCAAGAATGAGCCGGCGGCCGCCGACAACCCGGATTCCGAAGCGACGCTACAGACGGCAGATATCCTCGATGACTGGGATGACCTCGGTGTCGAAACAGTAACAGAAGCTGGCCTTACAGCGGGCAGTGAACAGTCGTCAGAAGCTGGCGACACCGCCCAAGCTGAACCTGGCCTCAATGCCCTGCTGGCCGACATCGATCCCGATGTGGTGGATGTCTTCATGGAAGAAGCCGGGGATCTTATCGATGAGCTGGAAGAGCTGATTCAGGGCTGGGAGCAGGAGCCGACAGATACAAGTCTGGCGGAGGCTCTGAAGCGGGTGTTGCACACCTTCAAGGGTGGTGCACGGATGGCGGGCCTTATGGGGCTCGGTGAGGTCGCGCACCGCTTCGAAACAGTGATTGAGGGTATGCAGGGCAATGCCGAACCCTCGGCAGAGTTCTTTGCCGACGCACACGCCATCTACGATCGCCTCGCCGGCGGTGTCGAGACGGTTAGGGCCTGGATGACCGGCGACGAGCAGGAGGCCTTCGGCCACCTGCTGTCCACGACCTGGGCCGACGGGCAGCTGTCTGAAAATGCCGATCCGGTAGATTACGGTATCGAGGCGCGGGATCCCGAGCCTGAAGAGTTGGAGTCCACCCGGGAGCTGCCCTCCGTAGAGAGCCTGCTGGAAGCGGCCGATGTCGAGTCAAAGACGGAAGCGCCGGCTGCCGGGGGCGAGGAGCGCCAGGATACTGCTGCCGCACAACTGCTGCCGGTGAAGCGTGGCGGCAATGTACTGCCGTTCGTTCGCAAACCCGGGCGCGTACAGCAACGCGAGGCCGCTGCGCCTAATCGTGGTCAGCCGCAGGAAATGGTGCGGGTGGCCGCCGAGCTGTTGGAGGAGCTGGTCAACCTGGCCGGTGAAACCTCGATTTCCCGCGGTCGTCTTGAAGAGCAGGTCAGTGAATTCGGCCTTGCCCTGGATGAAATGGATATGACCCTGCAGCGGCTCAATGAGCAGTTGCGCCGCCTGGATCTCGAAACCGAAGCACAGATCCTGTTCCGTCAGGAGCAATTGGCGGAAAAGGATGACGATTTCGATCCGCTGGAAATGGACCGCTACTCGTCTATTCAGCAGCTGTCACGCTCATTGATGGAGTCCACTTCGGACTTACTGGAGCTGCGTGCCACTCTGGGTAACAAGACCAGGGACACAGAGACCCTCCTGTTGCAGCAGTCCCGGGTAAATACCGAGCTGCAGGAAGGGCTGATGCGCAGCCGCATGGTGCCTTTCTCGCGTCTGGTGCCGCGTCTGCGGCGGATCGTGCGGCAGGTCAGCGCCGAGCTCGGCAAGCAGGTCGAGCTGGTCTTCTCCAACGTCGAAGGCGAGCTGGATCGCTCCATGCTGGAGCGGATGGTCGCACCGTTGGAGCACATGCTCCGCAATGCGGTGGATCACGGCATCGAGATGCCCGTGGAACGCGAGGCGGCCGGCAAGTCTGAAAAAGGCCGGATTACCGTCGCGCTCGAGCGTGAGGGCAGTGAAGTCGTGCTGACCATCAGCGATGATGGTGCCGGCATCAACCTGATGAAGGTTCGGCAGCGGGCGGTCGATTCCGGCCTTATGCGACCTGACGCAGAACTGTCCAACAACGAGATTCTGCAGTTCATTCTGCAGGCGGGTTTCAGTACCGCGGAGAAGGTGACGCAGATCTCCGGCCGGGGCGTGGGTCTGGACGTGGTGAGTGCCGAGATCAAGCAGATCGGTGGCACCGTCCACATCAATTCCCAGCTGGGCAGTGGCACCGAGTTCGTCGTGCGCCTGCCGTTTACGGTCTCCGTCAACCGGGCGCTGATGGTACGCATCGGTGATGACCTGTTTGCGCTGCCGCTGAACACCATCGAGGGCATCGTGCGCCTCAGTCCGTTCGAGCTGGAGCACTATTACCGCTCTAAAGATGCGCGGTTTGAGTATGCAGGGGAGCCGTACCAGGTAAATTACTTCGGCACGCTGTTGCAGTCCGAGGCTCAGCCGAAGCTGAGTGTTGAGGACACGCAGCTACCGGTTCTGCTGGTGCGCTCCGAGGGCCATGCCATGGCCCTGCAGGTTGACGCGATCATGGGCAGCCGTGAAATCGTGGTGAAGAGCCTTGGTCCGCAGTTCGCCACCGTGCAGGGTGTTTCCGGGGCCACGGTCACCGGTGACGGCACCGTGGTTGTGATTCTGGATGCCCATGCTCTGTTGCGCCGTCAGGCCGCACAGCTGGCGCGGCCGGACATCGAGGCCATTGCGCTCGAGCCAGAGCCCACGCCGCCCCAGGCCCTGCCTGCGGAAGAGCGACAGCAGACCATCATGGTGGTGGATGATTCCGTTACTGTACGGAAAGTGACTACCCGCTTCCTGGAGCGGGAAGGCTACATCTCGGTCACGGCAAAAGACGGTCAGGATGCGGTGATTCAGCTCCAGGATATAAAGCCGGATCTCATCCTGCTGGATATCGAAATGCCGCGAATGGACGGCTTCGAGGTGGCGCGCCATATCCGTTCCAGCAGCAGCTTGCGGGATATTCCAATCGTGATGATTACTTCGCGTACGGGTAAAAAGCACAGGGATCACGCCTTGTCGCTCGGGGTCAACCAATACCTTGGCAAGCCCTACCAGGAGGAAGTCCTGCTGGCGGCTATCCGCGAGCATCTGCCGGAACTGGCGGATCAATAACGGTGAATAGAGAGGGAAAGTCGCAATGAGTGGAGTGCAAGCGCTGCCGGTCGATGTGCCGCAGGAAGTGAGCAGTCTCTTCCTGCAATTGGCCGACGGTCAGCTGTTGGTGCCTGTGGACACCCTGTCAGAGGTTATTGCGGTGCAGACACCGGTCGCCGCCTATGATGCGCCTGACTGGTACCTTGGTGAGTTGAACTGGCGCGAACAGCGATTGCCTCTGATTTCGTTCGAAGTGCTGCGAGGAGGTTCTCTGGCATCACCGAGCAATAACGGGCGGATCGCAGTGCTCAATAGCGGCAACCCTGATGGCGACCTACCCTTTCTCGGGTTGATGCTACAGGGAACGCCGCGGCTGGTGCGGGTAACTCCTCAGGAGCTTGCTGCGCGCGACAAGCCATGCCGACCCGGCGAGCTGGTGCATGTGGCAATGTCTGGAGAGGATGCGGTGATTCCTGATCTGGAGATGCTGGAAAGCGCATGTCTGGAGTATCGCAGCGGTCGCTAGTTTGGTCCCAACCACCGGGCTCGGATTGAACGGTCGGTATGGTGAAATCGCTATGTGGCTCGTTATCAAGAGAGTCGCGATGGCAACACAGCGACCAGGAAAATTGACAGTGATCAGACAAAAAACGGGGCCCTAGGGCCCCGTTTTTTGTCTCTCGTAAAGTGCGATCTGCCTGCGATCAGAACAGCTCCTCCGGCAGTGATTCCCGCTCGCGGCGGGGGGATTCGTCGCTCGTATCCGGGTCGTTGGAGTAGACCGGGGAGATGGAGCGGTAACTCTCCCTGCCCGGCACTCGATCCGCACGGAATATCTCAAACATGCCGCCGCCGGAAGTGCGCAGGCCGGTGTTCGGGTTGATGCGCACGGTGACAATACCGTCCGGCTGCGGCAGGTGCCGTTCCGGCAGCCCCTCCAGCGCGGCGGTCATAAAGTCGATCCAGATCGGCAGGGCCGCAGAGCCACCGAACTCGTTCTTGCCCAGCTCATCATTGGAGTCGAAGCCGACCCAGGTGCTGGTGGCGAGGTGCGGGCTATAGCCTGAGAACCACGCATCGCGTGGGCCGTTGGTGGTACCGGTCTTGCCGGCGATATCGCCGCGCTTCATGACCAGTGCCTTACGCCCGGTACCCTTCTTGATCACATCTTTGAGCATGGAGTCCATGATGTAGGTGGTCTCCGGCGAGATGACTCGGGGCGCGCGCGGGCGGGCCTGCTCACTGGATTCGCTGTAGACCGGATTCACATGCAGGGTGCGCAGGTCTACGGGTTCCTCTGAGGGCTCGATTGCCGCCGCCTCCATCTGCACTTCCTCGAGATCCAGCGGTTCATGCTGAAGCTCTTCGCTGCCAGGTTCCGGACAGTCCCGACACACGGTCAGGGGCAGGGCCCGGTACACCGCGTCCCCGTTTACATCGAGAACTTTGTCAACCAGATAGGGCTCCACCCGGTAGCCGCCATTGGCAAAAGCCGCGTAACCACGTGCCATTTCGACCGGAGTGAGGGCGGAGCTACCCAGGGCAATGGTCAGGTTGCGGGCGAGCTTGCTGCGCTCGAAACCAAAGCGTTCCACGAAACTGAGGGCGCTATCGATTCCCAGCGCCTGCAGCAGGCGGATGGAAACCATATTGCGCGAGCGGTACAGCGCCTTGCGTAACCGGGTTGGACCGAGGAAGTCGCCGCCGTCGTTTTCCGGGCGCCACACGTCCTGCAGGTTGGCTTGCTCGAAAATAATTGGCGCGTCATTGATCATGCTGGCCGCTGTATAACCGCGCTCGATGGCCGCTGCGTAGATGAACGGCTTGAAGCTCGACCCCGGTTGACGTGCGGCCTGGGTGGCGCGATTGAAGTGGCTCTGGCGGAAGTCATAGCCACCTACCAGTGCGCGGATAGCGCCGTCCTCGGGGGCCAGCGATACCAGGGTGCCCTGAGCGGCGGGAACCTGGGCCAGGTGCCATTCCTCGCGAACTTCGGGCTCTTCAAGGGGCGCGCCGGGCTCGCCGGGATCGGCAAAGGGGTCGGGCCCCTGTGTGGCGGCTCCTTCATCGCCGCTGTTGGCAACCTCGATTTCTGCCTGCGGGTCGATTTCAACCCTGCGCAGGCGGATCACGTCGCCTGGAGCGAACATCTCCTCGGCGGATTGCAGCCGCGGGCCGCGGGCGTTTTCCGAAAGGAAGGGCCGGATGGATTCGAGGCCGTTCTCCCAGAGCACTTCGACGACGCGGCGATCGCGCAGCTGGACCTGCAGCTTCTTCGGTTCCACCGCGGTGACCACGGCGGGCTCGAGACCGCCGAGGATCGGGATTTCGTTGAGGAGGTCGACCAGCTGGTCGCTGTCTTGCAGCAGCTCTTCGTTCAGCCGCTGCTCCGGGCCGCGGTAGCCATGCCGGCCATCGTAACTCTCCAGTCCCCGCTGCAAGGCTTCCTGTGCGGCCTGCTGGAGGCGACTATCGACGGTGGTAATAACCTGGTAGCCGTCGGTGTAGGCGCTGTCACCAAACAGCTCCACGGCCTCCTTGCGCGCCATTTCGGCGATGTAGGGGGCATCCATGTCCAGGTCCCGCGGGTGGTGGCGGGCTGTGACCGGGGCTGTGATAGAGTTCTTATAATCAGCTTGGTCGATGTAGCCCAGTTCCAGCATGCGGCGCAGGATCCAGTTGCGGCGCACCAGCGCACGGGACGGGTTTGCCAGGGGGTTGTAGGTGGAGGGGGCTTTGGGTAGTCCCGCCATCATCGCCCACTGGGCCAGGTTCAGCTCACTGATATCGCGGCCGTAGTAGACGTGGGCCGCGGCCTGAAAGCCGTAGGCACGGTTACCGAGGAAGATCTTATTGATGTAGAGTTCGAGAATCTCGTCTTTGCTCAGTTCCTGCTCGATTTGCAGGGACAGCAGGATCTCGTTGAACTTGCGGACAAAGCGCTGTTCCCGGCTCAGGAAGAAGTTTCGCGCCACCTGCATGGTCAGGGTACTACCCCCCGACTGGATGGAGCCGGACTGCAGCAGCTGGGTCACAGCCCGCATCAGGCCCTTAATCGATACGCCGCGATGGGAGTAAAAGCCGTCATCCTCGGCAGCGAGAATGGCCTTGACGAACAGCTCAGGTGTCTGTTCGATACCGATCGGGTTACGGCGCTTTTCACCGAACTCGCCGATTAGCTTGAGATCCCGCGAATACACGCGCAGCGGCGTCTGCAGGCGAATATCGCGCAGGCTTTCGACAGAGGGCAGGCCGGGTTTCAGGTACAGGTAGATGCTGGCAAAGGCCATGGCTGTGGCGGCCGCCCCTGCCAGGGCAAGCCATAACAGCGATAGCAGGCGATTGCGGGCTTTTTCGGACATGTAACAATGCTTCTGGTTTACGTCTGAATCAGATCGGGTGAATAATTATACGAATATTGTGCGCTGATACCTATGCAATTGGCGGTTGCAGCTGTAATTTAAAGTGCTATAACATCAAATCTTCATAACCCACGGAAAAGATAAGAAAAATGGGGATGCTCCCTTTTCTCAATAAGGGCCCGAAGGCCATGTTGGGGCTAGATATTAGCTCCACTGCGGTCAAGTTACTGGAGCTAAGTCGCAACGGTGACAAATACCGGGTCGAATGTTACGCCGTCGAGCCCCTGCCTCCCAATGCGGTAGTCGACAAAAACATCAATGACGTGGGTGCGACCGCGGAAGCAATCCGCAAAGTGGTGCGCCGTTCGAAGACTCGCCTGCGCCAGGCCGCGGTAGCGGTGTCCGGCTCTGCCGTGATCACCAAGACCCTGGAAATGGCTGCGGATCTCAATGAGGACGCGCTCGAGGCGCAGATTGCCCTCGAGGCCGACCAGTACATCCCCTATCCGCTGGATGAGGTCAACCTCGACTTTGAGGTGCAGGGCCCATCGGACAAGGGTGAAGGTCAGGTGGAAGTCCTGCTGGCCGCCTGTCGCAGCGAGAACATCGAGCAGCGAGTTTCCGCTCTTGCAGAAGCCGAGCTTCAGGCCGCTGTGGTGGATGTGGAAGCGTACGCCATCGAGCGCTCTTACACGCTGATGGAGCGGCAGTTCCCGCCCCAGGAGCAGCTGGTGGTGGCCGTGATCGATATCGGCGCCACTATGACCGCGCTCTCCGTGATGGTGGATGGCAAGACCGTCTACACCCGCGAGCAGCTGTTCGGCGGTCGCCAGTTGACCGATGAAATCCAGCGTCGCTATGGCCTCTCCGCCGAGGAGGCGGGTCTGGCCAAGCGTCAGGGCGGCAGTGGCCTGCCAGACGACTATTACCCCGAGGTCCTGGAGCCGTTCCGTGACGCGGTGGTCCAGCAAGTGACCCGCTCCCTGCAGTTCTTCTACTCCTCTACTTCCTACAGTGATGTCGACTACATCCTGCTCGGTGGCGGCGTGGCTGCCATGGAGGGGCTGGCGGACCTGGTGGGGGAGAAACTGGGTAAGCCGACCATGGTGGCAAACCCCTTCCAGGACATGACCGTGGCTTCCCGGGTCAATCGCCAGGCGCTTGCCAATGAGGCCCCCTCGCTGATGATCGCGGCGGGGCTAGCGATGCGCGAGAAGGAGTACTGAGAATGGCCAAGATTAACTTATTGCCTTGGCGCCAGGAGTTCCGCGCACAGAAACAGAAAGAGTTTCAGCAGGTCGCAGCGCTGGTGGTGATTGCCACCGGCGTCGCCGTGTTTCTGTGGATGAAGACGGTCGACGGCCAGATTGCCAACCAGAACGAGCGCAATCGCATTTTGCAGACCGAGATCACCGCCCTGGAAAAGCAGGTGCGCGAGATCCAGGATCTGAAAAAGCGCCGTCAGCAGCTGATTGATCGGATGCGCGTGATTCAGGAGCTTCAGGGCAACCGTCCGCTCGCTGTGCGCTACTTCGACGAAATGGTGACTGCGGCCCCTGAAGGCTTGTGGCTGACCGGTCTCAAGCGTGCCGGCAAGACGGTCGAGATCACCGGTGTAGCCGAGTCCAACAACCGGGTCTCCTCTTTTATGCGCAATCTGGACCAGTCCGAATGGTATGAGTCCCCGAACCTCACCGGCGTCACCGCGAAGCCTGAGTTTGGCGAGCAGGCCAGTGCCTTCCAGATGACCGTCACGGTCAGTGGGCGCAAGAAGCAAGAAGACGAAGAACAACAAGAACTAGCGACAAGCGCTAATTAAAGGGTCCGTGCCATGGCGTTGGAGGATACGCTCAAAAAGCTGAATGAGCTCGATATCAACGATATCGACTTTTCACGCGTGGGTGTCTGGCCGCTGGCCGGACGCATTGCACTGCTGCTGATCATCTCGCTGGCGCTGGTCGGCGGTGGTTATTACTTCATGATCAGCGACCGCTACCAGCAGCTGGAGTTTGCAGCCAACAAAGAGAGGGAGCTCTTCACCAAGTTTGAGAAGAAATCCTTCGAGGCTGCCAACCTGGATGCTTACCGGGAGCAGCTGGCGGAAATGGAGGAGACTTTCGGTGCGTTGCTGAAGCAGCTGCCAAAGGATACCGAAGTGCCGGGCCTGCTCGAGGATATCGACGAGTTCGGGCGCGGTAGCGGCCTGACGATCCAGAAGATCGCCCTCGAAGAAGAGCAGGTTGGCGAGTTCTACGTCGAGCTGCCAATCCGGATCGAAGTACAGGGTGGCTATCACGAGTTCGGTGCCTTCGTCAGTGGGATCGCCGGTATGCCCCGAATCGTCACGTTGCACGACTTCAATATCGACACAAGCAAAGACGGCGGTGCGCTGCTGAACATGGTCATCAATGCCAAGACCTACCGCTACAAAGAGCAGGGGGAAGAGGGATGATCAGACTGTTTGCTCTTGCGCTCACCGCCGCAGCCGTAGCCGGCTGCAGCCTCGATACGAGCCATAGTGATCTGCGCCAGAAGATGGCGGCGGTCAAGGCCAAGCCGAAGGGACAGATCGAACCGATTCCCACGTTCACGCCCTACAGCCCTTACGTTTACAGTGCTGCTGCCGAACGCAGCCCGTTCACCCGTCCTGTTCTGGACGCCGAACAGCGCCTGGTCGGCCGGCGCCTGGACGTGGCCCCGGAGACGGATCGCCGCAAGGAGCTGCTGGAACGTTTCAATTTTGACGCGCTGTCCATGGTGGGCACGCTGTCGCGCAGCGGCCAGATCTGGGCGCTGGTTGACGATGGTGAGGGGGGGATTCACCGGATTACTGTCGGCAACTACCTTGGCAAGAACCACGGCCGCGTGGTGAGTGCCTCTGCTTCGCAGGTTGATGTACTGGAAA
This sequence comes from Microbulbifer aggregans, assembly GCF_001750105.1. NCBI lineage: Bacteria > Pseudomonadati > Pseudomonadota > Gammaproteobacteria > Cellvibrionales > Microbulbiferaceae > Microbulbifer > Microbulbifer aggregans. The sequence continues at coordinate 1,329,653 of NZ_CP014143.1, forward strand.
TCGTACCGGATGGCACCGGTGGCTGGATTGAGCGGCCTCGGGCGCTGACTTTGGAAGAGAAGGACAACCAATAATGATGAACAAGCAACTCGCCAAAGTATTGGCCGCCGGGAAGGTGTTGTTGCTGGCTCTGGCATTGATGCCCACAGTATCACTGGCTCAGGTCAATCAGCTCAACGATATTCAGTTTTCTGAACTGCCCGGTAACCGCGTTCAGCTACGCCTGAGCTTCAGGGATGTGCCGCCGGAGCCCACCGGCTACACCATTGAGCAGCCCGCCCGCATCGTCATGGACTTTGCCGGGGTTGAGAGTTCGCTGCCACAGAAAAAATATTCACTGGGAATCGGCGGTGCCCGCAGCGCCGTGATTGTTTCCAGCGAGGATCGCACCCGCCTGATCGTTAACCTGGACCAGCTGCCGGTATACACCAGTGAGCGCCAGGGCAACCAGATTGTGATGGAGATCGGCGCCGACTCTGCGACCACGGCATCGGTCGCCGCCGCTCCGGTGCAGCAACAGCAGCCCGAAGCGATGAGCCTGGGTGGGCAGACCCGCTTCCAGGCAGCGGACAACGTCGCCATCAGCAATATCGATTTCCGCCGCGGTGAGGCCGGTGAAGGCAAGGTGATCGTCAGCCTGAGCGATCCGGCCGTGAACATCGATGTGGAGCGCACCAAGGGCCGTATTCTGCTTACCTTCCTGGGAGCTGACCTGCCGGAATCCCTGCGCCAGCGTCTGGATGTGACTGATTTCGCCACGCCGGTGAAGTCCATCACTGTCGACTACGACGGCCGCAATACTGTGATTGCAGTCGATCCGGCTACCGGTGATTACGACTACCTGGCCTATCAGGCTGACAACCAGTACGTGCTGAGTGTGAAGCCGCTGACCGTCGCTGAAGTGCGTGAGAAGCGCCAGGAGTTCCAGTTCAGCGGTGAGAAGCTGTCCCTGAACTTCCAGGACATTGAAGTACGTTCGGTTTTGCAGCTGATTGCTGACTTTACCGACCTGAACCTGGTCGCCAGTGACACAGTACAGGGCCGCATTACTCTGCGTCTCGACGGTGTGCCCTGGGATCAGGCGCTGGAACTGATCCTGAAAGCCAAGGGCCTGGATAAGCGTCAGGATGGCAATGTCATCATGGTTGCCCCGGCGGCTGAGATCGCCGAGCGCGAACGCCAGGAGCTGGAAGCACGCAAGCAGCTCGAGGAGCTGGCACCGCTGCGCACCGAGTACATCCAGGTGCGCTACGCGGATGCGCGTGAGCTATTTAGTCTGTTCGCGGGCCGCCAGGGTGGCGGTGGTGGCGGCATGGGCCAGGGTAACTTTGCTGGTGGCCGTGACGACGACAGCGAGCAGCGCAGTATCCTGTCCCGCCGCGGTAGTGCGATTGTCGACGAACGCACCAACACCATCATCCTCACCGACACTGAAGAGAAGATCGCCCAGTTCCGCTCCCTGATCGCGGCGATCGATATCCCCGTGCGCCAGGTGATGATCGAAGCGCGTATCGTCAATGCGAATACCGATTTCATGCGCGAACTTGGTGTGCGCTGGGAATACTCGGAAAATCACAACATCGATGACGACAAGATCGGTATCGGTGGCGGCCGTCAAGCGACCGACTTCCGCGATGGCGATGGTGCAATCCCCGATGTGAGCGCGCCGCAGTCCATCCACGATCCGTTGCTGGTGGATCTCGGCGTGGCAAACCCGGCCGGCAGTATCGCCTATGCGATCCTGAAAGATAACTTCTTCCTCGGTCTGGAGCTGTCCGCACTGGAAGATGTGGGTAAGGCCGAAATCGTGTCCCAGCCGAAGGTAGTGACCGGAGACAAGCAGGAAGCCAATATCGAGTCTGGTGTGGAAATCCCATACCTTGAGGCAACCTCTTCCGGTGCTGCCTCGGTGACCTTCCGCGAGGCGGTGCTGCAGCTGAATGTGACTCCCCAGATCACACCGGATAACAACATCATCATGGATCTGGATATCAACCAGGACAGCGTGGGCGAACTGTTCACCGACCTGGTAACCGGTTCCCAGATTCCATCGATCAATATCAACTCGCTGCAGACCAAGGTGCTGGTCGCCAACGGTGAAACCATCGTGTTGGGTGGCATCTTCGAGAGTCAGGCCATCGAGGGTGAAACCAAGGTGCCGCTGCTGGGTGATATCCCTTACCTGGGTAACCTTTTCAAGCAGACCGTACGCAGCGACGACCGCCGTGAACTGCTGATCTTCATCACTCCGCGGATCATGGAAGACGATTACATCTACTCCAAGTGATCAGTCGCTCCATCTTTCTGGTCGGCCCCATGGGGGCCGGCAAGTCCACTATCGGCAAACTCCTGGCAGCCCAATTGCGGCTGCCTTTTGCCGATTCAGACAAGGTGCTGGAAGAAAAGACCGGCGCTGATATCCCCTGGATTTTCGACGTCGAAGGCGAGGCCGGTTTTCGCCGCCGCGAAAGCGACGTGCTGAGCCAGCTCTGCGCGGGCCCAGTCCAGGTGATCGCGACCGGTGGCGGTATTGTGTTGAAGGAGGAAAACCGGCTGCTGCTGCGCAAGCACGGGCTGGTGGTCTACCTGCAGGCCAGTATCGACCAGCTGCTCGAGCGGACTTCCAAAAACAGTAATCGCCCGCTGCTACAGGTGCCGGACCCGAGGGCGCGTATTGTGGAATTGGTCAACGAGCGCGATCCTCTCTATCGGGAAGTGGCAGATCTCGTCTGTGAGACCGACCACTGTACCCCCAAGCAAGCGGCAACGCGAGTTGCCGAGCGCCTGACTGAGACTGACACCGCCGGTTGAACCGCTTTCCGGCATCGATCCCTGGGTCGCTGTGCAAAGCCTTGGTGTCCGGTACCCCGCCCAATTCTGTTAGTAATGGAGAATGTCATGCATCGCCTCACAGTGGAGCTGGGAGAGCGCAGCTACCCGATCCTGATTGGTCAGGGGCTCCTTTCAAACTCGAACAACCTGGCACCCTATATCCGGGGTCGACAGGTCATGGTGGTGAGCAACGAGACGGTAGCCCCGCTCTACCTGCAGAAACTCATGGAGGGGCTTGATGGTTGCGATCTGGATCAGGTCGATCACATCGAGCTACCGGACGGTGAAGCCTTCAAAAACCTCGATACGCTCAACCGGATTTTCGACGCCCTGTTGGAGTGTCGCCACAATCGGAGCACCACCCTCATCGCCCTGGGCGGCGGCGTCGTAGGGGATATGACGGGTTTCGCGGCAGCCAGTTACCAGCGCGGAGTGGACTTTATCCAGATTCCCACCACGTTGCTGTCGCAAGTGGACTCTTCGGTTGGCGGCAAGACCGGTGTGAATCATCCGCTGGGGAAAAACATGATCGGTGCTTTCTACCAGCCACGACTGGTTCTGGCCGATATGGACACGTTGTCGACGCTACCGGCACGGGAATTCAGTGCGGGCGTGGCCGAAGTCATCAAGTACGGCCTGATCTGTGATGAGGGGTTCTTCTCCTGGCTCGAGGCCAACATCGAGCGGTTGATGGCCCGGGATCGCGATGCGCTTGCCTACGCCGTCGAGCGTTCCTGTCAAGACAAGGCGGCGGTGGTGGCCGCCGATGAGCGAGAGGGCGGTCAGCGGGCAATCCTGAATTTCGGCCATACGTTCGGCCACGCAATTGAGTCGGTACAGGGTTACGGACAATGGCTCCACGGCGAGGCGGTGGCAGCGGGCATGGTGATGGCGGCCGAGCTGTCGCGCTTGCGCGGCGATATCACCGGTGAGCTGGTCGAGCGTGTCCGCACGCTGTTGGTTCGGGCCAACTTGCCGGTGCGGGCCCCAGAGGGAATGACTAGCGGACAGTTCCTGACGGCGATGGCGGTCGACAAGAAGGTGATCGATGGTCGCTTGCGCCTGGTTTTGCTGGCCGGCCTCGGTCGGGCCCTAATCGTCTCCGACTGCAGTCCCGAGGAGATTGAAAAATCCCTCAGGCTCTGCGGTGCAGCGTGATCGCCCAATCGCTATTTGATCGTTGCTGAGGACTATTTGACAGAGAGGGTCGCAAAAAGAAGATAAGTCGGTTTTTTGGGGTCAATCCAGAAGAATAGACTGCCGATTCTTGCAATTCCAGGTGGGCGCCAGTAATATTGCGCGCCCCCCGGGGAAAACCGGGTTGAGAAGCCAGAATAAAACCAGAATAAGAAAAGCCCCTTTGCGGGCTTTTTTTGTCAGTGAGGCAGGTTCGCGCGCAGCGCGACCGGCCCCGCGATGGGACAAGGGCCGCCGCAGAAAGCAAAAACAAACGGCGTGCGGCCAGGCGATAACACCTTCAATGTGGTGCGAACCCTTCTCCCTGTGCCCGGGGCCGACAAAACAACGATGAGGAATTTTATGGGTAGCGGTCTGTATCGGTTGGATGAGTTCAAGGACAACTGTGGTTTTGGCCTGATCGCACACTTGAAAGGGCAGGTGAGCCACAAGTTGGTCAAGACAGCGATTGAGTCGCTGACCTGTATGACTCACCGCGGTGGTATTGCAGCCGACGGCAAGACCGGCGATGGCTGCGGCCTGCTGCTGCAGAAGCCGGATACTTTCCTCCGCGCCGAGGCCCGCGAACAGCTGGGCGTCGAACTGACTGACCAATACGCCGTCGGCGCCATCATGCTGCCGCTCGACGAAAATGAGGCCCAGGCAGGCCGCGACATCCTCACCCGGGAGCTGGAGGCACAGGGGATGCGTGTGGCCGGCTGGCGGACTGTGCCGACCAACCCTGACTGCCTCGGCCCCATCGCCCGGGAATCTCTCCCGCGATTCGAACACCTGCTGATCAATGACGCCGAAGAAGCGCTGGGCGAAGCCAAGTTCAATGCCCGCCTATTCGTGGCCCGTCGCAAGGCCGAGCAACAGCTTGCAGAGGGCGTTTACATCGCCAGCCTGTCCGCTCAGGTCGTGTCTTACAAAGGCCTGATGATGCCGGCAGATCTGCCGAAATTTTTCCCGGAGCTGGCCGACCCGCGCCTGGAGACGGCGATCTGTGTCTTTCACCAGCGCTTCTCCACCAACACCATGCCGCGCTGGCCACTGGCGCAACCATTCCGCCTACTGGCCCACAACGGCGAGATCAATACCATCACCGGTAACCGCAACTGGTCGGTGGCGCGCACGCCGAAGTTCTCCAGCCCGCTGTTGCCAGAACTGGCCGAGCTGGCGCCACTGGTCAACCGCGAGGGCTCTGACTCCTCCAGTCTCGACAATATGCTGGAGATGCTGATTGCCGGTGGTATGGAGCTGCACCGCGCGGTACGGATGCTGGTCCCGCCGGCGTGGCAGAACGTCGAGAGCATGGATCCGGATCTGCGCGGCTTCTATGAATATATCTCCATGCATATGGAGCCCTGGGATGGCCCTGCCGGGCTGGTAATGACCGATGGCCGCTACGCCGTCTGTACCCTGGACCGCAACGGCCTGCGCCCGTCCCGCTGGGTCATCACCAAGGATGACATCATCACGGTCGCATCCGAGATCGGTGTCTATGACTACAAGCCCGAGGATGTCGTGGCAAAGGGCCGCCTTGGGCCCGGTCAGATGCTGTCGGTGGATACCCGCGAGGGCAAGCTCTACCACACCGCCGATATCGACAACATGCTCAAAGCGCGCCAGCCCTATAAGCGCTGGTTGAAAGACAAGGCCCGCCGCATTCGCTCCACACTGGTCACCGCACCGGTGGACAACAATTTTTCCTACGAGCAGTTCAAGGTCTACCAGAAGCTGTTCAGCTCCTCACTGGAGGAGCGGGACTCGGTAGTGCGTCCCATGGCCGAAGCCGGTCAGGAGGCCGTCGGCTCGATGGGCGACGATACCCCCATGGCGGTACTGTCGCGCCACAACCGTTCTATCTACGATTATTTCCGCCAGCAGTTTGCCCAGGTCACTAACCCGCCCATCGATCCGTTGCGGGAAACCGTGGTCATGTCCCTGGAAACGTGCCTGGGGCGTGAGAAGTCGGTCTTTGAGGAAACGCCGGAGCACGCCGACCGGGTGATCCTGTCCTCGCCGGTGCTTTCACATATGAAGTACACGGCGCTGCTGGAGCTCGATCGCCCCGGTTTCGAGTCCAGAATTTTCGACCTCAATTACGATCCGGCCCAGCTCGACCTGGAGTCGGCGATCCGCAAGCTGTGTGCCGATGTGGAGGCGGCGGTCCGGGCCGGAACCGTGCTCGTCGTGCTGTCTGACCGCGATATTCAGCCAGATCGGTTGCCCATCGATGCGCTGCTGGCGACCGGTGCCGTGCACCACCACCTGGTGCACGCCGGTCTGCGCTGCGACTCCAACGTGATCGTCGATACTGCCAGTGCCCGCGATGCGCACCAGCTTGCGTGTCTGGTCGGTGTGGGTGCTACCGCAGTGCACCCCTACTTTTCCTACAGCATCATCAACCACCTGATCGAGACCGGTGAGTTGCTGCTGGATGCGGCCGAGGCGCAGAAGAACTATCGCAACGGCATCATCAAGGGCCTGCTGAAGATCCTGTCCAAAATGGGCATTTCCACCGTGGCCTCGTACCGCGGCGCATTGCTGTTTGAGCTGGTGGGGCTCTCCCGCGGGGTGGTGGATCTCTGTTTCCCCGGTGCGCCGACCCGCATCGAGGGTGCCGGTTTCGCCGACCTGCAAGTGGATATGGAGAAGCGTGCACAGATCGCCTGGAAACCGCGCAAGGCGGTTTCCGCCGGCGGTTTGCACAAATATGTACACGGTCAGGAATACCACGCTTTCAACCCGGACGTGGTGATGACCCTGCAACAGGCAGTGCGCACCGGCGACTATGCCATCTGGCGTGATTACGCGGAGCTGGTCAACCAGCGTCCGGTAGCGACCCTGCGCGACCTGCTCGGCTTCCGCGACGAGCTGGAGCCGATCTCCGTAGACGAAGTCGAGCCGGCAGAACATATCCTGCGCCGCTTCGATTCTGCCGCTATGTCCCTTGGCGCCCTGTCTCCGGAGGCGCACGAGTCGCTGGCCCAGGCCATGAACCGCCTCGGCGGCCGCTCCAACAGCGGTGAAGGTGGCGAGGATCCGGCCCGCTTCGGCACTGACAAAGTCTCCAAGATCAAGCAGGTCGCCTCCGGCCGCTTCGGGGTTACGCCGCACTATCTGGTCAATGCGGAAGTGCTGCAGATCAAAGTGGCGCAGGGTGCCAAGCCCGGCGAGGGCGGTCAGTTGCCCGGCGGCAAGGTCAATGAACTGATCGCGCGTCTGCGCTACTCGGTACCCGGCGTGACCCTGATTTCACCGCCGCCGCACCACGATATCTATTCCATCGAGGACCTGGCCCAGCTGATCTTCGACTTGAAACAGGTCAACCCGGATGCGTTGGTTTCGGTGAAGCTGGTATCGCGCCCTGGTGTCGGCACCATCGCCGCCGGTGTGGCCAAGGCCTATGCAGACCTGATCACCATCTCCGGCTACGACGGCGGCACTGCTGCGAGCCCGATCACCTCGATCCGCTATGCGGGATCCCCCTGGGAGCTGGGACTGGCGGAGACCCACCAGACCCTGCGTGCCAACGACCTGCGCGACAAGGTGCGGGTGCAGACCGACGGCGGACTGAAGTCCGGCCTGGATGTGGTCAAGGCCGCGATCCTGGGTGCCGAGAGCTTCGGCTTTGGCACGGCTCCCATGGTGGCCCTCGGTTGCAAATACCTGCGCATCTGTCACCTGAACAACTGCGCCACCGGTGTCGCCACCCAGAACAAGGATCTGCGGGACGACCACTACATCGGCACCGCGGAAATGGCGATGAACTTCTTCCGCTTCGTCGCCGAGGAAACCCGAGAGTGGATGGCACGTCTTGGCGTGCGCACGCTGGAGGAGCTGGTCGGCCGTGTGGACCTGCTGCAGGTGCTTGAAGGACAGACCGACAAACAGAAAAAACTGGACCTGTCGCCACTGCTGCACACCGACGCACTGCTGGCAGAAAAGCCGCAGACCTGCCAGCAGCCGAAGAACACCCCCTGGGACAAGGGCGAGCTGGCGGAGCGCATGGTGGCGGATATGCTGCCGGCGATCGAAAGCCGCTCCGGTGGTGAGTACCAGTACTCGGTCACCAATTGCGATCGCTCGATTGGCGCCCGCCTGTCCGGTGAGATCGCCAAGCGCCATGGTAACCAGGGCATGGTGGATGCCCCGGTGAAAGTGCGCCTGACCGGCGTTGCCGGCCAGTCCTTCGGCGTGTGGAACGCCGGCGGTCTGGAGATGTACCTGGACGGTGATGCCAACGACTATGTGGGCAAGGGGATGGCCGGCGGCAAGCTGGTAATCCGTCCGCCTGCGGGCAGCAGTTTTGCCTCGCAGGATACCAGCATTGTCGGCAACACCTGCCTGTATGGCGCCACCGGCGGCAAGTTGTTCGCTGCTGGCCGCGCGGGTGAGCGTTTTGCAGTGCGCAACTCGGGAGCCTTCGCCGTGGTGGAGGGTGCTGGCGACCACTGCTGTGAATACATGACCGGCGGGATGGTCGCTGTGCTCGGCAAAACCGGCTTTAACTTCGGTGCCGGTATGACCGGTGGTTTTGCCTATGTGCTCGACCTGGAGCGGGACTTCTTCGACAAGTGCAACCATGAACTGATCGAGCTGCGCCGCATCAGCAGCGAGACCCTCGAACCCCACCAGAGCCATCTGCGCGAGGTGATCGAGGAGTATGTCGCTGAAACCGGAAGCGAGTGGGGGGCGGAGCTACTCGATAACTTCGACGATTACCTCAGCCGCTTCTGGCTGGTGAAACCGAAGGCGGCGAGTCTCGCCGGCCTGCTATCCGATGTGCGCAAGCGTGGCGAGTAAGGGGTAACGACAATGACTCAGCGACTGAACAATGACTTCCAGTTTGTCGATGTGGGCCGGATCGATCCCGCCAAGAAAGACATCATCACGCGCACCAATGAGTTCGTGGAGATCTACCACCCGTTCAGCGAGCGGCAGGTGGCGAGTCAGGCACACCGCTGCCTGGATTGCGGCAACCCCTATTGCGAGTGGAAGTGTCCGGTACACAACTATATTCCCAACTGGCTGCGCCTGATTGCCGACGGCAACATCATGGAGGCGGCGGAACTCTGCCACCAGACCAACACCCTGCCGGAAGTCTGTGGCCGAGTCTGTCCACAGGACCGCCTCTGCGAGGGCGCCTGTACCCTGAATGACGGCTTCGGTGCGGTAACCATCGGCAACGCGGAGAAATACATCACCGACACGGCCTTCGCGCTGGGTTGGCGCCCGGACCTGAGCCACGTCAAAAAGACCGACAAGCGCGTCGCCGTAATCGGCGCCGGCCCAGCCGGGCTCGGGTGTGCCGATGTACTGATCCGCAACGGGGTACAGCCGGTGGTATTCGACAAGTATCCGGAGATTGGCGGCCTGCTGACGTTCGGCATTCCCGAATTCAAGCTGGAAAAGCGCGTGCTGCAGCAGCGTCGTGAAATTTTCACCGACATGGGTATCGAGTTCTGCCTCAATACCGAGGTGGGCAAGGACATCAGTTTCGAAGAGTTGCTGCGGGACTACGACGCGGTGTTCATGGGGATGGGGACTTACAGTTACATGAAAGGCGGTTTCCCCGGCGAGGATCTGCCTGGCGTTCACGATGCCCTGCCGTTCCTCGTCGCCAATGTGAACCGCAATATGGGCTGGGAGAAAAACCCGGAAGAGTTTATCTCCGTGGATGGCAAGCGCGTGGTGGTACTGGGTGGTGGTGATACCGCCATGGACTGCAACCGTACCTCCATCCGCCAGGGCGCCCGCAGTGTCACCTGTGCCTACCGCCGCGACGAAGAAAACATGCCCGGTTCCCGCCGTGAAGTGGCCAATGCCAAGGAAGAGGGGGTGCGCTTCCTGTTCAACCGCCAGCCGGTCGAGATCGTGGGCGATGGCAAGGTTGAGGGTGTGAAAGTAGTGACCACCGAGCTGGGCGAAGCGGACGAGAATGGACGTCGGCGCCCGCAGGTAGTAGCCGGTTCCGAGGAAATCATCCCCGCCGATATCGTACTGGTGGCCTTCGGCTTCCGCCCGAATCCCGCTGACTGGTTTACCGATCATGATATCCAGGTGGCAGACTGGGGCGGCGTGGTGGCCGCAGAAGAGCAGCGCTACAAATTCCAGACCAGTAACGAAAAAGTCTTTGCCGGTGGCGACATGGTGCGAGGTTCCGACCTGGTGGTGACCGCCATCTGGGAAGGTCGTCAGGCCGCGGAAGGTATTCTCGACTACCTGGATGTCTGACCCGTTAGCTGGCGAATCAGAAAGGGGGCTATGCCCCCTTTTTTGATGTCCGTTCGCTAGCGGCGATGCTCGGGCCTTCCATGCGCGTGGGCGGACGCTACAGGGGCTTGGCGAAAAGAAGTCGGCAATTGGTGTGTGGCAAAGGGTCGGGGAGACACCTCAATCATGGCCGTTGGGGGCTCGGTCGAGTCGCTGGACATGAATTGCAGTGTGTCGGTTTCAGGTTTTTGTACTAGATATCAGGTGATAGTGGCTCGTTGTAGGCGGGCCAATCGACCAAATTTGCGACGTTGATGGTATCTCGTGTTCAGTCCTGTTTTCCCCCGCGGCTCCCCGCTACAATAGCCGCCTTTTTAACCAGCCCGTGGTAATCATGTCCGACGCCAAGCCCTCTGAACTGAAGAATGACCGTTTCCTGCGCGCCCTGATGCGCCAGCCTGTGGACCGCACCCCGGTGTGGATGATGCGTCAGGCGGGGCGCTATTTACCAGAGTACCGGGCCACCCGGGCTCAGGCCGGCAGCTTTATGGACCTGTGCCGCAACACCGAACTGGCTTGTGAGGTGACCCTGCAGCCGCTCGAGCGCTACCCGCTGGATGCTGCCATTCTGTTTTCGGATATTCTCACCATCCCCGATGCGATGGGCCTGGGCCTCTATTTCGAGGAGGGCGAGGGCCCCAAATTCCACAAGCCCGTGCGCACCGAAGCGGACATCCAACGGCTCGAGGTCGTTAACAGCGAATCCGATTTGGACTACGTGATGAACGCGGTGCGGACCATCCGCGGTGAATTGCACGGGCGCGTGCCGCTGATCGGGTTCTCCGGCAGTCCCTGGACGCTCGCGACCTACATGGTGGAAGGTGGCTCAAGTCGGGATTTCGCCCGCTGTAAGGAAATGCTCTACAGCCGGCCAGAGCTGATGCACCAACTGCTCTCGGTGCTGGCAGATTCCGTCACCGACTACCTGAATGCGCAGATCCGCGCTGGAGCCCAGGCGGTGCAGATCTTTGATACCTGGGGCGGCGCCCTGAGCCACGGTGCCTACCGGGAGTTCTCTCTCCAGTATATGGAGCGAATAGTCGCCGGCCTGATCAAAGAGGCAGACGGTAGACCGGTGCCCAGCATTCTCTTCACCAAAGGGGGCGGCCAGTGGCTCGAGTCCATGGCAGAAAGCGGCGCCTCGGCGCTGGGCCTGGACTGGACCACCGACATCGGCGCGGCCCGTGCCCGTGTGGGGGACCGTGTGGCGCTGCAGGGCAATCTGGATCCGGCCGTGCTCTACGCAACACCCGAGCGTATCCGGGAAGAGGTGGCTGCTATTCTCGCAGCCTTTGGCCAGGGAACCGGACACATATTCAATCTGGGCCACGGCATCACGCCGAAAGTCGATCCCGAGCATGCGCGGGCAATGATCGAAGCCGTGGTAGAGCTGTCACCGAAATACCACCTTTGAAGGCGTTACTGTGCGGTTTGGCCGGGGCGCATGAAGAAATTGTGATGCGCGTCACAAGATTGGTGTGCGCGGGGTATTAGACTTTATGTCCCCGGCTTCCCTGGTCGTGATATAAATGCCTGTTCCGCCCTGGCCCCCAGCCGGTGGCGCAGGCAGATTAATAAATAAGCAACAACAAAGCATTTCCCAGTCGTGGCGATAGAACAAGCGAAAGTCTATGTAGAAGACCTGCAGCGCGGCATGTTTGTGTCGCGCCTCGATCGTCCGTGGACGCGCACCCCGTTTGCGTTACAGGGCTTCTATATCCGCGACCTCGAAGAAATTCGCCAGCTGCAGAAATACTGCCGCTACGTTTATGTGGATGTGGTCAAGACCGTCGGCGATGCGGGCGTCAAGTTGCGCCGCATGACCCGTTCCACTGCGGCTGCGGAAAAACCCCGGGGCGTGCGCTCCGAGCGCGGCCCTGTGGCCCCGGCCCTGATTCCCTGTCGCCCCGTACAAGTACAGCGCGACGCATACCCCGAACCATTACCTGCGCGTAAAGAGGCCGCCAAAGCCGACAAGCTCTACCGGGAGATTAGCGAGGGCATGGCCAGTGTCATGTCCCAGGCTGGTAAGCGGGCAGAGTTACCGTTGAAGAAAATGCAGGGGGCAATGGAGCAGCTGGTGGACAGCATGCTCCGCAGCCCGGATGCATCTGCCTGGTTGGCCCGGCTTCAGGAAAAAGATGACCATACCTACCGCCACTCCATCCGTGCGAGTATCTGGTCGGTACTTTTTGGTCGCCATATCGGGTTGCGGCGCCAGGACCTGATCCGTCTGGGGCTCGCAACGCTGTTGAAGGATGTGGGTAAACTGCTGCTGGATGATGACATCCTGCAGACCGTTGATCGCAGTCCTCGCCAGGAGCTCGAGTACCGGAAGTTCGTTGGCTACAGTGTCGACCTGTTGTCCCGCGAGCCGCAGCTGGACCCTGAAGTGGTCAAGATTGTGCAGTGTCACCGCGAGCGGCACGACGGCAGTGGCTATCCGGCTGGCCTCCGGGGTGACAAAATTCCGGTGCTGGCGCGCATGTGCGGTGTCGTTACCTTTTACGACGAGGCTACCAATCCCCGCGGTGCCAGTTTCCCGGTAGCTCCATCCCGCGCCGTGGCGGAGCTGTATGACCTGCGTGGCGTCTGCTATCAGGAGCAGCTGGTGGTGGAGTTTATCCAGGCCATTGGTCTCTACCCGACCGGTACCCAGGTGGAGCTTTCCACCGGCGAGGTCGCGGTAGTGCTGGAGCAGACCTATCGCCGTCGACTGAAACCGAAGGTGATGGTGGTGCTCGATCGGGACAAGCAGCTGCTGCCGCAGCCGCGTGTGCTCGACCTGGCTGCAGACGATGACCGCAAGGAGCGGCTGGTGGAGCGGGGCAAGCTCACCCCCGGAGACAAGATTTCCATTGTGAAGGATCTGGAGCCGAGCCGTTTTCCCCAGGTCGATGTGGCCTCCGTACGCGATGCCTACCTGTTCAGTCGCAACCGCCTGCCGGCGTTCCTGTCGCGGGTGATTGGACGCTAGGCCGTCCAGCCTCTCACGTAAACCTTTCTCGGCTGGCGACTCCGTTATCGTGCGGAGCCGCCGTAACCCAGTCCTCAGTTGGTGTCCTTCTGCAGGTCTCCCAGATGTTCACCCATTTTCACCGGGCTCTCGGCACCCAGTGAGTCCAGCCATTTCATCCGGTCGGCGCCGAACAGCAGGATCACGGTGGAGCCCAGTTTGAAGCGGCCCATCTCCTCCCCCTTATTCAGTGCAATCGGCTTGCTGTCGCCGTAGTGGGTGGTGCGGATTCGCCGTTTGTGCGGGGTCACCAGACCAGCCCAGACCGTCTCGATACTGGCCACAATCATCGCGCCGACCAGCACCATGGCCATGGGACCGGCGGGAGTATCGAAGAGGCATACGACCCGCTCATTTCGGGCAAACAGGCGCGGAACCTCTTCGGTGGTGACCTGGTTGACGGAAAACAGCTGGCCGGGGACATGCACCATACTGCGCAAAACGCCGTCCACCGGCATATGGACGCGGTGGTAGTCCCTCGGTGAGAGATAAACCGTGGCAAAAGTTCCGCCGGTAAACTGGGCGGCCACCTGCGGGTCTCCCCCCACCAGTTCCAGCAAGCTGTAATCATGGCCCTTGGCCTGGAAAATACGGCCGTTGTGGATCTCACCCAGCTGGCTGACGTGGCCATCTGCCGGGCACGCCAGGGCCTGTTCTCCGTCGACGATCGGGCGTGCACCGTCTTTGAGTGCCCGGGTGAAGAAATCATTGAAGTTCGCGTAGGCGGTGTAATCCGGTTCCTGCGCCTCATCCATGTCCACGCCGTACTTGTCCACGAACCAGCCGGTGAAGCGATCCTTGATCCAGGTGTTGCGTGTCTCTGCCAGCCAGCCAGCCGCACGGGAGAGCGTGTGCTGCGGGGTGAGATATTGCAGTGCGGCAAATAACTTTGGATTCATAAAAAACTCAAAAAATTACTGTTCAGTGGGGGTGTCGGGCAGGTTGCCCCATTCGCTCCAGGAGCCCGGGTAGGCGCGGATATCAAATCCCAGGGACTTGCCCACCAGCCAGGTAAATCCTGAACGGTGATGGCTCTGGCAATGGGTCACGATGCGATGTTGGTCGTCGAGTCCCAGTCGGGCGAGAAAATCGCGGGCGTCTTCGCGGATGCGCAGATCACGCTGCGGGTCCATCAGCTGGGTCCACTCGCAATTCACGGCACCCGGAATATGGCCACCTTTCATCGCCAGCACTTTCTCGCCCCGGTACTCCTGCGGCGAACGTGCATCCCAGACCTGGAAGGTGGCATCGCCCAATTGCTGCTGGATGTCTTCCGCTTCCATGATGGGTTGGCGATGAATTTCGATCTCGATATCGCTGGGCTGAATGGCCGGCAATTCGGTAGTGAGCGGCAGGCCGGCGGCTCGCCAGGCATGCATACCGCCATTCAGGTAGCTGTAGTTATGGTAACCGATTACTTCGAGTGTCCACAGGAAGCGCCCTGCCCAGCCGCCGCCCTCGTCATCAAAGGCAACGACATGCTGTTCCGGGCGCAGGCCGATGCTGCGAAACAGTTCGGTCAGCCGCTCCAGGGAAGGCAGTTTCCCCGGGGCCGGTGGGGTGCCCGCCATCAGCGCCTGGAACGGCAGATGAATAGCGCCGGGAATATGCCCGCTTTGGTAGTTGGCGGGCGCGCTGAGATCCACCAGCAGCAGATCCTCGCGCTCCAGTTGGGCGGCCAGGGCTTCCGGTTCGATAATCAAGGGCAGTGATTTTGACAAGAGACTCTCCCTGTTCCGGTTAGTCGGTGGTCACTTACTCTTCCTGCAGGCTATTGCGCAGGTGAAGGAAGCTGTTCATGCGCCGCTCGCTGATGTCGCCACGTGCCAGCGCCTCATTGATGGCGCAGCCTGGCTCACCCTGGTGGCGGCAATCGCGGAAACGGCAGTGACCGATAAACGGGCGGAATTCCACGAAGCCTTCCAGCAGAGCCTGTTCGCTCATGTGCCAGAGGCCGAATTCGCGGATGCCGGGCGAGTCTATCAGATCGCCACCGCTGGGCAGGTGAAAGAGTTCCGCCGCGGTAGTGGTGTGTGTGCCTTTCTGGGTCGCTTCGGACAGGGCACCGGTGCGAGCACCCGCCTCCGGCAGCAGCGCATTGATGAGAGAGGATTTGCCCACACCGGACTGGCCAACAAAAACGCTGGTGCCCTTGGCCAGCGTCGCCAGCAGTGGCTCGAGCCCCTCGCCGGTTTTGGTCGAAAGTTTCAGCACCGGGTAGCCAAGCGCGGGGTAGGGTTCCAATAGATCTTGCAGTTGCTCACGATTGCTGTCGTCGATCAGGTCGATCTTGTTCAGCAGCAGCAGGGGCGCGATGCCGGTGCTCTCTGCGGCGACCAGATAGCGGTCGATCGCATTGGCGAAAGGCTCGGGCCTCGGTGCGATGACGATCACGATACGATCGATGTTGGCCGCGACGGTCTTCAGGTCGCCGTAGCGGTCTGGCCGCTGCAGCTCCGAAGTGCGCTCCAGGCGGGCACCGACGACACCGAGGCCACCGGTGCGCTCGCTGATGGCAGATCGCCAGGCAACCCGATCGCCGGTGACCAGCGTCTCGATATTGGCGCGCACGTGACAGCGCTGGCGCAGGGAGGGCTCCGCCAGGCTCTCCACCAGTACCTGGGTGCCATAGTTGGCAATCACCAGCCCGGTCTGCTCGGGGCCCAGGTCGGCTTCTTCCAGTGCCTGTTCAGCACCTTCGGCTTTCTTGCGCGCACGGGCCTCCCGCTCTTCCTGGATCTTGGCGATTCGCCACTGCTGGCGACGATTGAGTTTGCGCTTGCTCATCGGCGGGTATGTTGCACTGTGCCGGCTCCCGTAAAGTTCGCGCGGATTATAGCTTGAGGGGCGCCCAGGGGCGTCGTTTTTCACGCGGCGGCATCCCTGTCATGCCGAAAGGTCCAGTGCCCTTTGCTTCGCCGGACCTTTGCGCTACCGTTCTCCGCAGCAAACAGGAGGCCGCCCGTGGATCAAAACAATCTTATCTGGATCGATCTGGAAATGACCGGGCTGGACCCGGAGAGAGAGCGCATCATCGAGATCGCCACCATCATTACCGATTCCCGCCTCAATATCCTCGCTGAAGGGCCGGCCATGGCTATTCACCAGAGCGATGCGCTGCTGGCGGCGATGGATGACTGGAACACTGAGCAGCACGGCAGCTCCGGTCTGGTGAAGCGGGTCCGGGAATCGCACATTACCGAGAGGGAGGCTGAGCGGGAAACCCTCGAGTTTCTCGGTCAATGGGTGCAGGAAGGGGCTTCCCCCATGTGCGGCAATTCTATCGGCCAGGATCGCCGTTTTCTCGTGAAGTACATGCCGCAGTTGGAGAGCTACTTCCATTACCGTAACCTGGATGTGAGTTCGGTGAAGGAACTCGCCCGCCGGTGGCGCCCGGACGTGCTGGAAGGTGTGAAAAAGCACAGCAGCCACCTGGCCATGGATGATATCCGCGATAGCATCAATGAGCTCAAACACTATCGCGAGCACTTCTTTCGGCTGTAATACCAGCTGTAATAACAGGCTTTAGCGTTCCGTCTGTGTCCTGCGGATTTTGCGTCGGCGTCGGCGTCCACTACGCAGTCGCTCCAGGGCCCAGCGGACATGCTCGGCTACCAGCGGGGTCGAATCCTCCAGGGCAGATTCCAATGCCGCGATCGCTTCGGCGCTCGCCTCACCGTTGCCCAGGGCTACCGCCAGGTTGCGTCGCCAGCGCTCGTAACCGATGCGACGAATGGCGGAACCCGCCGTTCGCTCGAGGAACTCCTCTTCACTCCACTGGAACAGCGTCAGCAGATCGCCGTCGGCAAGGCCGTGCCGGGGGTGAAAGTCTGATTCTGCCGTGGGGTGGGCGAAACGGTTCCAGGGGCAGATGATCTGGCAGTCGTCGCAGCCGAACACCCGGTTGCCCATGGGCTCGCGGAATTCCTCGGGTATCGGCCCCTTGTTCTCGATGGTGAGGTAGGAAATACAGCGGCGGGCGTCCAGCTGGTAAGGGCCTGCGAATGCGTCAGTGGGGCAGATTTTCAGGCAGGCGCTGCAGTCACCGCACTGGTTGGGTTCATCGCTCTCGTCGATGGGGAGTGGCAGGGAAGTGAACAGTTCGCCGAGGAAGAACCATGAGCCCGCGCCACTGTTGATCACCATGCAGTTTTTGCCGATCCAGCCCAGTCCGGCTTTCTGTGCCAGGGCGCGCTCCATGACCGGCGCGCTGTCGGTGAACGCCCGCCCGGACGTCTCGATCTCGCGCTCCTCACAGAAGTGGCGAATCCGCTCGCCGAGCTGAGCGAGTCGCTTGCGGATCAACTTGTGGTAGTCGCGGCCCGTGGCATAGCGCGAGACATAGGCCTTGGAGGAGTCCTTGAGCACTCGCACGGGTTCCGTATCCGGCGGCAGATAGTCGAGGCGCGCGCTGATGACCCTGAGTGTTCCCGGCTCGAGGTGCTCGGGGCGCCAGCGCTTGTCGCCATGGGCTGCCATCCAGTCCATATCGCCGTGGTGCCCGGCGTCCAGCCAGGCGCGCAGGTGCTCGGCATCCTGCGTCAGCTGGCAGTCGGTAATGCCGATCTGTTGAAAGCCGAGCTCGCGCCCCCAGAGTTTGATGAGGTCAGCCAGCTCGGCGAGGACCGCCCGATTCATGGACTCTCTCGCTGTGGGGAACAATTCGCGCGCCCGTAACGGTATACTTTGCCGCGCATTCTGGCCCGGAATCGGGCCGGCGTCGGCTATTTTGCCACAGATTAAAAATTGACCACACCGCGGGAGCTGCATGGATACGCCTCAACCCCTGTACAGCGCTGAATCGGTCCGGGAACTGGATCGGCGCGTAATCGCTGCACTGGATATCCCCTCGATTGCCCTGATGAAGCGCGCCGGTCGCCGCGCATTTGCCCAGCTGATGCTTCGCTGGCCCGACCTGCGTCGACTGCAGGTGTACTGTGGCGGCGGCAACAACGGCGGCGATGGTTATGTGGTGGCGGCGCTGGCGGCGCAGAAGCAGATCCCTGTCGCGGCCTATGCCTGTGTGCCGCCCGAAAAGCTATCCGGCGATGCGCGGACGGCCTATGAGTATGCTGTGCGGGAAGGCGTACACGTTGTCCAGTCGCTGACAGAGCTGGATGCGGAGGACGGAGACACGGTGATCGTCGACGCGCTCCTCGGCACCGGGTTCAGCGGTGAGCTGCGCGAGCCGGTTGGCCATGCGGTAGAGCGCATCAATCGCAGTGTCGCGCCGGTGCTGGCGGTGGATGTCCCCTCAGGGCTGAACGCCGACACCGGCCACGGCGATCGGGCCGTGCAGGCGGATGTGACCGTCACCTTCATCGGCCGCAAGCTGGGGCTTTTCTGCGGGCGCGGGCCGGCGTTGTGCGGCGAGGTGATATTTGAGGATCTCGGCGCTCCTGCCGAGGTCTATCGGAGTCTCGACCCGCTGGCCTGGCGCTATACCGGCGAAAGTGTGCCGCGCCTGGCCCCGCGTCGTGCCGATGCCTACAAGAATCAGTTTGGCCATGTGCTCGTGGTCGGCGGGGACACCGGCTTTGGTGGTGCGGCGCTGATGGCTGCGGAATCCACCGCCCGTGCCGGCGCAGGCCTGGTTTCACTGGCGACCCGGCCGGAACACCTGGCGGCGGCGCTGACCCGCTGCCCCGAGGTCATGGCGCATCCGGTGATCTCCGGTCAGGAACTGGAGCCGTTGCTGGAGATCCCTGATGTGATTGCTGTCGGACCCGGACTCGGGCGAGCGCCCTGGGGTGAGCAGCTGCTTGCGCGCGCAGGCCGGGCTGAGGTGCCGCTGGTCGTGGACGCTGACGCACTGAATATCCTCGCCGGTGGCCGCGTACTGGCCGGTGTACGCCGTGATGACTGGGTGCTGACTCCCCATGTCGGTGAAGCCGCGCGTTTGCTGGGCTGGGATACGGCCGAGGTGCTTGCCGATCCGCTCGCAGCAGTGCGCGAGGTTCAGGCCAAGTTCAGTGGGGTAGTTGTACTTAAGGGGGCGGGAACCCTGATCGCTCACGACGGTGGCGTCGACCTGATCAATGGCGGTAATCCCGGTATGGCATCGGGGGGCATGGGAGACCTGCTGACGGGAATCATCGCGGCGTTGATCGGCCAGCGCATGCCCCTGGTTGATGCAGTGCGGCTGGCGGTTTGGTTGCACGGCGCAGCCGGCGATCACGCCGCAGCCGAAGGACAGCGTGGACTCCTGGCAACAGACCTGCTGCCATTCGTGCGGCGGTTAGTGGATTGAACGGCCACTATGGCAGTGGCCGGGTGGTTGTGTCGTGATGGTCCAGTGAAAGGGGGGGACAATGGAGCGAAGGCTGGAGCGGGATCTGCCGGACGAGGAAACAACCGTCGCTGCGGGTATCGGCCTGGGCCGGGCCTGTCTCGCCAACGGCTTGTCTGCCGGTATCACCGTGTACCTGTTCGGTGAGCTGGGCGCGGGTAAAACGACCTTTTCCCGTGGCGTATTACGGGCTTTCGGCCACGAGGGAGCGGTCAAGAGTCCTACCTATACCCTGGTGGAACCCTACGAAATGGGGGATTGGCGCGTTTACCATTTCGACCTCTACCGCCTCGGTGACCCCGAGGAACTCGAATTTATGGGAGTGAGGGATTACTTCGCCCCCGGCTGCCTGAGCCTGGTGGAGTGGCCTCAGCGCGGTGTCGGCATCCTGCCGGAGCCGGATCTCGAGGTTTCACTCGAGGTTTCGGGTGCCGGGCGGAAGATCAGGATTGGTGCACACTCACCCAATGGTGAAAGAGTGCTCGCGGCCGCGGAAAAATTGCTGTAAATACAGTAAAAAGACCGCTGTGTATTGATGGATTGACCCGATAAAGGCAATAACCGACGGGACAGGAAGGATGAAGCGAATCCCGCTGCGACTGTTCGCCCTCGTGGTGGCGCTGGTACTGACGGCGCCGGTGCTGGCGACCGAAATCGAAGGTGTGCGGCTCTGGCGAGCCCCCGACCACACCCGTCTGGTGTTCGACCTCAGTGAACCGGCCGAACACAAGCTGTTCACTCTGGCCGAACCCCATCGCGTCGTAATCGATATCAGCGATGCGCAGCTGGCGGCAGCACTTGCAGGGCTGGAGCTCGAGAACACACCCATCGCAGCGGTGCGGCACGCGCGGCAGAATCAGCGCGACCTGCGTGTTGTGCTCGACCTGAAACAGCAGACCAACCCGCGCAGCTTTGCCCTGCGCCGTCACGGTGATCTGCCCGACCGCCTGGTAATCGACCTGCATGACAAAGTGGTGCAGGAGGAAAAGACCCTGCTGCAGGTCAGCCGGGAGCGCGACGTGGTGATCGCCATCGACGCCGGCCACGGCGGTGAGGATCCCGGTGCGCTCGGCCCCGGCGGGTTGCGAGAGAAAGATGTGGTGCTGGCCATCAGCCGTCAGCTGCACAAAGCGATCGATGCCCGGCCGGGCTTCAAGGCGAAACTGGTACGCACCGGTGACTACTACATTCCGCTGCGCGATCGGGTCAACAAGGGGCGCCAGTTGCGGGCTGATCTGTTCGTCTCGATTCACGCCGATGCCTTTACCCGGAAGGACGCCCGCGGTGCCGGTGTCTATGCCGTTTCTTCCCGGGGTGCCACCAGTGAAACGGCGCGTTTCCTGGCCCAGCGGGAAAACGAGTCGGACCTGATTGGCGGTGCCGGTAGCCTGAACCTGGGGGACAAGGATGACACTCTGGCCGGTGTGCTGCTGGATCTCTCGATGACCGCCACTATGAATGCCAGCCTCGATATTGGAGCCAGCGTCCTGCAGCAACTGGGTGGCGTCACGCACTTGCACAAGAAGCGGGTTGAACAGGCCAACTTTGCCGTATTGCGCTCACCGGACGTGCCTTCGATCCTTGTGGAGACCGGCTTTATCACCAACCCGCAGGAAGCACGGCGCCTGCGTGACCCCTCGTTCCAGCGCCGGCTGGCACAAAAACTCAGCGACGGTATAGTGGCCCATTTTACGACGCGCCCGCCGGCGGGCAGCTGGCTGGCGGCCAACCAGGATCGACTGGACCGCCGCCATACCATCGCCCGTGGTGACACCCTTTCCGGGATTGCCGCGCGATACAATGTGTCGGTTGCCTCTCTGAAGAAGCTGAATGGCATCGATTCGGCGGTGATCCGGGTTGGGCAGACCCTCAGCATTCCGTCGAGCTGAGTGCGACCCGCCACAGAAATTTTCCTGCAGGGGCCCGCGTAGCGGGCCGATGTTGTTTTATGCACGACAAGATTGCGCAGCTCTCACCGCGCCTCGCCAACCAGATCGCCGCCGGTGAGGTGGTGGAGCGACCGGCCTCCGTCATTAAGGAGTTGCTGGAAAACAGTCTCGATGCCGGCGCCAGCCGCCTCGATGTCGAGATCGAAAACGGCGGTATCAAGCGCATCAAGGTGCGCGACAACGGTCGCGGTATCGGTCAGGAGGATCTGCCGATGGCGTTGGCCCGCCACGCCACTTCCAAGATCCATGCCCTGGAGGATCTGGAGGCGGTGGCCACCCTCGGCTTCCGCGGCGAGGCCCTGGCCAGTATCTCCTCGGTTGCGCGCCTCGCCATGACCAGCAGTCGTGACGATTCCGGCAAGGGCTGGCAGGTGAGTGCCGAGGGGCGCGACATGCAGGCCCAGCTGGTGCCGGCGGCCCATCCCCGCGGGACCACGGTGGATGTGCGGGATCTGTTCTTCAATACCCCGGCCCGGCGCAAGTTCCTGCGCACTGAGAAAACCGAATTCAACCGCGTCGATGACACCATCAAGCGCCTGGCGCTGTCCCGTTTCGATGTCTCCATTACCCTGCGCCACAATGGCAAGGGTATCCACAACCTGCGTGCCGGCAGCGGGCGGGTGGAAATGGAACGGCGCGTATCCCAGGTGTGCGGGCCCGCGTTTATGCAGAACGCCTTGCATATCGATGTGGAGCGCAGCGGCCTGCGGCTGTGGGGGTGGGTCGCGGAGCCCGCTTTCTCCCGTTCCCAGGCAGACCTGCAGTTCTTCTATGTGAATGGCCGCGCGATTCGCGACAAAGTGGTAAGCCATGCGGTGCGTCGCGCCTTTGCCGATGTGCTCTATCACGGTCGCCATCCCGCGTTTGTTCTGTATCTGGAACTGGATCCGGCGTCGGTGGACGTCAACGTTCACCCGACCAAGCACGAGGTTCGCTTCCGTGACAGCCGCCTGGTGCACGACTTCCTTTTCGGCAGCCTGCACCGGGCACTGGCGTCCGTTCGCCCTGGCGACCGCGGGGCGGAGGAGGGGGCCGCCGAGCCGGCACAGAACCGTCTGGAACCGGTGGCGGGAGTGGCGGCAGGAGAATTTGGTGGCCAGCAGCGGATGCCCCTGTCCTCGGGCCCGTCGGTTGGCGACCTTCAGCAGCAGATGCAGGGCTATTCCACCCTGCATCAGCCCTATCAGGGTGATTCTGGTGTGGCCGAGCCTGCGCCGTCCCCGGGTGCATCGGGTCTGACGGCATCACCCGGTGCCCGGCCGTGGAGCGGCCCGACGCCGGCAGCTGCTGGTGCTCTGGCACCGGAGAGCGACGAGGAAGCGCCGCCACTGGGTTACGCACTGGCGCAGTTGCATGGGATCTATATCCTCGCCCAGAACCAGCACGGTCTGATCGTCGTGGATATGCACGCGGCCCATGAGCGGATCGTTTATGAGCGGATGAAGGCCGCCCACGCCAGCGGCGGTATCCAGGCGCAGCCACTGCTGGTGCCGGTCAGCCTGGCGGTGAGCCAGCGCGAAGCCGACTGCTTCGAGGAGCGCGCAGAAGTGTTTACCTCTCTGGGCTTCGTGTTGCAGCGGGCGGGTCCGGAGACCCTGCTGGTGCGGCAGGTGCCCACCATGCTGCATGGAGCCGAAGTGGAGCAGCTGGTACGGGACGTATTGTCTGACCTGTTGGCTGAGGGCGGCAGCGATCGTATCGGCGGGCGCATCAACGAGATCCTCTCCACCATGGCCTGCCACGGTTCCGTGCGTGCCAACCGCAAGCTGACCGTGCCGGAAATGAATGCCCTGCTGCGGGACATGGAGCGCACCGAGCGCAGCGGGCAGTGCAACCACGGTCGCCCGACCTGGACGCAGGTTAAACTGGCAGACATGGACAAGTGGTTTTTGCGCGGCCAGTGACGTGCCGCTCCGGGACACTCCATTTTGACCGGTAAATTGGAGAGTAAGTTGGAGGCTGAGTTGGCGAACAAGCCGCGCGCAATATTTCTCATGGGCCCCACCGCCTCCGGTAAGACGGACCTGGCCATGGCGTTGGCGAACCGGCTGCCGGTAGAGCTGATCAGTGTCGACTCAGCGCTGGTCTACCGGGGCCTGGATATCGGTTCTGCCAAGCCGAGCCCTGAGGAGTTGACGCGCTACCCCCATCACTTGATCGATATCTGCGACCCCTCTGAATCCTACTCCGCCGGCCGCTTCCGCCGGGACGCGCTGCAGGCGATGGCCGATATTGTCGCTGCCGGACGCATTCCGCTTCTGGTGGGTGGCACCATGCTCTATTTCCGCGCCCTGCTCGAGGGTATGGCGAGCCTTCCTGAAGCCAATGCGGAGATCCGCGCAGAGATCGAGGCGCGGGCCGAGCGGGAGGGCTGGCCGGCCCTGCACCGCGAGCTAGCAGCGGTGGATCCGGAGCTCGCGGCAGAGCTGCACCCCAACCACTCCGTACGCATCGAGCGGGGCCTGGAAGTCTATCGTCTGACAGGTAAGCCGCTTTCGGCACTCCGCCGGGAACAAGCGCGGGATTCTGTGGCCGAACATTACGAGTTGAGACAACTGGCGCTGTTGCCGCGGGACAGGGCGTTACTCCATGAGCGGATTGCCCTGCGCTTTCGCCTCATGCTGGAGCGGGGCTTTGTCGACGAAGTGAAAAAGCTGCGTGACAGGGGGGACCTGCACGAGGACCTGCCCGCAATCCGTGCGGTGGGTTACCGCCAGGTCTGGCAGTATCTGGATGGCCGCATCAGCTATGACGAAATGGTGGAGGCGGGGATCGCCGCCACTCGCCAGCTGGCCAAGCGCCAGCTGACCTGGTTGCGGCGCTGGCCGGACCTGGCGCAAATCTATACTCAGGATGCTGAGGGGCGGGTGCGCAAAAATGACGAAATGTTAACGGAAGCCTTGAAATTTCTCACATGAGCAGCCATAACGTGGATGGGTCATCCTATTGGCGGCCCGTTCAGTCAGTTTGTTTCACAGAGCCTGCCTATTTTGGGCTCTATTACCGATACGCGTATTCAACCGTAACCGTTCTTTAGCTCGCGGGTTTCGCGGGTGCGATTATGGGATGCATACTGCTTCCAGCTTTTGACAAGGAGAAAAAAGATGTCAAAAGGGCACAGCTTACAAGACCCTTACCTCAATGTTCTGCGCAAAGAGCGCATCCCGGTTTCCATCTATCTGGTGAACGGTATCAAGCTTCAGGGGCAAATCGAATCCTTCGACCAGTTTGTCGTTCTGTTGAAAAACACCGTCAGCCAGATGGTTTACAAGCATGCTATTTCCACTGTGGTCCCATCCCGCGCGGTACGGGTACCGTTGCTGAATCCCGCCGCCCAGCCGGGTGGTGAAGGCCAAAGCGAGGGTGGTGAACGGGATACCTTCGGTTGAATCGACCCCGTATCTGGACAGTACGCGGCGCCGGTAGCGTCGCGTTGCCATCCGCAGCGCCCCGGCTTGCCGGGGCGCCTGCCGTTTGGACGCGGGCAAACCGCGGCCTGCAAGCCCGGTGAGTCGCCGTGAGCGGCGCAGTGCGCCTGATAACATTTCCCTGCCCTGTGCGAAAAATTTGCTCCCTTAAGAGAGTTACCCTTGTTTTTTGAAAGACCGAAATCCGGTGAACTGGCCGTGCTGGTGCATCTGGAGCTGTCCGCGATCGACAGTCCGGAGGACCCGCGCGAGTTCGAGGAGCTGGCGCTCTCCGCCGGCGCCGATCCGGTGTCATTTATCTTCGGCCAGCGCGCCACACCGGATCCCAAGACCTTTGTGGGGCGCGGCAAACTGGAAGAGATCCACTCCGCAGTGAAGGAGCACGGGGCGCAGCTGGTCATCTTCGATCACATTCTGTCGCCCAGCCAGGAGCGCAATATTGAGCGGGAGCTGCACTGCCGTGTGCTGGATCGGACGGGGCTCATTCTGGATATCTTTGCCCAGCGGGCACGCACCCACGAGGGCAAGCTGCAGGTAGAGCTGGCACAGCTCCGGCATATGTCCACGCGATTGGTGCGTGGCTGGACCCACCTGGAGCGCCAGAAGGGCGGCATCGGCCTGCGCGGTCCAGGTGAGACTCAGCTGGAGACCGACCGTCGGCTGCTGCGGGCGCGGATTGATTCGATCGAGAAGCGGCTGGAAAAGGTCCGCCGCCAGCGTGAGCAGGGGCGTCGGGCCCGCTCCCGGGCGGAAGTCGCCACAGTCTCTCTCGTGGGTTATACCAACGCCGGCAAGTCTACCCTGTTCAACCGGCTGACCGATGCCGGCGTCTACGTGAAGGACCAGCTCTTTGCCACGCTCGATCCAACCATGCGGCGGGTGGAGCTGCCCAATGTTGGGGCGATGATCCTCGCCGACACCGTGGGTTTCGTTTCCCACCTGCCGCACCGATTGGTTGAGGCGTTTCGCGCCACTCTGGAGGAGGCCAGCAACGCTTCACTGTTGCTGCATGTGGTCGATGCGGCGGCAGAGGATCGTCTGCACCTGATGGAAGAGGTGCAGGAGGTTCTCCAGGAAATCGGCGCTGGGGACCTGCCCCAGCTGCTGGTTTACAACAAAATTGACCTGCTGAAGGATCGGGGCCCTGGAATCGATCGCGACGAACAGGGTGTGCCGCGGGCAGTGTGGCTGTCGGCGGTCTCCGGTGAGGGTTGTGATCTGCTCGTGGAAGCCATTGCCGAACGCCTCGGCGAGGAGATGGTGACCGGCTACCTGGTAGTGGCACCGCAGCAGGGGCGCCTGCGTGCACAATTGCATGAAATCAATGCGGTGCGCGCCGAGCGCTACCTCGATAATGGTGACTGCGAACTGGACCTGACGTTGCCCCGTGGCGATCTAGAGCGGCTGCTTGCACCGTACAAAGACAGCCCGACAGCGCCACGCTGGCAGGTCGATAAGGCGGCAGATGTCCGCTGAGCGCGGCGGGCGGCGGCATTTCGGTGCCGAAGGGTGCTAGAATCTGGCCCGTATAAAAGCTTAATGAACTGAGTTGGAGTATTTCGATGGCCTGGAACGAGCCGGGTGGTAATAACAAGGATCCCTGGGGCGGGGGTGGCGGTAATCGCAACGACGGCCCGCCGGATCTCGATGAGCTGCTGAGAAAGCTGCAGCAGAAACTAAACGGCCTTTTCGGCGGTGGATCATCATCCTCCGCGCCCGAATCCGGTGGCAAATTTCCCTGGGTGCCGGCGCTGATTGTTGTCGCCGTGCTCTACGGTCTGTGGGGCTTCTACCAGGTGGACGCGAACGAATCCGCCGTGGTGCTGCGTCTCGGTAAATATCATTCCACCGAGGGTGCCGGTCTGCACTGGAACCCGCCGATCGTCGATCACGTCGAAAAGGTCAACGTGACGGAAGTGCGGACCGAACGCACCACCGGACAGATGCTGACCGAAGACGCCAATATCGTTGAAGTGGTCCTTACGGTGCAGTGGCATATCGACGATGCAGAGTCTTACGTGCTGCGTGTACGCGACCCGCTCAAGAGCCTGCAGGAAGCAACCGACAGCGCCCTGCGCCATGTGGTGGGCTCCGCTTCACTCAATGGTGTTATCTCCCAGAGTCGTACCCAGGTCTCCGCAGATACCCAGGAGCGTCTGCAGGAGTATCTCGACCTGTATCAGACCGGCATCCGCATCGATGTGGTCAACCTGACCGACGCCAAGGCGCCGCGTGAGGTTCAGGACGCCTTTGACGATGTCACCAAGGCCCGCGAGGACGAGGTGCGTTTCAGGAACGAGGCCCAGGCCTATGCCAACCAGGTGATCCCGGTGGCACGCGGTCGCGCTCAGCGGATTCTCGAAGAGGCGGAAGCCTACAAGACCCAGGTGGTCGAGCTGGCCCGCGGTGAAACCGTGCGCTTCGAAAAACTGCTGCAGGAATACCAGCAGGCGCCGGCCGTGACGCGGGAGCGTCTCTACCTGGATACCGTGCAGGAAGTGATGAGCAATACCTCCAAGGTGATGGTGGATGTCGAGGGCGGCAGCAACATGATGTACCTGCCCCTGGACAAGCTGGCTGAACGCAGTGCCGACAGCTCCAGCAAGCGCGGTGAAAAAGTGTCCCCGGCAGTGATCGAGGAAGTCTCTCAGCGCGTGATCGAGCGTCTGCGCAGCGAGGTCAACAACAATCGCCGCGGCGGCAATATTCGCTAGGAGGTAGGACGTGAACAACAGAACGCTAGTCATCATTGCCGCTCTGCTGGTCGCCCTGCTGGCGATTTCGAGCAGTGCTTTCGTAATCAAGGAAACCGAGAAGGCAGTCCTGCTGCGTTTCGGTGAAGTGGTCCGCAGCGATTACACGCCGGGTCTCTACTTCAAGCTTCCGCTGGTGCACCAGCTGCGTCGCTTCGATGCCCGTATCCAGACTGTGGATTCCAGTCCGGTGCGGATGCTGAACTCGGAAAACAAGTTCATGATGGTGGACTCCTACGCCAAGTACCGCATCCTCGACGTCGAGCGTCACTACGTGGCCACCCGCGGCGACGAGCGGAACGCCGTGCGCCTGCTGTCGGAGCAGATCAACGACCGGCTGCGGAACCAGTTCGGTGTCCGCGACCTGCATGAGGTTGTCTCCGGTCAGCGGGACGAGCTGATGGCGGAAATCACCAAGAACCTGAACGAGGTGGCGAAAACCAACCTCGGGGTCGAGGTGATCGATGTGCGCGTGAAGCGCATCGACCTGCCGCCCGAGGTTTCGGAGTCCGTGTTCCAGCGTATGCGCGCTGGCCGGGAGCTGGAGGCGCGGGACCACCGGGCCAAGGGTGAGGAAGCCGCAGAGCGCATTCGCGCCAACGCAGACCGCCAGGTCGTGGAGATCGAATCCGAAGCTTATCGCGAGGCGGAGGAGTTGCGCGGTGCTGGCGATGCGCAGGCAGCTGCCATTTACGCAGGTGCCTTCAGCAAGGATCCGGAGTTCTACCGCTTTACCCGCAGCCTCAAGGCGTATAAGGAGTCGTTCAACGACCGCGCCGATATGCTGCTGATCGAGCCGGACAGCGAGTTCTTCCGCTACCTGAAGGACGCGCAGGGCCAGCAATAGGGTTGATCAGGGTAGGGACCGTGACACGCGCCCCTACCGTCCCGTAGGGACTTGATGATAAACTCACGCAAACCGGGCGTTGCCCGGTTTTTTCGTGTGTGGGATCCGGCTTTTCGCCGACCTGCCGGCTCCGAATTCCCCGGGTGGGGACGGTGTTGGCCCTCCCAACATGTACCGTTGCGACAGTCCTGAGCTACCAATCGCCATGAGTCAAGCCGATCGCTGGATGTTGCCGGAAGGCATCGCCGAGATCCTCCCCGCCGATGCCAAGAGCATCGAGACCCTACGTCGCCGACTGCTGGACCTTTACCACAGCTGGGGCTACGAGCTGATCATTCCGCCGATGGTGGAGTTCACCGATTCACTGCTGATTGGAATGGGGCGCGATGTCGACCTGAGCACGTTCAAGGTGACCGATCAGCTGTCCGGCCGCTCGCTCGGTATTCGCGCCGATATCACGCCGCAGGCCGCGCGGATCGACGCCCACAGTTTTCCCCGGGCCGGTGCCAACCGGCTCTGTTACGCGGGGCAGGTCCTGTATACCCGCCCACGCAGTGTGCATGGCTCCCGTGCGCCGATTCAGATCGGCGCGGAGCTCTACGGGGTCGAAAGCCTGAATGCTGACATCGAGGTGATCTCCCTGATGCTGGAGACCCTGGTGGCAGGGGGCATCGAGAAAATTCACCTGGATCTCGGTCACGTGGCCATCTACCGCAGCCTCGCTGAGGCCGCCGGACTCGATGCCGAGCAGCAAGAGTCACTGTTTGCGCTCCTGCAGAGCAAGGCCGCTGCCGATATCCACCGTTGGGTAACGGAGAATGTGGACGACCCGCGCTGTGCCCAGTGGCTGCGCGCGCTCCCGGATCTCGCTGGTGGCAGTGATTGCCTGGCCAGGGCTCGTGATGCTTTCGTTGAGGCACCGGCTGCGCTTGAGGCTGCGCTCGCTGACCTGCAGCGCTGTGCGGATGCCCTTGCGCGGCGCTATCCGTCAGTGGAACTGTTTTTCGACCTGAGTGAAGTCCGCGGCTACGACTACGAAACCGGCCTGGTGTTTGCCGCCTATACGCCGGGCCACGGCCAGGCGCTGGCCAATGGCGGACGTTACAACGGCATCGGGTCCGTCTTCGGGCGCGAGCGACCGGCCACCGGATTCAGTACTGACCTGGTGGCGTTGAATCAGCTGGGTCAGGATGCCTGGGAAGAGGGCGGCGCCATCCTCGCGCCCGAGAGCGATGACGATACCCTGTGGCAGGCGGTGGAAGCATTGCGGCACGGCGGTGAGGTGGTCATTGCGGCATTGCCTGACGGTGCCGAGAGCGAAGTGCGCTCGCGCTGCGACCGCGAGCTGGTGAAACGCGATGGTGGCTGGTTAGTCCAGCCTCGCGGCTGACGCTTCGGTCTATGATTTTGGAATTCGCGGAGCGTATTTAGGTCGCTCCAGGCCACTCGATGGGCGTGGCCGTCGCGCTTTCCCGGCCCATCTTTTTGACGCGCGAACGCGGATACTCCGCGGACGCAACCTGGGCCCGCCGCCATCCGGTCCGGCATGGCGAAGGGCTGTCCTTCGGGAATTTACGATTCAGAGATTTACGCAATGGGCAAGAATGTAGTGGTGCTCGGAACCCAGTGGGGTGACGAGGGCAAGGGCAAGATCGTCGACCTGCTGACGGAGAAAGTTTCACTGGTCGTGCGCTTCCAGGGTGGCCATAACGCCGGCCACACCCTGGTCATCGACGGTGAAAAGACCGTACTGCACCTGATCCCCTCCGGTATCCTGCGCCCCAGCGTCACCTGCCTGATCGGTAATGGTGTGGTGCTTTCGCCGGAAGCGCTGATGAAGGAGATGGCAGAGCTCGAGGCGAAGAGCGTACCGGTGCGCGAGCGCCTGCGTCTGTCCCCGGCCTGCCCGCTGATCCTGCCGGTCCACGTGGCCCTGGATCAGGCGCGCGAGAAAGCCCGCGGTGACAAGGCCATCGGCACCACCGGCCGCGGTATCGGCCCGGCCTACGAGGACAAGGTGGCCCGTCGCGGTCTGCGCCTCGGTGACCTGTGCAACTGGGACAGCTTCTGCGCCCAGCTGAAGGAATTGCTCGAGTATCACAACTTCGCCCTGACCCACTATTACAAGGTGGATCCGGTCAGCTACGAGGATACGCTGGCCGAGGCAAAGGTGTGGCGCGACCAGCTGGTGCCGATGATCACCGATGTTGCCGACTGGCTGCACCAGGCGCGTGAGCGTGGCGACCACATCCTGTTCGAGGGTGCGCAGGGCTCCCTGCTGGACATCGACCACGGTACCTATCCGTTCGTGACTTCCTCGAATACCACTGCGGGCGGCACCGCCACCGGTTCCGGCTTCGGCCCCCTCTATTTGGACTATGTCCTGGGAATCACCAAGGCCTACACCACTCGCGTCGGCGGTGGTCCCTTCCCGACCGAGCTGGGCTGTGACGTGGGCCGTCACCTCGGTGAAAAAGGCCACGAGTTCGGTGCCACCACCGGCCGTCAACGCCGCACCGGCTGGTTTGATGCAGTGGCCGTGCGCCATGCCATCCGCATCAACAGTATTTCCGGCCTGTGCCTGACCAAGCTGGATGTACTGGACGGACTCAAGGAAGTGAAAATCTGCGTCGGTTACCGCAACCGCGATGGCGAAGAAGTGCCAGTGCCTTTCGACGCCGCCGGCTGGGAAGGCGTCGAACCGGTCTACGAGAGTATGCCGGGGTGGAGCGACACCACCTTTGGCGTGCGCCGTGAGGCCGACCTGCCGCAGGCGGCGCGGGACTACATTGCCCGTATCGAGGAGCTGGTCGGCGCGCCTATCGATATCATCTCTACCGGCCCCGACCGCAACGAAACTATCGTGCGGGAGTCCTCGGCCCTATGTGAGATGGGCATTCACAACCCCAGCGTCTGAGTCCCTTCCTTTCCACGGCCGGGCACCCGCCCGGCCGTCTTCGTGAACCCCAAGTCGGTCACGCGCCTTGCGCCGGACGCCCCGGCAGACGATCATTGGACTGAATTTAAGCTATTGGTCACAAATTTGTGGCAGGCTACCAATCGTATTCCGCGAGGGGCTTATGTCGACTAGCACCAACCCAACTCACCACCCGCGCTACAGTGTCGCGGAAGAGATCGCCAATAGTGTTACCCATGGTGTGGGTGCCGTCCTGGCAATCGCCGGGCTTGGGGTTCTCTGCGCCTTTGCTGCGCTGAGGGGCGATGCCTGGCATATCGTCAGCTGTGCCATTTACGCCGCTACGCTGATCCTTTGTTTCGGCGCCTCGGCGCTATACCACAGCGCCATTGACCCCCGTGCGAAACAGATCCTGCGCACGGTGGATCACTCCTCCATCTTTCTGCTGATTGCCGGCAGCTATACGCCGTTCACCCTGGTCACCCTGCGCGGTGCGGCGTTTTCACTCGGGTCCTGGGGCTGGTGGCTGTTCGGCATCATCTGGGGATTGGCGGTGATGGGGCTGGTGATTCAGTTCACCCCGCTGAAAAAATACCGCGCGCTGTCGATTACCATGAGTGCCCTGATGGGCTGGGTGGTGGTGGCCGCCACCAAGCCGCTGCTCGACAGTCTCGCCCCAGGTGGGCTGTTACTGCTGCTGCTCGGTGGTATCTGCTACACGGGCGGCATCGTTTTCTATCTCTGGCGCAGCCTCCCATACCACCACGCTATCTGGCACGTGTGTGTGCTTGCCGGAGCCATCCTGCATTACTTTGCTGTGCTGCTTTACGTGATCCCCTAATCTCCATACGATGATATTTGCGTCCCGTCACAGCGCAGCCGATTGGACTTTCGCTTTCGCCACGCTCGCTCTACCCTTGAGCGAGCGTGTTTTCCTTAAGGAGTCCTCATGTACAGGCTGCCCGGCTTACGTTCCCTGTTTCTGCTTTTCTTGCTCGTCGTCAGTATTCCTGTCGCTGCCGCTGACAAGGGTTTTGAACAATGGGTGCAGGATTTTCGAAAAACGGCGCTGAAACAGGGCATCTCGCCTGAGGTTTTCGACCGCGCCTTTGCAGGTATCGACTCGCCGGATCAGTGGGTGCTGGACAAGGCGAGCTATCAGCCGGAATTCAAGGCGCCGGTGTGGCAGTACTTTGACAACCGGGTGCAGCAGCGCGCGATCCGCATGGGCCGGGCCAAGAAAGAGGAACTGCAGCCCTGGCTCGATAAAATCGAGAAGCAATATGGGGTCAATCCCAATGTTCTGCTGGCGATCTGGTCCATCGAGTCGAGCTTCGGCGCCATTCTCGATAATGAGAAAGTGATCCGCAATGTCGTGCGCTCACTGGCGACGCTCGCTTATGCCGACCCCAAACGCAGCAAGTTCGGTCGTCAGCAGTTGCTGGCGGCGCTGAAAATCCTCCAGAGCGGCGATGTCGATGAAAAGCACCTGGTGGGGTCCTGGGCTGGCGCCATGGGACATACGCAGTTTATTCCCACCAGTTACCAGGCCTATGCAGTGGATATCGATGGCGATGGCAAGCGTGACATCTGGAACTCCGTGCCGGATGCCCTGGCCACCGCAGCGAGTCTGTTATCCAAGAATGGCTGGCGCCGTGGCGAGACCTGGGGCTACGAGGTAACCATTCCCTCGCGCAAACTGCCCGCAGGAAAGCTCACCCTGAGGGAGTGGGAAAAGCTCGGCGTCAAGCGGGTCAATGGCAAGCCCTTCCCGCGCCCGGATGATATCGCCGAGTTGAAGCTGCCCGCCGGTCGCGAGGGACCGGCATTCCTGATGCTGAAAAATTTCTTTGTCATCAAGCGTTACAACAACTCTGATCGCTACGCCACGGCGGTTGGCTTGCTGGCCGACCAGATCGGTGGCGGCAAGGGACTGGTAAAAGACTGGCCGCGCCCTTTTACGCCAATTGACACGGCTCAGGTTGAAGAGCTGCAAAAGCTGCTGAAAGAGAAGGGACTATACGAAGGCGAAATTGACGGTAAGGCGGGCTCTGGAACCCGCAAGGCCATTCAGGCCTTCGAGAAGAGTATCGGTGTCGAGGTCCAGGGTTATCCCAGCAAGGAAGTGCTGGAGCAGCTGCGTAAAAACCGCTGATGCGATGACAGTCGTCGACTCGTAAAAGGGCCCCCGGGGGGGCCTTTTACGTTCCAGGCTAGAAATTTTCGTCCGGCAACAGGCTGTCCTGCAAGAGTTCGAGGTTGTCAGCCACCTCATGGGGTTCGTGAAAATAGGCGATGTGGTACATGGCTTCGCCCTCCTGCACCAGCGGGATATTCTGCCGGCCTATAACGATCCCATCCGCATTGCATTCCACCTTGCCCAGCTCCTCACCGTACAGATCGGAAATGGTCGCGAGAAGCTCCCCTTTGACCACGTGATCGCCAAGCGCCTTGTGATGATTGA
The DNA here is from genome assembly GCF_001750105.1 of Microbulbifer aggregans. Classification (NCBI taxonomy): domain Bacteria; kingdom Pseudomonadati; phylum Pseudomonadota; class Gammaproteobacteria; order Cellvibrionales; family Microbulbiferaceae; genus Microbulbifer; species Microbulbifer aggregans. The sequence continues at coordinate 1,363,606 of NZ_CP014143.1, forward strand.
CGATGCCACTGTCACTGGCGCGCAACCAGCCACTGCGCCTGGCAACGAACGGCTCGATAGTGGATTTCCTGCGCACCTGCGGCAGCATTTTCAGGTGTCGCATCACATTAATCACACCTTTCTCGCCGGCGCGGATACAGAACTCATCGAAGCGCAGTGCCTCTCCCGCCTCGTACAACAGAATGCGGGTGCCCTGGTCTGCCGCTGCCTGTCGCAGAGACCCATCGCGGAGTGTGCTGTTGAGCAGTACCGGGACCCCGAAAGCCCGTGCCATCGCCAGCGTCTCCGGCTCATCCAGGTTGGCGCGAATCTGTGGCAGGTTACTGCGATGGATCGCTCCGGTGTGCAGGTCTATACCGTAGTCGCACTTGGAGACAATCTCCTCGAGAAAGACATGAGCCATGCGTGCGGCCAGGGAACCTTTGGATGAACCGGGAAAGGACCGATTGAGGTCGCGCCGGTCAGGCAAGTAGCGGGACTGCTCCAGCACCCCATAGACATTCACTACCGGCACCGCGATCAGCGTTCCACGAAGTGACTTGAGCGACTTATTGCGGATCAGTCGGCTTATGATCTCGATGCCATTGAGTTCATCACCGTGTAGTGCCGCGCAAACAAACATGGTTGGTCCAGGTTTGGTTCCCCGCTGTACATAGACGGGAATGGCCATCTCTGTGCCGGTATAGAGATGGACAACAGGGAGATCAATGTGGCGAATCTCGCCGGGGGCGACGGATACGCCACCGATCACTAATTCTTCTTTCATGCTCGGGAACTCAATCTGTTGCAGCAGTGTAGCCTGCTGTTCGATGTTATTAATGTTGTCAGTAGATCGGGTATCGATGGCCTGATCTGCGGCACGGGGTTATTTCTGTTAGGGTGTCGGAAAAGAGCCAGTGCGCCAATTGTAAACGGGAAAGTGCATGCCATACGAAAGTCAGGTCTTTCACTCGCCACCGATAACAGTGACGGAATCAGGCAGAGAGCGTTGTGTGGGTTTTGAACTCGAGTTTTCCGGTGTGGACCTGGATAGAACTGCACAGGTCCTCCAGCAGGTTCTGAACGGCGACATTACCGAAGTTTCACCCGCGCAACGAGAGGTACACGTTGAGAATGCCGGCGATTTCCGTGTCGAGCTGGACTGGGACTTCCTGCTTCGCACCGCCGGCAAGAGCCCGGACGAGGACTGGGTGGAACTCCTCAGCAGGACAGCGGCGATTCTCGTCCCCACGGAAGTGGTTTGCCCGCCGCTGCGGCTGTCGCGTCTTGACGACCTGCTGCCGCTAGTGGATGGCTTGCGCAATGCGGGTGCTGTCGGCACCGAAGAGACACTGCTGGCGGCCTACGGGGTACACATCAATGCGGAGCTGCCACGGCAGAATGCGGCGACCCTGGATGCCTACCTGCGGGCGTTTTCTCTGCTCCAGTGGTGGCTGATGGAAGCCCACCAAGTCAATCCGGCGCGTCGGGTGAGCCCCTATATCGACCTGTATCCGGAAGTATATGTGCGCCAGTTGATCGAGCGCGGCGGCGCGACGCTGGATGAAATTTTCAGTGACTACCTGCAGCACAATGGGACGCGCAACCGTGCGCTCGACATGCTGCCGATTCTCTCGGAGATCGACAGTGACCGCGTGCGTCGCGCCATCGATGATCCGAAGATCAAGGCGCGGCCTGCCTTTCACTACCGTCTGCCGAACTGTCAGATCGAAAAGGCAAGCTGGTCGCTGGCCGGCGAGTGGAATCTCTGGTGCGTGGTCGAGGAGCTGGCCAATCGCCCGGAGGACCTTGATGATCTTTGCCAGCGATTTATGGATGCCAGCGCAGGACTTCTGGGCCTCAACCGCTCCCAATGGTTGCAAACCGTAGACACATGGCTGAAAGACCACGAATTGGTGTGACCGGCAATGGCCGCCGCTGGTCACCAAGCTGGTGGTGTACGTCACTGGCGCTACGTCTGGCGGGTGCGATACCGGAGCGTATCAGCGTGCGCCATCTCCCCAGTGGTGCACCTCTGGACGGGCTGATCATTGGCGGTGGAGATGATATCGGCACTGAGCACTATGAAAGCGATGTACGGGCGAAAGTGAAATCGGACCCCGCGCGCGACCAGCTGGAGATTGCCTGGATCGAGCATGCCCTACGCCAGAAGTTGCCGCTGCTTGGCATCTGTCGCGGCGCGCAACTGATCAATGTGGTCAGCGGCGGTACCTTGCATATCGATATCCGCAAGATGCGCCGTCGCACCTACAACCGCCCCGGGCTGCTACCTACCAAGCAGGTTTTTCTTGTGGATGGCTCAACCCTCGCCGGGATATGCAAGCGGAAGAAACTGAGGGTCAACAGTCTCCATCACCAGGCGATCGCTCGGCTTGGCGACGGGCTTCGCTTGGTGGGCCGTGACTTAGATGACTTCACCCAGGCGGTGGAAAGCGATAGCGGCCGCAATATCATCGGTGTGCAGTGGCATCCGGAATATCTTTTTTACCTGCCGGCGCAGTTTGCACTGTTTCGCTGGTTGGTAGGGGTGAGCCGGTGATTATCGAACTGCTGATCCTTTTTTTTGCCGCCTTCCTGGCCGCAACCATATTGCCGTTCTATTCCGAGGTGATTCTGTTTGCCCTGCTGCGGGAAGGGGGAGATCCCCTATTGCTCGTCGTGGTGGCGACTATTGGCAATACATTGGGCGCAGTCGTTAACTGGTATCTCGGACGCTATTTGCTTCACTTCCAGGATCGTCGCTGGTTCTATTTCTCGAAAAAACAGATCGGTCGGGCCCAGGAATGGTTTCAGCGCTATGGTTTCTGGAGTCTTCTGCTGGCATGGATGCCGGTCGGCGGTGATGCCCTCACCCTGATTGCCGGCATCATGCGCGTCAATTTATGGTTGTTCATCCTGCTGGTCGGGATCGGCAAGGGCCTGCGATATCTCTCCGTGGTTTTTCTGCAGGACTGGTCGGCGATTTAGGTGCTTCTCGTAATCCTCAGGATACGCCTAATATAGAGCATCGCGAGCTTGATCCCTCAGCAGCCGATCCACTGCTTTTCCAGACGCCTTGTAGCGTCACCTGCCTGGCGCCGTTATCCGCCGCCGTCACCTTTTTCACTACTCACACGAGAAGTGAACGCAGCCTGCGTCACTTTGCCCGTAACTGCTCGCAAAATAACCAGTCCCTAATACACTCAACTGTGTCCGGCCACTCTCTTTTTTGTTAGAGCCGGTCAACCGCCTCAGTCAGATGATCGAAACATAGATGTGCATTAGGTAGGTATTCTTCCTGCCTCGTTTATAGGATCAGCTTTTCTGTAAAGCGCTTCGAGTACAGACATGAGAGTGAACGTACCTGGAGCAGGAGGCCTGCCGCGCAATACTCCGAGAGGTTTGTTTGTAAAGGAGAAACTGACCCATGAAGAATCTTTTAGCCATAGGCGCTGCTACAGCGATGCTTGCCGCAGGAGGTGCATACGCTGGCAACAGTGTCGATATCCCACTTTACGGAAAGCTTTGCAAGACCTGTGATGTCACTGCTTTCGTCAATGGTCCCTTCGATGACCTTGATATGACCACTACGGATGTCCAGGGCGCTGAATCATTGAGCCCGATCTGCAACTACGGAGGCACCTTGACGGTGACGTTCACCTCCGCCAACGCAGGCTTCCTTGTAAGTGGTCCAAACCAGGTCGGGTACACGCTGCAGGTGAGTGGTGGCTTACTTGGGCCGACTCAGTTAACGATGCCCGCAGTCGTCAATAACTGGCCTGCGGTGGCAAACGCGGTACAGACTCGGGGGCTCAGTGTGGCTCTGCTAAATCCGGCAACGGTTGCCGGTATTTACACCGACACGATCACGGCGTCGGTGACACCCAACTAGCCAGCTGCCGTTATAGAAAGGAGTGGGTGCCCGGCATACGCCGGGTACCCTAGGACACGGACAAGGATAAATACCCATGATGCGGAACATGAGTGGCCTGTTCACGGGGCTCCTCCTATTCACGCTGTTTGTACAAAGCGCCCAGGCCTTCACCCTCGACCCCACCGTGACCGTGCTGCGGTTGCCGGCGGATATCACTGGCCAAACTCTGGTTTTGAGGAACCCCCGTAACGTCGATCTGCCCGTCGTATTTGAAATCTTTGAGCGCCAGATCAATGAGGATGGCAGTGAAGTCACCACGCCAGCGGACGACAATTTTGTGATTTTTCCGCCGCAAGCTGTGGTCCCTGCAGGCAAGACGCAGGCGCTGCGGATCCAATGGGTAGGAGGCGCATTGGCAGAGTCACGCTCATTTACTCTCTATGCCAAAGAGTTGCCCCTGAGCCTGAGCGGCGTACCAGAATCCGGGGTGCAAACCATCCTGCGTATTGGCGCCTCGATTCATGTGACCAGTGAAGGGTTCGTGTCAAAACCCGAGCTGGCCAGTTACAGGCCAGTCCGAGATGGAGTCATCGTCTCAATTCGGAATTCTGGCAATGAATTCATTTATATCGACATGCTGCGGTTGAAGTTCGGGCGTGACGAGGTTGGTCAGTTGGATTTGGCCAATGCCGCGGGAAGAACGCTGATCACACCGGGCGCAACCAGAACCTTCAAAGTAGGTGGAGTACAGGGAGCCCCACAACTAATTTCAGAAAACTAATGATCGTTCCAGTGCGTGTGTTCCTGATTTCGCTCCTCATTTTCGGCTTGGGAATCTCCACGGCTGTCGCGCAGTCGGTGACACCAACGCGGCTGGAAATTGATATCGAGAAATCCCCCCGCGCGGTGCTGACTCTCTCTTCAACTAAGGCGGTTGACGTGGCGCTCGAGCTGAGTGTCTCGCAATACACTCATGTGCCAGAACAGGGGCAGGTGGAAAAAGAGATTCCGTTATCAGTATCGCCACCGCAGGTGCTATTGCAGCCCGGAGAGACTCGACAAGTCGTGGTGAGCTGGCAAGGGCAACAAAAACCGCCGCAGAGCGTATCCTATTACCTACGGGTGGATGAACTACCACTGGCGGTGGGGCGGCCAGAGAATGAAGCCGAAATACGGCTGCTGACATCACTGCGCTTACCGGTACACGTCGGGACCGGGGGCGATACAGCCATGGATTTTCAGCCGCCAAACATCGATGGCAGTGCCTCCCTGGAGCTGATCAATACGGGCGGCAAGTACGCCTTGCTCTCTAACTATTTCATCGCCACTGGCAGTGAGAGTGGCTCCGTGATCTTTGATGGCCTGGACATAGCGCGACTGTTGAATCGCGACGCGATTTTACCGGGGCAGACTGTGTCGATCCCGCTAAGGCTGATCGGGCTCGACGCCACCGGAATACAGGGCGCCCGTTTGGTCAGGAAGGAGTGACGGTAGTGGACACGAGTCGCTTGTGGGGCCTGGGACTACTGTTGGCTGGGTTGATGCTGCCCTGGCAGGCTTACCCTTCAGGAGCACATCTACAGGGCGTATCGCAGCCGCAGGGCTCGCAGCAGTCACAGCCCAATGTCATCTATATCAACCTGCCCGCATCCATTGATGGAAATATTGTCGGTAGTCTCAATGCGGGCGTCACAGGGACGTCGCTGTGCAGCATCGATAAGCAAAGCTGGACTGACTTTGCCACAGGACATTTCAATGCGGACGTAATCGAGCGAATCGCTGCTGCCGCCGATGAACAGGCAATTCCAGTCGGCGCTTTCATTGAAGAGTTTATTGATATTTTCTTCGACCCAGCAACGCTCGAAATAAAAATTGAGCTCGCCGACTCCCGCCGGGAGAGCCAGGAACTGTCGCTCAGGCCGAACATCGTCGATTACGACAACCTATCAGCCTATGACCTGCCGGGTCGCTCCGCTTACGTGAATATCAATGTTCAGGAGGAGTATCGCTGGGACGATGCGCTGGCGGATGATCAGCGGCGGGCCACGCTGCTGAATGTGGACGGAGCGGTGCAGCTCTTTGGCAATCCTCGCCTGGTGCTGGAATGGGGCGCCTACCAGGATACTTCCTTCGGCACTAGCGGTAATTGGCAGCGCACGGAGATGCGTCTGCTCCACGACGATGTCCAGCGAGCAGTGCGCTATTCAGTGGGGGATGTTTTCTATCGTGGCACGGAGTTTCAGGTAGCCCCTCCACTGTTGGGTTTCTCTGTCGAGAGGGCTTATTCCGATATCCAGCCACTGAAGAACATTACACCTACCGGGTCACGCAGTTTTACCGTCAATCAGCGTTCCATTGTTGAGGTCTATATCAATGGCCTTTTTCAGAATGTACTGCGCCTGCCGCCGGGGCGCTACGACCTGAATGACTTCGCCGTGAATGCAGGCGTCAACGAAGTGGCGTTGCTGATCACTGATCCCTCCGGCAAGCAGAGACGCATCGAGTTTTCCCTGTTCTCAGATCCAACCCTGCTGAAAAAGGGGGTGTCCGAATTTTCGGTCAATGCCGGATACCAGCGCGGCATTGGTGATGGCATCGGTATCGACTATGACTACGACGCTCCGGCTTTTTCTGGCTTTTACCGCTATGGGCTGACCGACTACCTCACACTGGGAGCCAGTTATCAGGCCTCGGAAATCCAGCAGATCAGCGGTGCGGAAATTTCTGTCATTACACCGGCAGGGATACTTGCGGGCAATGTCAGTGCCAGCAATCTCGATGGTATCGGCCGCGGGACCGCGTCCTCGCTACGGTGGTCATATGATTTCCTGATTGGCGACAGCCGACCACATGAACTCGACCTGGTTGCTGTTGCACGGGATGAGTTTTACACCTATCTCGGGCAAGTGGCACCCAGTACGCAGTACAAATCGGAACTGCGTGCCCGCTACTCTGCTCCTGGACCGTTTGGAACCTATCTGACAGCCAGTGCCCGTCACGCTGAAACAGTCTTCGAAGAAGAGCCTCGCGAAGAGGTGTATAGCTTTGACATAACCCGTCGTTTTGGCCCATTCAATCTGTCACTGCGGGTTGAACAGGAAGTGGCAGAGTCCGATGAGATCCGGGGACTCATTCGAATTTCCGCACCACTGGGTCTACGCCAGCTGGCGACTGCGCAGTGGGACAGCTTTGATGAGGTCGGTGAGCTTACCTTTGGGCGGTTTTCTGATGGGACAGTTGGTGACCTTTCCGGTGGAGTTGCGCTGCGCTCCGATATCGATGGCTATCAGGGAGACCTGGGTGCTCTATACCTGGGCAACCGCTTTCAGCTCGGCGTCGATCATCGCTATACGGAATTTACTGATGTGGAGCAAGCACCTGCTCAGTTCAGCACGGTAAGGCTGGGCACCAGTGTGGCTTATGCCGATGGCACCGTCGGTGTGGGACGCCCCATCAATGATTCCTTCATCATGGTCCGCAGGCACGAAACGCTGGATAGCAGTCGTATTCTCGTAGATGAGCGGCAAGATGGGCATGTGGCCATCGCTGATAATTTTGGTCCCGCGGTCGTCCCCACCGTTAACAGTTATGTATTGCGCCGGATCCGCTGGGAGCCGGAAAACCCACCGTATGGTTATGACATGGGCAATATCGAAGGCAATACCTTTCCCTACTATCGTTCTGGAGTGGTTTACACCGCAGGTTCTGAGGCTTCCATTACCGTGATTGGCGAGGTGCTGGACAGTCGTGGCTATGCGATAGGCATGAAAGTCGGCAGGATTACTGCTGCCGACGAGCGGGAATTTGATCCGGTGACCACATTTACCAACGGCCGTGGCCGGTTTGTCGCGCAGGGACTGTCCCCCGGTAAGTACCGGATCGTGTTCCCTGATAGGAATGGGCTGAGTGTATTGTTCACCATCGAGGACGGCGCGACCGGGATTGTCGAATTGGGTGTGATCAAGGAGCGGATTTCCCTATGACCAGGATCTGGTTTCTTCTGTGTTGCTTCGTTCTACTGCAGGTCAGTACTCCGGTATCGGGGGAGTCTGACAACGATGAAAATTGCTCTGTAATTTCTCTGTCATTGGAGGGAGCCGCGGGGCTGATCTATTACCCGTTTGCTGACAGGGATGGGATTAACCCCCTGCGCCTGTCCATCGATGCCCGGGGTCGCTGTCTCTTCGGCGTGGCGCTGCTGCCTGCCTCAGGCGCCCATCTGCGCGGACCGGGTCAGCCACTCAACCTGAGTTTCAGGGACCGGGGGGATCGGGTGATACCCATGAATGGCAGTGAGCAGCGCTGGCTGCAATTTGAACCGGCTGCGAGAGGTTACACACTAGATCTCGTAGTAAAACTGCCAGTTGGCCAGGCACGCAGGATAGGGGATTACGACAATACATTTGTCCTGCGGGTTTTTGCCAATGGCCAGTGGGTGCGGGATATCGACTTCCGCCTTTCCGCCCGGGTGGCGCCACAAGCTGATCTGCAATTGGCTGGCAATGCGCAAAGCCAGCTGGGAAGATCCGCGGGCATGAATTTTGGTGAACTTGAGGAGGGCGAGACGCTATCGGCAATGTTGGCCGTGCGCGCAAATGGGGCCTATAACCTGGCAGTAGCGTCTGAGAATAATGGCCAACTGCAGCACGTGTCCCTCAAAGGGGAAAACACCGCTGTACCCTACAGGGCCTGGCTCGACGGGCAGCAGTTGTCTCTCCAGGGCGGCAAAGACAGTCGTAGTTTTTCCGCGCCGGAAAATGGGCGGCGCTTGCGAAATATCAGCGTTCAGATTGGTGACACGAAAGGGCGCATGGCGGGGCAGTATCGTGACACCCTGCGGGTGACGGTAACACTGCTGGAGTAGCCGCCTAAGCTGTGAAACTTTGCCAGTCTTTTCTTTTTATTTTCTGATTGGAAAAGCCGGTTTGTAGAAACCGGTTTTTTTGTTTCCTGTGATTTTCCGTATAAGTTTATTCATCACATCTTGGTGTTGCGTGTATACGGTGCTCCGATGGGAGAAGTTGCACGGGCTCACTGGAAAATTGTTTCACTTGAAACGCTCGCTGGGTATCTGGCTTGAAAAATGGGATGATGTGCGCTTCAGATCTCAAGGGGGAGAAGGGTAGTGAGTGCGGATCAAAATGCACCATTGAGGGACGATGTGCGTCTGCTCGGTGAAGAGCTTGGCTCGGTATTAAAGGCGCAGGCTGGTGAGCAGTTATTCGATACAGTTGAAACGATTCGGCAGGCGGCAGTAGAAAGTAGCGATTCGAAAGAGGTGCTGGTCGGTCGCCTGCGGGATCTGCTGGATCCGCTCGATGACGAGACGCTGCTGGAAGTGGCCCGGGCATTCAGCCAGTTTCTCAATCTCGCCAATATCGCCGAGCAACGCCATCGCGAGCGCTTGCGCCGGCATCACCAGCGCTACCCGGGAGATCCCGACACGGACCAGAGCCTGCGTCAGGTGCTGGCGGAACTGAAAAAATCCGGCGTTAGTCAGGAAAGAGTACTCTCAACCCTGAGTGATTTGTCCGTAGAGCTCGTTCTCACTGCGCATCCCACCGAAGTCACTCGACGGACATTGATCCGCAAGTACGATCAGATTGCCGACTTACTAGCGGACATGGATCGGCCAGACCTCACTCAGGAAGAAGCCAGTGAATTGCGCCGGCACCTGAGTGAGCAGATTCTTTCCGCCTGGAGTACCGACGAAATTCGGCGCGAGCGGCCCACGCCGGTGGATGAAGCCAAGTGGGGTTTCGCCACCATCGAGCAATCGTTATGGCATGCCGTCCCGCAGGGCATGCGCGAGATCGAAGCTGAACTGGATTTGGCGGGCCTGGAGTCCATGCCCGCTGACTGGGTGCCGATCCGCTTTGCTTCCTGGATGGGCGGCGATCGCGACGGTAACCCGAATGTCACCGCCGCCGTCACCCGGGAAGTGCTCACGCTGGCCCGCTGGATGGCTGCCGACCTGTATCTGCGCGATGTGGAGAACCTGCTGGCGGACCTCTCCATGCACCGCGCCAGCGACGAATTGCTGGCGCGCACCGGCCCCACGCACGAGCCCTATCGTCTGTTATTGCGGCAGGTGCGTGATCGGCTGCGCACCACCCGCGCGCAGATGGAGGCGCGGGTACACAGCCAGCCGGAGCCGGAAGGGGAAAGCTATACCAGCAGCGCTCAGCTCGCCGAGGAATTACGTCTGATCGATCGCTCGCTGCGTGCGGTCGGCCTTTCGGCTATTGCCGATGGGCAGCTCAAGGACACCCTGCGCCGGCTCAACTGTTTCGGTATTACGCTGCTGCGCCTGGACATCCGCCAGGAGTCCACCCGCCACATGGCTGCGCTGGATGCCGTCACCCGATACCTGGGCTTGGGCAGCTACGCGGACTGGGACGAGTCGCAAAAGCAGCAGTTCCTGCTGGCGGAGCTCGAAGGTCGCAGGCCACTGGTGGACGAAGCGTTTTACCGCAGTGAATTCTGTGACGAGGAAGTGAGGGAAGTACTGGCGACCTGCCGGGTGATCGCAGAGCAGGGCTCAGAGGGGCTGGGAGCCTATGTCATTTCCATGGCGAAGACTTCCTCGGATGTGCTCGCTGTCATGTTGTTGCAGAAGATCGCCGGTGTTCTCGAGCCGATGCGTGTCGTGCCGCTCTTCGAGACCCTGGATGACCTCAACAATGCCGCCGATACCATGGGCGCGCTGCTGCAGATTCCCCTGTACAAAGAGCGTGTCTCCAGCGGGCAGGAAGTGATGATCGGCTATTCCGACTCCGCCAAGGACGCCGGCTTCCTGGGGGCAGCCTGGGCGCAGTTCCGTGCCCAGGAGCGGCTCACCGCCAGCTTCCGTGAACACGGTATCCCCCTGACTCTGTTCCATGGCCGCGGCGGCTCCATCTCCCGCGGCGGTTCACCGACTCGCATGGCGCTGCTGTCGCAACCGCCGGGATCGGTGGCCGGGCGTATCCGGGTGACGGAGCAGGGGGAGATGATCCGCTTTAAATACGGGCGCCCTTCGGTAGCGGCATACAACCTGGAGCAGTACGTCGCCGCCACCCTGGAGGCCACCCTGATGCCGCCGGCAGAGCCCCGCCCCGAGTGGCGCCAGGAGATGGAACAGCTGACGCAGGTGTCGGTAGCCGGATACCGCGACGTAGTGCGTGACGATCCCGCGCTGGTGGCCTACCTGCGTACGGTGACGCCGGAAACCGAGCTCAGTCGCCTGGCTCTCGGCAGCCGGCCTGCGCGTCGCAAGCCCGGCGGCGGGGTGGAAACACTGCGTGCTATTCCCTGGGTGTTTGCCTGGACACAGATCCGCCTGATGTTGCCGGCCTGGCTGGGAACCGGCGCGGCGCTTGAGAGCGCCCTGGCCAGCCCTTCAGAAACAGACACGCTTCGAGCGATGAGCGAGCAGTGGCCCTTTTTCCAGGGTGTGGTGGATATGCTGGAGATGGTATTGGCCAAGGCCGATACCCGGGTCGCTTCGTGGTATGAGGAGCGATTGACCGATGATGTCGAGTTGATGCGTCTTGGTAAGGCGCTGCGCGAACGTCTGGCCCACACCGTCGATGCGCTGCAGCAACTGACGGGGCGGGAGAGCCTGCTGGACAACAATCCGGTGATGCGCTGGTCGATCCGGGTGCGCGATCCCTACACGGATCCGCTACACCTGTTGCAGGCGGAGCTGATGGCGCGCCTGCGCGAGCGGGATTCCGATCCGGTGCTGGAGAGTGCGCTGATGGTGACTATCGCCGGTATTGCTGCCGGTATGCGCAACACCGGTTGATCGCGTCAGGGGCGCAAACGAAAAAGGGCCGACTCTTGCGAGTCGGCCCTTTTTAATTTGGTGCCCAGGAGAAGACTTGAACTTCCACGACCTTGCGGTCACTAGCACCTGAAGCTAGCGCGTCTACCAATTCCGCCACCTGGGCAAATCAACGGTGTGCTCCGTTGAGGACGCGCACTATAGAGGTTTTGGAAAATGTGTCAATTGTCTATTTGTGACTGGTCAGGGCTAGTCCCTCATTTTTTTCTGGGGGGAATACGTCGGGATGCGGGATAGGGGCTGTCGGCCGAAGTTGGCGCCGCTGAATTTGATCGTGGCCGAAACGAAAAAAGGCCGACTCTTGCGAGTCGGCCTTTTTGGGATTGGTGCCCAGGAGAAGACTTGAACTTCCACGACCTTGCGGTCACTAGCACCTGAAGCTAGCGCGTCTACCAATTCCGCCACCTGGGCAAATCAACGGTGTGCTCCGTTGAGGTCGCGAACTATAGAGATTTGCCCGGGGGGTGTCAACGGTTCTGTTGCGTGAAATTCAACATCAACAGTGATGGTCGGGATCCGGCCCCAAATCGCTTATAATCCCTGCAATTGCGCGAGCTGTACGCCGGGCGTTCTGCACCGGCCAATGACAACCTTCGTAGCGCTGTCCAAATTCCCCGGATCCCTCCGGGAGTCGCCAGAGAGGGGCGACTGCCCCCAGACAATGGAAGCTGTTTTGACTCAGAAAAAGATCCAGATTGACGATGATCCCCACGCCAAGCGCGAGGCGGAGAAATACGATAAACCCGTACCCAGTCGAGAGTTCCTGCTGCAGCTGTTGGAGCAGCAGCCCGGTCCTGTTGCCTGGGAGGCGGTCGCAGATGCGCTCGGTCTCGAGGACGAGGACCGCCGTGAGGGTGTGCGCCGGCGGCTGATCGCCATGTCCCGGGATGGCGAGATCGCCAGTAACCGCGCCGGGGACTTCGGCGTGCTCGATAAAATGAACATCGTTCGCGGCCGGGTGATCGGTCACCGGGATGGTTTCGGTTTTGTCTCCCCGCGGGACGGTGGTGATGATCTGTTTCTGTCCCATCGCCAGATGCGCAAAGTGTTCGACGGCGATGAGGTGCTGGTGCGGGAGACCCCCGGGGGCTTCCGCGGCAAGCGCGAGGGTGCGGTGATCCGCGTCATCAAGCACAACACCCAGGAGCTGGCCGGCCGGCTGTACCGTGAAAATGGTATCTGCTTCGTGCGCCCGGAGAATCCGCGTATCAACCTGGATGTGCTGGTGACGGAAGAGAAGTCTGCCGGAGCCGGCCATGGGCAGTATGTGGTGGTCAATATCACCCAGCAGCCGGGCCGCGACGTGCTGCCCCAGGGCGAGGTTTCTGAGGTGCTGGGGGATCACCTGGCCCCAGGGATGGAGATCGATGTCGCCATCCGCAATTACGGTATTCCCCACGAGTGGCCGGCGGCAGTGCTGGCGGAGACGGACCCGATTCCCGCCGAGGTGGTTGAGGAAGACAAGAAGGGCCGGGTGGACCTGCGCCAGTTACCGCTGGTCACCATCGATGGGGAGGATGCCCGGGATTTCGACGATGCGGTGTTCTGTGAGTCACTCGGCGACGGCAGCTGGAAGCTACTGGTGGCCATCGCCGATGTTTCCCACTACGTGCGTCCCGGCAGCGCGCTGGATGAAGAGGCCCACAGTCGCGGTAACTCGGTCTATTTCCCGGATTTTGTAGTGCCCATGCTGCCCGAGAAACTCTCCAACGGGCTCTGTTCCCTGAATCCGGAGGTGGATCGGCTGTGCATGGTGTGCGAGATGCACATCGATGACGCCGGCAGTATTCGCGATTACCGCTTTTTCGAGGGCGTGATGCGCAGCCACGCGCGGCTCACCTACAACAAGGTGGGACAGATGATCGCCGAGCGCGGCGACCGCAGCAGTGGCATTCGCAAGCAGTACTCGGCGGTGGTGCCGCACCTGGACAATCTGCACGACCTCTACCGCGCTCTGCGCGGCGCCCGCGATCGTCGCGGTGCGATTGATTTCGAGACCACGGAAACCCGAATCATCTTCGACGACCAGCGCAAGATCGAGCGTATCGTGCCGGTGCAGCGCAATGATGCGCACAAATTGATTGAGGAGTGCATGCTGGCCGCCAACGTCTGCGCGGCCAAGCTGATGGAGCTTTCCGAGGTGCCCGCCCTCTATCGTGTGCACGATGTCCCCAAAGAGGAAAAGCTCAGCAACCTGCGCGAGTACCTGGGTGAACTGGGTCTGCGCCTGCCCGGCGGTGCCGAGCCGCAACCGATGGACTTCCAGCTGCTCCTCAACCAGGTGGAGGGCCGCCCGGACGCGCACATCATTCAGATGATGCTGTTGCGCTCCATGAATCAGGCGGTCTACCAGCCGGAAAACCGGGGCCACTTCGGTCTCGATTACGAGGCCTATGCCCACTTCACCTCGCCGATCCGCCGCTATCCGGACTTGCTGCTACACCGTGCGCTGCGCTGGCTGATCCGCAACGGCAGCGCCAATGCGCGCCCGGTGGCGAAAAAAGTGCATGTGGTTCCCGGTGCAGAGGCGATTCCCCGCGAGCGGATTCTGCCTTACGACATGGCTGCCATGGTCCAGCTCGGTGAGCACTGCTCGATGACCGAGCGTCGCGCCGACGATGCCACCCGCGATGTGGTCAGTTGGCTCAAGTGCGAGTACCTGCAGGAGCATGTGGGTGAGACCTATCCCGGGGTCGTCAGTGCTGTCACCGGTTTCGGGCTATTCGTGGAACTCAGCGACTTCTACGTGGAGGGCCTGATCCATGTCAGCTCTCTGCCCAAGGATTACTACCGCTTCGACCAGGCCCATCAGCGCCTCGTCGGTGAGCGCAGTGGTGCCCGCTACCACCTCGGCGATCCGGTGATGGTGCAGGTGGCCCGTGTGGATCTGGATGAGCGCAAGGTCGATTTCCTGCTGGAGTCGGTGCTGCCCCGTCCCAAGCGTGAGCGTACCGATGTCAGCCCCCGCGCCATGGAGATGGCGGTAGAACACCAGGAGGAGCGGGAGCGTCGCGGCAAGGGCAGGAAAAACGGTGGCGCCGAGGCGAAGCCGGCCGGCAAAGGCGCGGCGGCTTCGCCCTGGAAAAAACGCCCGCAAACCGCACCCGGCGAGGCTCCGTTTCGCAAGCGCAAAGTGGGCTCAGAAGAGGCCGTGCCGGTGGCTTCGGAGCCGCAGCGCCCGCTGGACCCAGGGACCGTAGCCGAAGGGCACGAGGGCGATGGCGAGGCGCCCCGGCGTCGTCGCGGGCCCAAGCGTACGCCGCCGAGGAAGGGCGGCAAGCGCCCGGCGGTCGCCGCGCGCAAGGCGGCCCACAAAGCCGAAAAGGCTGCCAAAGCGAAGAAGAAATCTTTCAAAGGCAAGAAGAAGCCGGGCCGTAAGGGGCCGGCCAAGAGTAAGAAGAAATAGACCGTGTCATCAGAAGAGTTAGTGTACGGCCTGCACGCGGTGCAGGCCCTGTTGAAGAGCTCCCCCCAGCAGGTGCAGCAGCTACTGCTGCTGCGCGGCCGCCGTGACCAGCGCTTACAGAAAATCCTTGCCCAGGCTGAGAAGAACAACATTGCCGTCAGTGTCGTGGACCGCCGCACACTGGATGAGAAAGTGGGTGATGATGGCAACCACCAGGGTGTGGTGGCGGTCTGTGCCGGCCAAACCCGGGTGTACGACGAGCGCTTTCTACAGGAGTTGCTGCAAGAGCTGGAGCAGCGAGGCGAAGCGCCGTTTCTACTGATCCTCGACGGCGTGACCGATCCCCATAACCTCGGGGCCTGCCTGCGCTCGGCGGAAGCAGCCGGTGTTCATGCGGTCATTGCTCCCAAAGACAAGTCGGCCGGTCTCACGCCCACGGCCCGCAAGGTTGCCTGTGGTGCGGCGGAAGTGCTGCCGTTTGTCACCGTCACCAACCTGGCGCGGGCTATGCAGAAGTTGCAGCAGGCGGGGGTGTGGATATTCGGGGCGGCCGGCGAGGCTGAGCAGGATGTCTACCACAGCCAGCTCACCGGCCCCCTGGCGCTGGTGATGGGGGCCGAGGGCAGCGGCCTGCGCCGGCTGACCCGGGAGCATTGCGATCACCTGATCAAGATCCCCATGGCCGGGGAGGTGAGCAGTCTCAATGTCTCCGTGGCTACCGGCGTGTGCCTGTTTGAGGCAGTCCGCCAGCGGGCAACGGCGGGCTGACGCCAGCGGCTACTGCTCCGGCTGCTGCCCATACAGCTCCGTCGCGGGGCGGTAGAGCACCCAGGAAGTGAGTACGTACTTGTCCCCGGAGCGAGGGACATTGCCACGGTGGGTGTGGGTGAAGCCGCACGGGGCCAGCACCAGGCTGCCCCGTTTCGGCTTCAGTTTGGCGCCCTGGTAAAAGAACTCCGTCTCCCCGCCTTTTTCCACATCGTTCAGGTACAGCAGCCACAGCAGCACCCGGTGCAGTGAGTGCTGTCCCGGGTCGGTAGGGTGTGGAAAGTGTTCCGAATGCCAGTGGTGGTAGCCACCCTGGGACTGCCGGTAGTGCTGCAGGTTGATGCCATCGAGCCGGTAGATTCCACGCAGGAGCTGGTGCAGCTGCCCTTCGTCCAGGCCGGCGATATCATCACTGTGCAATGTCCGCGACTGGCCGCTGGCCGGGTCGAGCAGGCTGGGGGAAAGCGCTCCAGTGACCATGTGGGGGTAGCGGCGGCTGTAGGCCGCCAGCGCACGCCAGAGCACGTTCTGGATGGTGTCACACTCCTCGCGCCAGCTCTCGAGGTCAGAGAGATACAGGTCAGAGCTGTTTTTCTTGCTCAGATCCACCCCTGAGCCGGTGCGCCCTGGCTGCTTCTCCGGTGTTTCGTGAAAGCGGCGAAGCAGGTGCTCGCAGTAGTCCCCCGGCAGGGCATCATCAAATTGGATGATCATTGGATCCATCGTCGACTCCTCGGAAATTCTCGGGTGGGAAATCGCCGCCCGTGAACTTGTGACGAGCAAGTCAGGGATGGCCGCAATGCGTTCGGCGGCGGGGGTGCCGGCCGGGTGGTCGCTATAGTTTGGGGGTGGCCAGTGGTTCCGCTCGTGCGTGTGGATCGGTCAACTTGCAACCAGTAGGGCGTGCGCATAGAATACGCCGCCCGCAATGGGGTCCGCTTGTCACGGGGCCCGTTGTACTCCTTGCCTCACCGGATTGACCGGGAGGCTGTTTAACCCGTAAGGAGCGAAAATGCGTCATTACGAAATTGTATTCCTGGTCCACCCGGATCAGAGCGAGCAGGTTCCTGGCATGGTGGATCGCTACACCGCGACCATCAAAGACAGCGGTGGCCAGGTTCACCGTCTGGAAGACTGGGGCCGTCGCCGTCTGGCCTACCCGATCAACAAGATCCACAAAGCCCACTACGTTCTGATGAACGTCGAGTGCACGGAAGAGGCTCTGGAAGAGCTGACCACCAACTTCCGCTACAACGACGCCGTTCTGCGTAACCTGGTAATCCGTGAAGACGAGGCGATCTCTGAAGAGAGCCCGATCATGAAAGCGGAAAAAGAGAGCCGCGAGCGCAAGGCTGCGCGTGCTGAGCGCTCCGAGCGTCGCGAGCGTTCCGAACAGGACAGCAAGTCCTCCGAGGAAGAGAAGTCTTCCGATAACGCCGAAAGCGAAGAGTAAGGGGATATCCAGATGGCACGTTTTTTCCGTCGTCGTAAGTTCTGCCGTTTCACCGCCGAAGGCGTTAAGCGTATCGACTACAAAGATCTCGATACCCTGAAAGCCTACGTTTCTGAAACTGGCAAAATCGTTCCGAGCCGTATCACTGGCACCAAAGCCAAGTATCAGCGCCAGCTGGCCACTGCGGTCAAGCGCGCTCGTTACCTGGCCCTGCTGCCGTACACGGACAGCCACGAAGCCTAAGCAGCCCGCGTTGCTTAGACGAGTTATTAGAGAAGCTATCTAGTCGTGCGTGCCCTGGCAGAATTCATCATGCGCGGGCGCGTACGCGCGGTGCTCATCACGATGGTGGGTATCCCGCTGATCAGCCCAGCTGCGCTGGCGCTGGTTGGCCTGCGCCGCGGCAGCAGCGATGGCCTGATGGTACTGGCCTGGGCTCTGCTGCCGGTGGTTGCTGCCGGCATGAGCGGATATATGTCGCCGCTGATGACCGGACTGGCGGTCAGCCATCTTGCCGCAGTGTTCTGCGGGGCGATGGCGCTGAGAAACAGCCGCTCATGGACACGGGCACTGGTCGTCACCACTGCGGTGGCCGCTGTCGGCATTCTGCTCACCGCACACTTTAGTGGCGGGCTACTGCAGAGCCTGTTGGTGGCCGCGGAGGAGTCCGGAGGCGCTCAGGCGGAGCAGCTGCAGCAGGTGTTTGCCAGTGAGCCAATGGCCACGGGTTACCTGAGCTGGGTGTCAGCAATTACTGCGACTCTGGCACTGGTAGTCGGCCGCTGGTGGCAGGCGATGCTGTACAACCCCGGTGGTTTCCGCGAGGAGTTCCACCAGCTGCGCATGCCACTGCCGCTTGCCGCGGCAGGGATGCTGGTGTGGGTGTACTGCCTGCTGACCCAGGACTACGCTTTCTGGGGCGCGGTGATCGCCTTCCCCATGGTGGTGGCGGGCATCGCCCTGATCCACTGGATGGTGGCGAGTCGGGGCTGGGGCAGAGGCCCGCTGGTGGCCTTATACATCGCCCTGGTGATCGCGGCCCTGCCGCTGGCCGGCTTCCTTTGTGGCCTGGCGTTGATAGATAGCTGGATAGATATTCGCGGACGCGCTGCCAACAAGTAGCTGCGGACCGCATACAACTTAAATTGAGGACACCGAGATGGAAGTCATTCTGCTCGACAAAGTAGGTAAACTGGGCAACGTGGGCGACCGCGTTGAGGTGAAAGCCGGTTTTGGCCGCAACTTCCTGCTGCCGACTGGCAAGGCCATCGCAGCGACCGCAGCCAACGTCGCCGAGTTCGAAGCCAAGCGCGCTGAACTGGAAGCCGCTGCTGCCGCCAAGGTAAGTGCTGCCGAGAGCCGTGCTGAGAAGCTGGCCGACGTAGTTGTTACCATCGCCGCCAATGCCGGTGATGAGGGCAAGCTGTTCGGTTCTATCGGCGCCCGCGACATCGCCGAAGCGATCTCCGCTTCCGGTGTTGAAGTGGCCAAGGCTGAAGTCAACCTGCCGGAGGGCACCCTGCGCGAGACTGGCGAGTACGACATCGACCTGCAGCTGCACGCCGACGTCGTCGCTACCGTTAAGGTAGTTGTCGAAGCCGAATAAGCGTCTACCGGCAGGCTTGACGCCGTTGCGGGTCGGATAACCTCGGCCTGAAGGGCGCCAATTTCCCGCCAGTCGCGCTACAATCGGGCGCTGGATTCCCTGCGGATCCAGCGCCCGATCTGTTTTGGTAGCCGGAACAACGATGAACGACGAGTACGCCGTAGCAGAAGAAGACCTGCAAGCCGACGACACCTCGCCACTGCCGCACTCGGTAGAGGCGGAGCAGTCTGTCCTCGGTGGCCTGATGCTGGATTCCAGCCGCATCGATAGTGTGGCCGAGCAGCTCAGCGAACAGGACTTTTTCGTCGCCAGCCACCGCACGATCTTCACGGTCATGACACAGCTGGCGGATGGTGAGCAGCCGCTGGATATCGTCACCCTGGCCGAAGCACTGGCCAGCCGGGACCTGCTTGCCGAAGTGGGCGGCCCCGCGTACCTGGCCGAACTGGCCGAAAACACCCCCTCCGCGGCGAATATCGTCGCCTACGCGAAGATCGTGCGCGAGCGCTCCATGCTGCGTCAGCTGATTGCTGCCGCCGGTGAGATCAGTCGCACCAGTTTCAATCCCGGAGGTCTGGCGTCCACCGATCTGCTGCAGATGGCCGAGCGCCGGGTGGCAGAGATTGCCGAAGGTCGGGCCAAAGAGGGCGGCTTTGTCGGCGTCGATGCGCTGCTCAAGAAGACCGTCGAGCGTATCGACGAGTTGTTCAAGACCGAGGGCGATATCACCGGCCTCGGCACCGGCCTGACGGAGCTGGACCAGCGCACCTCAGGCTGGCAGCCGGGTGAGCTGATTATCCTCGCCGCCCGTCCATCCATGGGCAAGACCGCCCTGGCGCTGAACTTTATCGAAACTGCCATGCTGACCCAGGACAATCCCACCCTGGTGTTCAGCATGGAGATGCCGTCCGACGCGCTGGTCATGCGGATGCTTTCCTCCATCGGACGTATCGACCAGGGGCGTATCCGCAATGGCAAGTTGCAGGAAGACGACTGGCCGAAGCTCTCCAGTGCCGTGCAGAAGATGAAGGGCCGGGCGCTCTATATCGACGATACGCCGGCCCTGTCCCCGAGCGAGGTGCGCGCCCGCACCAAGCGCACGGTGCGCGACCACACCAACAAGCTGATGCGGGACAACCCGAAGCTGAGCCGCGAAGAGGCCGAGGCCAAGAGCATGCCGGCGCTGATCATGCTCGACTACCTGCAGCTGATGCAGGTAAAAGGGGCGACCGAAGGGCGTACCCAGGAGATTTCCGAGATTTCCCGCTCCCTGAAGGGGTTGGCCAAGGAGTACAACTGTCCGGTCATCGCCCTGTCGCAGCTAAACCGGGGTGTGGAGCAGCGCCCCAACAAGCGCCCGATGAACTCGGACCTGCGGGAATCTGGTGCCATCGAGCAGGATGCGGACGTGATCCTGTTCATCTACCGGGATGAGTACTACAACGAGGACAGCCCGGACAAGGGCATGGCGGAGTTGATCATCGGCAAGCAGCGTAACGGCGAAATTGGTACCTGCCGAGCGGCATTCGTAGGCAAGTACACGCGCTTCGATAACCTGGCCCCGGAGTTTTATCAGGGCGACTGATCAGCTGGCACGAGTCAGCATCCCGATCAAAAAGGGCGAACCGATTGGTTCGCCCTTTTTCGTTGGTCGTATGCTGCGGCACCCACAATGGTGCAATGCGGGATGATCCCTAGATCTGTACCACGACGTAGACTTCCCGCCCATCCCGCTGGGTGGGCATGAAATAGTCTCCACCGAAGCGATAGTACTGCACGCCGTTGATCACTTCGGCGGTATAACCGGGTGGCAGCGTCTCGATCACCTGGCCCGGACTGTAAGCACCGGCTCCCGGGGAGGCTACTGCGGCGGCAGGTACGGCGACGGCTCCGGCAGGGGGCGGCACCACGACATAGGACCGGCGGGCCGGGTGCCACTGGTAATAGGCATCCGCGTACTGGTAGTAGATCACGCCGCCGATATTGACCTGAACTGCGCTCGCGGGCAGGGAGACGACCGCTGCGCCCAGCGGGGCTGAAACGACGACGTAGCCAGCGTGGCCTGGGCGGTAGTAGTGACCGCCATGAAAGTAATAGGGGCGCCCACCCACTGCCAAGCTCAGGAAGCCGTTGGGCAGTACCGGCACGGTCAGGCCAACGGAGATGCGTGGACCGTGGCTGCGGTAGCCGTGACGGTGGTGGTGCTTCCAGTGCTTGTGGTGGCCGTAGCCGTGCCGCTCGATGGCGGCGGTCCGGGCGTCGGCCGGCGGCGCAAAAGCGAAGGCGCCGAGGGCCACGAGCCCGGCGGCACCGATCAGGAATTTCAGCGTCTTCACATCTTCTCCAGCGAGGCGATTGCCTGTATTGGTTAAATTTTAACCCGTCAGGGGTCGGGCGCGCCACGCCCTCCGGTAAAGAAGTGTGAACCGCCCGTCTAACCCTGTTTGACCGCCCGGTTGCGTTGAATGATCCCCATCAGCTTGTAAAGGAGCTGCGCAGCCGCGAAATCATAGGCGTGGAAGCCTTCTATCGGCGCAAACTCCAGCAGGTCGACACCGATAATCTGACGCTGCCGGGC
This sequence comes from Microbulbifer aggregans, assembly GCF_001750105.1. Classification (NCBI taxonomy): domain Bacteria; kingdom Pseudomonadati; phylum Pseudomonadota; class Gammaproteobacteria; order Cellvibrionales; family Microbulbiferaceae; genus Microbulbifer; species Microbulbifer aggregans. The sequence goes on from NZ_CP014143.1 coordinate 1,385,098, forward strand.
CACGGATTCGAACAGATTGAGGGTCTGGTACCAGCCCAGCCCCCCGGGTACCGGGGTACCTGTGGAAGGGAAGACCGAGGGGTCGATACCGTCCACATCCAGGGTAAAGAACACTTTGCTGGGGAAGTCCTCCGGCAGTTCGATGCTCTGTACGTTGTTGGGTACCAGCTCGTGGGCGTCCAGGTGCCGCACGCCGTATTGCTTGCGGGCCTGCATCTCCTCTTCGCAGTAGGCACGAATGCCCAGCTGATACAGGGGCACGCCGGCCTCAACTACCAGCCGCATCACGCTGGCATGACTGTGTTTTTCACCTTCGTAGCGGTCGCGCAGATCGGCATGGGCATCGATCTGCACCACGCCGAAGTCTTGGATGCCGGCATCCAGGTAGCCCTTGATCACGCCCCAGGTCACAGAGTGTTCACCGCCGATGCCCACAGGCATCTTGCCCGCCTCGAGGATCTCGCGGGTGGCGTTGGCGATATTCTCCATCACCTGCTCGGGCGGTCCTGATACATTCACCGGTGAGCGGGTATAGATGCCCAGTTCGCTGGGGGAGGAGAAGTTGTCGAACGTCTCCAGCTGCCAGGAGGCTTCCAGAATTGCCGCGGGGCCCTTGCCAGTGCCGCCGCCATAGGAGACGGTCTCTTCATACGGGATCGGCAGCACGTGGAAAAATGCATCCTCGGGCTTGGGCTGCTCGATTTCGGAGCCCAGGAAAATCGGGTAATCGTTTTCTGAAAGCATGAATTAGACCTTGTAGGGTGGGGCTATCCCAATCTCGCCGACGAAAACGTCAGGCGCATCCGACATCTTCACCGCCAACCGTGCTGCCCGACGCCACAAGCTTTGGGTTTGTGCCCGAGAGGCGGCCTTTGAAGTCCTCGTAGCCGAACTCTTTGACAATTTTCAGCTCGTCGGTGGCAGAGTTCCACAGGGCGATGGCTGGCAGTGGAATTCCATTGAATGTATTGGTCTTGACCATGGTGTAGTAGGCCATCTCCTCGAACACCAAGCGGTCACCCACTTTCAGCGGGTCGCTGAAACTGTAATCGCCGATACTGTCTCCGGCGAGGCAACTCTGGCCGCCGAGGCGGTAGTCATGTGGCAGTTCACCGGGTCGGGCGGCGCCGGTGATTTCCGGTCGGTACGGCATCTCCAGCACATCGGGCATATGGCAGGTGGCCGAGACATCGATAATGGCCTGATTCTGTCCATTCCAGGCGATATCGATCACCTCGCTGACGAGAATGCCGGCAAACAGAGCTACCGCTTCGCCCGGCTCGAGATACACCTGTACCTTGTGGCGCGCGGAGAAGGCACGTACCGCATCCACAAGCTCATCGACCTGATAATCGCAGCGGGTGATGTGGTGGCCGCCGCCGAAATTGATCCACTCCATCTGCGGCAGCAGGTGGCCGAACTTTTCTTCCACGGCAGCGATGGTGCGCTCCAGCGGTTTGAAATCCTGTTCACACAGGGTGTGGAAATGCAGGCCGCTGATGCCATCCAGGTCCTCACCATCGAACAGTGAACGCACGATGCCGAGACGCGAGCAGGGCGCGCAGGGGTCATAGAGCTCTGTGTGCCCCTCAGAGTGCTCCGGGTTGATTCGCAAACCGAACCGCAGCTCGGGACGTTGTTGCCGGGCTTCGAGACAGAGATCCCTGTAACGCTTCCACTGGGAGAACGAATTGAAAATAACATGGTGGGCAAACTGCAGTATTTCCCGCAATTCGTCTTCTTTGTAGCCGGCACTGAATACGTGCACTTCCTTGTTCAGGTCCCGGCCGCCGTACTCCTCAAAGCCGAGCTTCGCCTCATGTAACCCGCTGGCACAGGTGCCGGATAGATATTCGGCCACGATAGGGCCTGTGCTCCACATGGAAAACGCTTTCAGAGCGGCCAGTACCTTGGCGCCGCTGCGCTTTTGGACGTCGGCGAGGACGGCGAGGTTGTCCCGGAGCGCCCGTTCGTCGACGACGAAACAGGGAGACGGTACACGGCTCGGGTCAAAATTACCGAAATAATCCAGTCGGGGCGTCAGGTCCATAGTGAGTTCCGTCTTGGTGACAGGGGCCCGGGAGAGCCCCTACGGCAGGTGGCGAGTTATTATTGGAAGGGTTCGTCCAGCCAGGCCTCTTGCCACGGCAGGCCGTAGCGATTCAGGTCGGCCATAAAGGGATCCGGATCCAGCTGCTCCAGATTCCATACGCCCGGCTTCATCCACTTGCCCTCCATCATCATCTTGGCACCAATCATCGCCGGCACACCGGTGGTATAGGAGATGGCCTGGGATTTGACCTCCTTGTAACACTCCTGATGATCACAGATGTTATAGACGTAGTAGATCTTGTCTTTACCATCCTTGATGCCGCGAATGATATTGCCGATACAGGTCTTGCCCTTGGTCAGCGGGCCCAGGCTCGCCGGGTCGGGCAGCAGCGTCTTGAGGAACTGGATGGGTACAATTTCCTGCCCCTGAAATTCGACCGGCTCGATGCCGGTCATGCCGACATTCTGGAGCACCTCCAGATGCTTGAGGTAGTTGGCGGAAAAAGTCATCCAGAAGCGGGCGCGTTCCAGTTCTGGAAAATGCTTGGACAGCGACTCGAGCTCCTCGTGGTAAAGGAGGTAGATATCTTTCTCGCCGATGCCTTCAGGGAAATCGAAGACCCGCTTGTACTCCAGCGGCTTGGTAGTAACCCATTCGCCATCTTCCCAATAGCGGCCATTGGCGGTGATTTCGCGGATATTGATCTCGGGGTTGAAGTTGGTGGCAAACGGCAGTCCGTGGTCACCAGCATTACAGTCGAGAATATCGAGGGTCTTCATACGATCAAAATGGTGTTTGTTCGCATGGGCGGTAAAAACGCTGGTTACGCCCGGATCAAAACCACTGCCGAGCAGCGCCATCAGGCCGGCCTTCTCGAATTTCTCCTGGTAGGCCCATTGCCATTTGTATTCGAACTTGGCTTCTTCGGGCGGTTCGTAGTTGGCAGTATCCAGGTAGTGAACCCCGGTCTCCAGGCAGGCATCCATGATGTGCAGATCCTGGTAAGGCAGGGCCACGTTGATCACCATGTCCGGCTTCACTTTCTCGATCAGCTTGACGAGTTCCGGCACATTGTCGGCGTCCACCTCGGCAGTATCGATCATGCGCGGCAACATCTCGGCGATCTTGTCACACTTGCTCTTGGTGCGGCTCGCCAGAGTGATATGTTCAAAAACGTCCTCTACCTGAGCGCACTTGTGCGCAACCACCTGGCCGACGCCGCCGGCGCCAATAATCAGTACTCTGGCCATGAAAATCCTCCACTAATTTTCGCAGTCGCCTTCTGACTGAAACTCCGGGGCAGTTAGTTGCTGCCCCAGTCTGCTCTATTTCTCAAAATAGGTGTAACCGCTCATGCTGGCGGTGTAGGTGTGTAAAATCTGCTTGCGTTGCTGCGCAGTAATTTTTCCGTCTTTTACCGCCTTCTCGGCCAGCTTGCGGAACCGCTCGAACATATCCTGCGGGCGGTATTCCACATAGCTGAGGACGTCAGCAATGCTGTCGCCGTGAATTTCCCTGCTGTAGTCAAAACTGCCGTCCTCGTGAATCCGTACACTGACCACGTTGGTGTCACCAAACAGGTTGTGCAGGTCACCCAGTGTTTCCTGATAAGCGCCAATCAGGAATGAACCGAGGATGTAATCCTCGCCTTCTTTGAGCTCATGCAAGGGCAGTGTGCGCTGTTCCTCCTGTCGCCCGATAAAACGGTCAATCTTGCCATCACAGTCACAGGTGATGTCGGCAATGATGGCCGAGCGGGTCGGCGCCTCGTGATGCCGGTGTATCGGCACCAGCGGGAACAGCTGGTCGATGGCCCAGATATCCGGCAGAGACTGGAACAGACTGAAGTTCCCATAATAGATATCGGAGAGGGCTACCGGCAGTGACTGCAGGTCGACAGGGACTTCCTCCGCTTCGTCCAGCAGCACGCGGATTTTCTGCGCGCCGTGCAGGAACAGGTTTTCGGCATTGGCGCGCTCACGCAGGCTTACCTGGCCATGCAGGTAAAGGGAGCGGATTTCATCCCGGTAGTAGAGGGCATCGTTATAGCTCTCCTGCAGGTTGCTGCTGTTTACACTGTCGACCGCTTCCTTCAGGTTGCGCAGCATCGGGTGGTCATCTTCGCCGATCTTGTTGGTGTCGATGGCAACCGGCTCGTAACGGGTGGTGTCGAGGATGTCGAACAGCAGCACCGAAGAGTAGGCCACGGTGGCGCGACCGGATTCGGTGATGATGACCGGGTGCTCCACGCCCTCGCTATCCAGGGTGCCCATGATTGCCTCGACCACATCAACGCAATATTCGTCCAGCGAATAGTTGCGGCTGTGTGTGTCATTGGTCTTCGAGCCGTCGTAATCAACCGCCAGGCCTCCGCCGAGATCGAGATAGCCCATGGCGGCGCCTTCCTCGACCAGGTCGGCATAGTAACGACACGCTTCGAGCACACCGGTACGGATATCGCGAATATTCGGTACCTGGGAGCCGAGGTGGTAGTGCAACAGTTTCAGGCAGTCGAGCATGTCGTGGCGGCGAAGCTCGTCCACCATCGCGATCAGGTCATTACTGCCGAGACCGAAGATGCTGCGGTCACCGCTGGTGGCATTCCAGTAACCGCCGACTTTCGAGGCCAGCTTTATACGCACGCCAATGTTCGGCCGCACCTGCTCTCGTTCGGCACAGCTGATAATGGTGGCGACCTCTGATGGGGTCTCCACAACGAAAAATACCTGTACCCCCAGCCGCATGGCCTGCAGGCCGAGGTTGATGAATTCCTCGTCTTTGTAGCCATTGCAGACGATCAGGGAGTCGGTGCTCTCGAGGGTGGAGAGGGCGGTAATCAGTTCCGCCTTGCTGCCGGCCTCCAGGCCGTGATTGAACGGCTTGCCGGCCTTGGCTATTTCCTCGATGACCTGGCACTGCTGATTAACCTTGATAGGGAAAACACCGCGGAATACATTGCGGTAGCCGCACTGATCGATTGCTTTGGCAAAGGACTGGTTGAGCAACGCGACCTGCGCATCGAGCAGATTCTCGATGCGTAGCAACAAGGGCATACCGAGGCCGCGCTCCACCGCGCCACTGGCAATATCCATCAGCGATACGGTGTTGGTGGCGCCGGTGCTGTTTGTCACCTTGACGCTGATTTCGCCGCTTTCATTCAGATCAAAATAACCGGCGCCCCAGTTACGGATGCCATAAAGCTCCGCCGAGTCCTCGCAGGTCCAGTCTTTTACTTGTTGCTTTTTCATGACGCCTCAATGATCCGGGGGTCTGAAGGGGCGCGAATCTTGCGCCGAGTGTGTCCGGAAAGCAATAACTATAGATAACAAAGTGTAAAAAAAAGTTATCGAAAAACTAAAGGCTTATTCGGTTTTTCCTGTTTTTTTATTGGCGAGGTTTTTGATGCCAGTACGGCAACGTAACAGGGAGTAATTACGTCTTCAAACCGAAGGTGAGAGTTAAATAATTATTCGGTTTTTATATTCCGGAAGTGCTGACGATAAAATTAAAAAAGGCAGCCCGGGTGGCTGCCTTTTAATGGGGTGTTTTGCTGTTCAGTAATAGATGCCCGGGTTGTCCACGATCCGATAACCGCGGCGGTGGCCGTCCCATAGGTAGTAGGTGTCATAGGCAACGTAGTAGTTACGTCCGCCAAATACGACACTCACCGCCGAGCCCGGAAGGCTGGTGACGATGGCGCCAATGGGCGGCTGCGCCACGACATAGGCACCCTGGTGCGGACGGTAGAAAATGCCATCACTGTAGAAGAAACCGATGCCGCCAAAACTGACGCGGATAAAGTTTTGCGGCAGGTGGCGCCAGCGATAACCGTAGTGATAGTGGGAAGGGCGCCAGTGGTGACGGTGCTTCCGGTAGTGCTTGCGCTTCTTGTAGTGGCCTCTGTCGCCATGCTTGGCATAGTAAGGCTTACCATAATGGGGGCGTTTATGGTGGTCGCGATCTTTGCCTTTGCCGTGACCCCAGGCGTGTCCGCTCCCCGGGTGATCGCGGCGGTCATCACGTTTCCAGTGTTTGCCACCCCGGTTCCGGTCCCAATCCCGATCCTGGCGGTTTTTCGGACGGTGATCGCCCTGGTAGTTTTCGCCCTGGTGGTTTTCGCCGCGGCCGCGATGCTGTTGACGCTGGCGGTGCTTCTCTTTCTGGTAAGCGCGCTCGAAGGCGGAACCGGCCGGCGAGTTGTCGGCGAGGGCAAGCCCGGGTCCGACGAGCAGCAGGCCGGCGGTGGCGAGGGTGGTGATTAATGTTTTCATGTCGCTCTCCAAGGTGCCGCTGCTGCGGCCTCTGATACGATGGAGAGCAGTTTGCCGTCCGGCGACTGAATCTTTCCTGAACCGCATTGGCAGCGCGACAAATCACATCGTGAGGGCGGCCGGTGAAAGTTGAAGGCTTGTTCTAATTTCGCGACGTTCTATGGATTTGAGCAGCTTTTTACCGAAATTCGGCAAATTTTGGTTGTTTTTTGCCCTGTGGCTATATTGTGGGCGTCGAATCCTCCGAGTATGATGCCGCGCACATTTGATCCGGGTTACCCAGGCGGAGATGAACGGAATGCAAGTCTTTCATCATGTAGCGAGCTTGCGCGAAGCGCTTGCCGAGGCGCGCAGCAATGGCAAGACCATTGGCTTCGTGCCCACGATGGGCAATCTCCACGATGCCCATATTGAGCTGGTCAAGCTGGCCCAGCAACACTGCGACCTGGTGGTGGTCTCCATCTTCGTCAACCGCCTGCAGTTCGGCCTCAATGAGGACTGGGACAAGTACCCGCGCACCATGGAGCAGGACATGGCGCGGCTGCGGGCCGTTGAATGTGATTTTCTCTTTCACCCGGAAGAGAGTGAAATCTATCCCAATGGCATGGACCAGCAGACCCGTGTGGTATGCCCGGCCATGACCGATGTGCTCTGTGGCGCCAGCCGTCCCGGCCATTTCGAGGGCGTTACCACGGTGGTGGCCAAGCTGTTCAATATTGTGCAGCCGCACAGGGCCGTGTTTGGTATCAAGGACTTCCAGCAGCTGGCGGTGATCCGGCGGATGACCGAGGACCTGTGTATCCCGGTGGAGATCATTGCGGCACCGGTGCACCGCGAGTCCGATGGGCTGGCGATGAGCTCTCGCAACAGTTACATCACCGCCGAAGAGCGTCCGAAGGTGGCCGTGCTGAACCGCTCGCTGAACTGGGTGCGGGAGTCGATTGAGCAGGGCCGGCGGGATTTTGCCGAGCTCGAAGCGGAGGCGAAAAAAAGGATCGAGGACAGTGGCTTCCAGCTCGATTACTTCTCTATCCGCAACAGTCGCAACCTGGAACCGGCGGCCCACGACGATCGCGAGATCACCGTACTGGGCGCAATGTATACCAGCGCCGCGCGACTGATCGACAACGTCTCGCTAGAGCTATAACAGGTACCGATCAGACGGTTGAAAGATGGGCGGTCAGCAACCGCCCGTTCTTTACTCTTCGTAGATGGCGTAAAACTTCTTTACGCTGCCCACAGTTTCCCAGCTGCCCTCAAAGCCCGCCGGAATACAGAAGGCGTCGCCCATGACGACGCGCTCACTGTGACCGTCCGCATCGGTGATGATCGCCTCTCCGTCGATGATGTAGCAGAACTCATCTTCGCTATAGCTGAGCTTCCACTTGCCCGCGTCTGAAGACCAGACCCCGCAGAAGAAATTTTCCTTGGCGTTGGTAAAAAAGTGCTCGGTGAGTTGCTGGGGCTTGCCGGCCAGCAGCTTCTCTTCGGCTACCGGACCTGCTTCCCGCTCACCCTGGCCCTCTACGATGCGCAGTAATTTCTTGTTCATGTTTCACCTCAAAATGTGATCACTTTTTTGTGGCGTTATTGTGCCCGGCTTTCTCTAAAAATGGCACCGCAATTGCTGTCGGGCCGTGAAAGCCGCCGGGGAGCGGCGTACCATGAAATAGAGACCAAGGTGACAGCGTTGTCATTTTGCCGCCTTGAATGCTATAACTGGCCGACAAGATTGATCGCTCCGGAGCAGGCTGATGCGCACGGGGCGGTGCGATGAAACCCGATAATTCTAATAAGGGAGAGAACGATGTCCGAAGTCCACATCCGCCGGGTGCCGGCGGAGTTCGCCGCAGAAGCACATATCCGTGCCGAAGACTACGAGAAGCTCTACCACCAGTCCGTCGAGGATCCGGATGCGTTCTGGGCCCAGCAGGCCAAGGACTTCCTTCAGTGGCAGAAACCGTTTACCAAAGTTTGCGAAGAGGACCTGAAGCGCGGACACGCGGCCTGGTTTGCCGACGGTGCGCTGAATGTCACCGTCAACTGTATCGACCGTCACCTGCCCGCCCGCGCCCAACAGACGGCAATCATCTGGGAGGGCGATGATCCCGCTGACAGTAAGACCATCACCTACGGTGAGCTGCACGAGCAGGTCTGCCGCCTGGCCAATCTTCTGCGAGCCAGGGGTGTGAAGAAGGGCGATCGGGTCTGTATTTACATGCCAATGATCCCTGAAGCCGCCTACGCCATGCTGGCCTGTGCCCGCATCGGCGCCGTGCACTCGGTTGTGTTCGGCGGCTTCTCCCCGGATTCCCTCAAAGATCGCATCCTGGACAGCGACTGTCGGGTGGTCATCACGGCCGATGAAGGCGTGCGCGGTGGCAAGAAAGTACCGCTCAAAGCCAATGTGGATCAGGCCCTCTCCAGCTGCCCGGATGTCCACACCGCGATCGTGGTCAAGCGCACCGGTGCCAATGTGGACTGGCACAGCAAACGCGATATCTGGTATGCCGAGTCCGTGGCCGAGCAGAATGCGGAGTGCGAGCCGGAAGTGATGAATGCGGAGGATCCGCTTTTCATCCTGTATACCTCCGGATCTACCGGCAAGCCGAAGGGCGTACTGCACACCACTGCAGGTTATCTATTGATGGCCTCGATGACTTTCAAGTACACCTTCGATTACAAAGAGGGGGATGTCTTCTGGTGTACCGCCGATGTGGGCTGGATCACCGGACACAGCTATATCGTCTACGGCCCCCTTTCCGCCGGCGCCATCAGCCTGATGTTCGAGGGGGTTCCCACCTATCCGGACGCATCGCGCTGCTGGGAGGTTGTCGACAAGCACCAGGTCAATATTTTCTACACCGCCCCCACCGCCATCCGTGCCCTGATGGGGGCCGGCGACGAGTACGTGACGAAAACCGATCGCAGCTCCCTGAAGCTGCTCGGTACGGTGGGCGAACCCATCAACCCGGAAGCCTGGGAGTGGTACTACCAGGTGGTGGGCGATGAGCGCTGCCCGATCGTTGACACCTGGTGGCAGACAGAAACCGGTGCCCACCTGATCACACCATTGCCCGGTGCCATCGATATGAAACCGGGTTCAGCCACCAAGCCATTCTTTGGGGTGCAACCAGCGTTGCTGGATGAGAAAGGCCGTGAAATTGACGGCGAGGGTGAGGGCGCCCTGGTGATGAAGGCCAGCTGGCCGAGCATGATCCGCTCGGTGTTCGGCGATCACCAGCGCATGATCGATACCTATTTCTCCTCCTTCCCCGGCTATTACTTTACCGGTGACGGCGCGCGTCGTGATGCAGACGGTTACTACTGGATCACCGGCCGTATCGATGACGTGCTCAATGTCTCAGGCCACCGCCTGGGCACGGCGGAGATTGAGAGTGCTATTGTCCTGCATGACGATACCGCCGAGGCCGCGGTGGTGGGATACCCGCACGATATCAAGGGGCAGGGCATCTACGCCTATGTCACACTCAAGTCCGGCCACGAGCCTTCCGATGCGTTGCGCCAGGAACTGATCGACCTGTGCGTGAAGGAGATCGGTCCCATCGCCAAGCCGGATATCATCCAGTGGGCGCCAGGGCTGCCGAAGACCCGCTCCGGTAAGATCATGCGCCGCATCCTGCGCAAGATTGCCTGCAATGAGCTGGAGAACCTGGGCGACACCTCGACGCTCGCCGACCCCTCGGTGGTGGACGAGCTCATCGAGCACCGTGCCAATTGCTAGTGCAGTGAGTCTGCTGTAATCGAAAGCCGGGCATTGCCCGGCTTTTTAATTTATCGTGCTGCACGAGTCGGATTTACGGATTTCAGCATGGACGTCACCATTGAAGAACGTATCGCGGTACCGGGCAGCCTGGTGCAGCATGAGTATCTCTGCCAGCACTACCGCTTCAATGCCGAGCAGCGTCTCAAGGCATTCAATTTTTTTGTGGTGCTGACCATGTTTGCCGAGGGCGGGATCTTTACTGCGGTGGAAAAAGACTTTCATCCACTGATCCTCGCGCTGTTGGGCGGTTTTGTGCTGATCCTCTGTGTGGTGTTCTGGCTTGTGGACGCGCGTAGCCGGCAACTGTTGCAGCTGGCGGTGCCGGGGCTTCGTCGCCTCGAGCAGGACCTGCCGCCGGAAGCGCGACTTTTCTCTCGCGATGCGGAAAAGCGAGGCTCACTGGCACGCTATACGTTTGCCATTCGTGCGCTGTTGCTTGCACAGTTTCTGTTTGGGTTCGGTGTGGCGCTGTTCGGTCTCTGGCAGTGGGGTCAGGGGTTATGAACCCGGACGGCTTTGAAGGCAGGCTGCCGGAGATCCCCGGCGATTCACTGCATTTGCGCTGGCTCGAGCCGGCAGATCTGCCCGCCCTGCGGGCCATTTTTGGCGACCCGGAAATAGTGCGCTTTATGGCAGTCTCCTGTCTGCACACCGATGCGAACGCTGAAGCTTTCCTGCTCTCGATCCTCGAGGGTTTTATCTCCGGCAATCTCTACCAATGGGGCGTCGAGTTTCAGGGCGAGATTGTCGGCACCTGCACGCTGGCGCAGATTGATCGCGACAATCGCCGTGCCGAGCTCGGCTTTGCCCTGGCGCGTAGTTTTCACGGGCGCGGCCTGATGGGGCGGGCAGTGCCGCTGTTGCTGGATTTCGCCTTCGGGCGCCTTGGGTTGCACCGGATTGAGGCCGACGTGGACCCTCGCAACCTGGCCTCCCTGAAGCTGCTGGAAAAGCTCGGTTTTCGCCATGAGGGCGTGCTGCGGGACCGCTGGCTCGAGGCTGATGGTTTCCAGGACTCGGTGATGCTGGGACTGTTGAGGCGGGAGTGGCGCGGGCACGACTAACACTGCAGGGCGGGAGGCTGCTATTCGCCACACCCACCGGGACGCGGTGAAAACCGTCGCCCAAACCGTCCGGCGCCCGGGGCAGGGGGGTGGCTCGGTCGCCAGGTTACTCAGTTCAGTATTGCGGGCGCACCACGGGGCTAAGGCGAACTGCTTCTGCGAGGCCCTCAGCAATGAATACCGCAAGCGACTAATGCCGCAAGCCAGCGCGTCTCCCTCTTCCATTGCTAGCCGAAACAGGCAGCTTCCGAGCAGCTGCACTATAAGTTGTATCTTCTCTACGAATCGACCGGGCGTCTTTACCGACGCACGGGCCATGGCATTCGCGACGTTGCGAGAGGGTACCAACACTATGCTCGATCACATCGGTCTCCATGTTCACAGCTATGAGCGCAGCAAGGAATTCTATCGGCTGGCCCTGGCACCGCTGGGTTATGAGCTGATCGTGGAATTCAATGAGTGGGCGGGTTTTGGTTGGGCCGACAAGCCCGATCTGTGGATAAAAGGTGGCAATACCACTACGCCGGGCGTGCATATTGCCTATCGCGCAGAGGACCGTGAGACCGTGGACAACTTTTACCGTGCAGCCATCGACGCTGGCGGCAAAGACAATGGGGCGCCGGGTCTGCGCCCGGAATATCACGAGCACTATTACGCGGCCTATGTGCTCGACCCAGACGGGAATAATCTGGAGGTTGTCTGTCACCTGCCGGATGTCCAGTGACCGGGTATAGAACCACGGGCAGAGGAGCCCGAATGCCATGACACCGAACACTGCCAATCGACTGCTCAAGCTGTTCCTCATCCTATTCGGGCTGTTTTTTATTTTTGGCCTCTACCCGATGATGATGTGGATCTGGCCCGAGGGCTGGGGGTGGGAGCCGCGCCAGCATGAATACGAACAGATGATTATGGGGATTTATGCGACGCTGGGTGTTTTTCTGATCCTCGCCGCCAAAGATCCCGGAGCCAACGCCAGTCTGATCTGGTTTACGGTCTGGTCCAGCGTGGTTCATGGCGCCATCATGCTGGTGCAGGCCATCGTCGATTCCTCTGAACGGATGAACATGTTGGGTGACGTGCCGGCTCTGTTTCTGGTGGCGTTGCTGCTCGGTTATCTGATGAAGAAACGGCAAGCATAGAGGGCGGCAATGGCATTCATTACCAGGTTCAATTTCCCCCGTCATTGGCTATCCCCTAGTGTGCAAAGCAACGTGGTACACCAGCCGGGTGTGCCGCCAGTTGTCAGGAGAAGTGCCATGAGAGCAGCGGTAATATCCATGGTCATGCGATCGCTCTGCGATTTCGCAGGAGAAGTGAACGAACGGACTGAGAAGCCGGATTGAAGTGACGCGGTGGTCTCTGCAGCCGGCGCCAGTTGGCCCGGCCGCCCCGTCGCGTTAGCATTGGCGGCCATTAGCCAGCCGGTAGCTTCCATGCCCCAGAGCCACCATCCCTACGACGCCCTGACGCCCGATGTGGTGATCGACTCCGTCGAGTCAGTCGGACTCTGGTCCGACGCGAGGATCTTTCCCCTCAACAGCTACGAAAACCGCGTCTACCAGGTGGGCATTGAGGGCGCGGAGCCCCTGATCGCAAAATTTTACCGTCCGGGGCGCTGGACGGATGCGCAAATCCTTGAAGAGCACGCCTTTGCCCACGAGCTGGTCGCCGCCGAGATTCCGGTAGTGGCACCGCTCGCGTTTGACGGGCAGACCCTGATGGAGCACCAGGGATTTCGCTTCGCCCTGTTCCCGCGCAGAGGGGGGCGGCAGGTGGAGCTGGATAATTTCGATCACCTGGAGCAGGTGGGAACCATGCTCGGCCGTATTCACGCGGTGGGTGCTGCACGCGCCTTCGAACACCGCCCGGCTCTGACCCTGCAGCACTTCGCGATCGATAGTCGCGATTTCATCCTTGAGGGAGACTTCCTGCCGCCGGAGAACCGCTCGGCGTACGAGAGCGTGACCGCCCATATCATCGAGCAGATAGCGCCGCTCTTCGACCAGCCCTGGCGGCAGTTGCGGTTACATGGTGATTGCCATGCGGGCAACTTCCTGTGGCGCGACGATACCCCCTGGTTTGTGGACCTGGACGATTGCCTCACCGGGCCTGCCATTCAGGATATCTGGATGCTTATATCAGGCAGCCGCGATGAGCAGACGGCCTATCTGGATACGGTAATCGAGGGGTACGAGACTTTCACTCCCTTCGATCCACGGGAGCTGCAGCTGGTTGAGCCACTGCGCTGCCTGCGGCAGATGCACCACGCGGCCTGGCTCGCCCGGCGCTGGCAGGACCCTGCGTTTCCAATGGCTTTCCCCTGGTTCAATACCCCGCGGTTTTGGGCGGAGCATATACTGGCACTGCGCGAGCAGCAGGCGGCGTTGCGCGAGCCGCCGCTGACGCTGGGCGCGGTCTGAGCAGAAGGAAGACGAGAGACGATGACAGCTCATGAAGGCGATGCCCTGTGGCGGGAGATCCGCACTGGCGTAGCGACACAGGCGGAACTGGAGCCGATATTGGCGAGTTTCCTCCACGCCACGATTCTCAATCACGCAACCCTGGAGCAGGCGCTGAGCTTCCACCTGGCCAACAAGCTGGACAGCCCGGTGGCGCCGGCATTGCTGATCCGGGAAGTGATTGACGAGGCGCTGACCGCCGATCCAGCAATCGGTAAAGCGGCCCGTGCCGACCTCAGTGCGGTCTTCCAGCGGGACTCGGCCTGCAAGTCACTCTACGAGCCATTTCTCTACTTCAAGGGTTACCATGCCCTGCAGGCCTATCGTGTCGCCCACTGGCTGTGGCTGGAGGGACGCCGCTCGCTGGCCCTGTTTCTGCAGCATCGCATTTCGGTGGTGTTCAGCGTCGATATCCACCCGGCTGCCGCACTGGGGCAGGGCATTCTGCTGGACCATGCCACCGGCATCGTGATCGGTGAAACCGCGGTGGTGGAGGATAACGTTTCCATCATGCAGTCGGTCACGCTCGGCGGCACCGGCAAGGAGACGGGTGACCGCCACCCGAAAGTGCGCGAGGGTGTGCTGATCGGCGCGGGCAGTAAAGTGCTCGGCAATATCGAAATCGGTCGCTGCACACAGGTGGCCTCTGGCAGTGTGGTATTGAAGTCGGTGCCGGAAAAGAAACTGGTGGCAGGGGTGCCGGCCAGAGTCATCTGCGATGCCAGCTGCGAGCAGCCGGCACTCTCCATGGATCAGTGTGCGCTGACTCAGGTGGAACGACAGCTCCCCTGAGGCGGTCAAAGGCACCGTTTACCGCCGTGCAATCCCGCGTGGCGGCGAAGCAAAGGAAGCTATTCTTACAGGCATGAAATACAGTCTCAGCGCCAAGAATCTCGTCAGTCGCAACCTGGAGGCCCGTGCCAGCTATTGTGCGGGCCTGATGAACGTGGATGCCACCAAGGAGATCACCGGCGTTCTGCGTACCGACAGCGGCCTGTTGTCGCACACTTTCAATCAGGCGGTTACCACCGCGGTGATGCCTTCGCGGATTCTGCAGCGCTTTGTAGTGGACTACTTCCGCGAGCGCCACAGCCCCTTCACCCTCTGGCACTGCGCCAACAAGCCCCTCGATGAGGGCGAGATGCTCGAGCTGGGTATGAAGCGCCAACCTTCCATGGTGGCGATGGCCAGCGAGGTGGTGCGGCTGGCGGCGGATTCGGACTTGCCAGAGGGATTGCGGGGCAAGCTCGAGCTGGAGCCCGTGAACGCCGAGTCCCTGGAAGAGTACGGAAAACTGCAGGCCCTGGCTTACAGTGGCGAACGGGAGGGGCCGCAGATCCGCAAGTTTTACCAGACCCTCGCCCAGGTGCCCGAACAGAAACGGAGTCGCCTGCGTTATTACGCGGGCCGACTCGATGGTGAGCTGGTGGCTGGCGCATCGCTTTACGCTTCAGCGGATGCGCTCGGCTTCTACGACCTGTATGTGGACGAAAAGCATCGCGGCCAGGGCATCGGCAGGGCCCTGTTCCACTACCTGGTAGGGCAGCTGCAGAACAGTCACCACAAACATGTAGTGGCGCTGACTCCGGCTGACCGACAGGAGTTGCTGCTTGAGGCGGGGTTCTTTGCCGTGGGTGAGGTGGCTTGCTACCGGTTTGAGCCCTGACGCATGCAGTCTGGCTCGGTCAGGCCCGCTCGATCGGGAAGGCGATCACTTCTTCGATCCTTTGATACCCTCCCGCCAGCATCAGCAACCGGTCGACGCCCAGGGCGACTCCGGCGCAGTCCGGCATTCCCACCTCCAGAGCGGCCACCAGCCGCTCCTCGTACGGGTACACATGCAGTTTTTGCATGGCCCGGTAGCGGTGGTCCGCCTCGAAGCGGCGCTGCTGCTCCTCCGCATCGGTGAGCTCCCAGTATCCGTTGGCCAGTTCCAGTCCCGCCACGTAGGCCTCGAAGCGCCGGGCGACCTGGGTGCCATTCTCGTCCACTTCCACCCGTGCCAGCGCAGCCTGGCTGGCAGGGAAGTCGTAGAGCAATGTAATGCCCTCTCCCATAGTGGGCTCCAGCCGATGGCTCATCAGCAGGTCGAGGCATTCGTCGCGGCTGGCGGGCACGAACGACAGTTCCACCTCCCGGCGGACGCAGTCCCGCAACGCCTCGTCGCTGGCGGTGTGCGGGTCCAGCTGCAGGTGGTGCAGGAACAGTGCACGGTAGCTCAGTGACCGGATATCCTCGATTCCCAGCGCCAGCGAGAGCAGTTCCCCCACTTCTTCCATCAGTCGACGGTCATCCCAGCCGATTCGATACCACTCCAGCATGGTGAACTCGGGGTTGTGGCGCCCGCCGGCCTCCCCTTCACGAAATGCCTTGCCCAGGTAATAGCAGTCACCAAAGCCCGCGGCCAGCAGGCGCTTGAGGCCGAACTCGGGACTGGTGGCCAGATAGGCGGGCTCGCCGTTACAGAGCGCGGTGATGGAGTCGATGTGGGGGTCACTGGTGGCCCTATGGGACAGCACCGGGACCTCGGCTTCCAGGACCGCGCGGCCGGCAAAGAACTGGCGTATCTGAGCCAGCAGGGCGGCGCGCTCGCGCAGTGCCTTGAGGCTGGCGCTGGGCTGCCACGAAGTTGTTGCTGAAGTCATAACAGAAGAGTGTTGGGTTACCGCCGCCGGATGGCGGCGGTAGGAATGGTTGGATCAGGCTGACTGGATCAGTCTTCCTTGGCACGACCCAGGTATTCACCGGTGCGGGTATCTACCTTGACGGTCTCGCCGATCTCGAGGAACAGCGGTACCTTCACCACGGCGCCGGTGATCAGGGTCGCCGGCTTGGTGCCGCCCTGGGCGGTGTCGCCGCGTACACCGGGATCGGTATCGGTGATTTCCAGAATCACGTGGTTGGGTGGAGTCACCGCCAGCGGTGAGCCGTTGTAGAGGGTTACGGTGCAGACATCCTGCTCCTTCAGCCACTTGGCGGCATCGCCGACGGCATCGGCGCTGGCCTGGTGCTGCTCGAAAGTCTCGGGCTCCATGAAGTGGTAGAACTCGCCGTCGTTGTAGAGGTACTCCATGTCGCGGTCCATCACATCGGCGGCCTCCAGGCTCTCACCGGAACGGAAGGTGCGCTCCCAGACCCGGCCGGTCTTCAGGTTGCGCAGCTTGACGCGGTTAAACGCCTGGCCCTTACCGGGTTTGACGAATTCGTTTTCCACGATGGAGCAGGGGTCGCCGTCCAGCATTACCTTGAGACCGCCCTTGAATTCGTTGGTGGAGTAACTAGCCATGGATTCCTCTGAATAAACCTGTCGGGACGCCGGTGAAACAGTGTCGGCATCCCATTAAATTTTCGCCCTTCCAATTTTGGTCTGGGTGCTTAAAATTTGCGCGCCCGCGCAAGTCGAATAGCCCGATATGATACAGCACCCCCGAGCCCCCCGTGAAATCGTTGCGACCGATTATCCCGCCCCGCCCAGCGAGCGGCGCTGGCAGGATGAAATGGCCGACCTGGTCACCGACCCGCGGGAGCTGATTGAATTGCTGCAG
Organism: Microbulbifer aggregans; assembly: GCF_001750105.1. Taxonomy (NCBI): domain Bacteria; kingdom Pseudomonadati; phylum Pseudomonadota; class Gammaproteobacteria; order Cellvibrionales; family Microbulbiferaceae; genus Microbulbifer; species Microbulbifer aggregans. The sequence goes on from NZ_CP014143.1 coordinate 1,402,280, forward strand.
CTGGACCCGGCACAGCTGCCCTCAGCGCTGCGCGCCAGCGACGACTTTGCGCTGCGGATACCGCGGCCCTTCCTTGAGCGCATGCGCAAGGGCGATCCGGCCGATCCACTGCTGTTGCAGGTCTTGCCCGGTGCGCCGGAACTCGAGGCCGCGCCAGGCTTTACCCCGGACCCACTCGGTGAGAGAGACGCCAACCCCGTGCCAGGCGTGGTGCACAAGTACCGCGGGCGCCTGCTACTGATTGCCGCCGGACAGTGCGCGGTGAACTGTCGCTACTGCTTTCGCCGCTTGTTTCCCTATGGCGAGAACCACCTCAGCCGGGCCCAGTGGCAGGATGCGCTGGACTATATCCGCGGTCAGGACGCGCTGCGGGAAGTGATCCTGAGCGGCGGCGACCCGCTGGTACTGGGCGATCGCCAGCTGCAATGGTTTGCCGATGAGCTGGCGACTATCCCGCAACTCACGACACTGCGGGTGCACACCCGCCTGCCGATCGTGGCACCCAGTCGGGTAACTGATGAACTGCTGCGCTGGCTAACGGGCAGCCGCCTGAGACCGGTGCTGGTGCTGCATTGCAATCACGCCAATGAGATCGATGACCGCGTAAGCGCAGCGCTGCAGCGGCTGCGGGCAGCCGGGGTGACACTGCTCAATCAGGCCGTCCTGTTGCGCGGCGTCAATGATTCAGAGACCGCTCTGGCGGAGCTGAGCGAGCGGCTGTTTGCAAGCGGTGTGCTGCCCTACTACCTGCACCAGCTGGATCGGGTGCAGGGCGCGGCGCATTTCGAGGTCGCCGACGATCGTGCCCGTGCCCTGGTGGCGGCAATTCGCCGGCGGCTTCCGGGCTACCTGGTTCCTCGTCTGGTCAGGGAAATCGCCGGAGAGGCCTCCAAGACGCCGATCTGACAGCAGGGGCAGTTCCGGGGCGACGAATTTCACAATTTTGGCGGATAATTCATTTTTGCCCGCTTGTTTGGGGAATTCGCCGCTCCCTATACTGGCGTCTAACCAATGGATGGTTAGACAAAATGCCGGAAGCTCCCACTCAAGCGGTGACCCGCAAAACGGTCTCCGCACCCGATCTCTTTGCGCGCCTGCAGCTGCCTGCGCTGTCGCTGGACGCGTTGTCCTGCGGTTGCGACAGCGAGCGCCAGCTGTACGACTGGCTCGCAGAACAATACCTTCAGCCCTACCAGCCCAGTGACCAGCACAGGTTGTCTGCGCTGTTAAACACACTTGCCGATGAAATTGCCCGCTGGCGCAGCCCTCCCCAGCGTCGCCTGCCGATGCTCGAGCTGGTGCGGGAATACACGCTTGCCTGTGTGGATGCCATGGCCCTGCGCCAGGCCGGGCAGATCAATGCCAGCGGTTCGACGCTACAGGCCGGAGTGCGTGCTGCCATGCGGCTCCTGCAGCAGCTGGCGCTGGCATACAGTGCGCTGGCCCAGCAAATGCGGCTGGAGCCGGGGCTGCCGATTCTGGTGCGCCGTCGCAGTGCCCGCGCACTGCAGCGCGCGGTCGATGCCTACCGGCGCCTGATCCAGCTGGGGCCGTTGTTCTCCGTCGCCACGCCGGCGAACACCTGGCGTAACCTGCAGCTGCTGGTCCAGCTCGCCAGGGCACAGAAACTCGATGGCCAGCGAGTGCGCGACCGGCATCATCCCCAGCGACGCGATAGTGTCGCCGATGCCTATATCCAGGCTGCGCTGTTCGGCAGTGCCAATCCGGGACAGCTCTCCGTGCCAGATCAGGAGCGGCTCTGGTCTCTGACCCATCAATGGCTTTCCTGCGTTGTTATCGAGGACCGCTATACCGAGCGCGGCAGTGCACTGCTCGCCTCACTGGCACTGGACCAGCCTCCGATTCCCGCCAATCGCGTTGAAAACTGCCAGTTGGACCTGCGCCATTTCACAGCGCCGCTGGGCTGGAAGATCGACCTGAAGCGACTTCTCGATCAGCTCTCCCGCGCTGCGGAAAGAGAGGGGCAGGGGTTGATCCACCGTATCTATCATGGCTGGGCGGATGATTTTGGCCGCCAGCAGCGCCGCACCCCAACCGAGCAGCGCTGTGAAATCCTCATCGGTCTCGGTGCGATCTGTCATCACCTGGATAGCGGTGCTCTCCTCGGCAGTGATGTTATCGACCGCCTCTGTGGTGGCCCCAGTGAAGCAACTTCTGTCGACACCACCCGCACCGACTTGCGCCGCCAGGCCAGTGAATTCGGGGGTGTCCTCCCCAGTGCCCCGAGTCTGGGGGGGCGCTGGAAGGGCGGAGTAAGGGAGTCTCTCGCCGAGCGTTACCGGCCGCTGGAGGCTGGAGTAATCGATTTCAGCAGTGCGGGCATGGGTCTCAAGCTGAGTCATGAGCTGGCCGAAAAAGTGCGTACCGGTGAGCTGCTGGCGGTCCGGCTGGTGGATACCTGGCAGCTGGCTGTGGTGCGCTGGCAGTACACCCTGCCGGACCATTGCCGTGCCGGAGTGGAGTTTCTGGCGTCCGAGGCGCTGGCGGTGCGTGTGCAGCGTCACACCGATGCCGGACATTTGTCGGCACCGATTTCGGGCATACTGCTGCGGACTGCGGATGGGGCGGGAGCAACGCTGGCCCTGCCAAAGCCACTGTTCAAGAGGGGTGACAGTGTCGAGTTGCTCGCCCAGCCCGAGGGGCGATCCCTGCGGCTCCAGGGGCAGGTCGAGACCGGAGAGGGGTTCGCCTGCTTTGACTTTGTGTGACAAATCTCTCGACTGCTGGCGGCGCCCTTGTAAGTAACGGCTGACGCAACCTAAACTTGGGGACTTTGAGCGTCGGGCCCCTCCCGGCGCCTGCGGCCGCGCCAGCGGCCGCCGCAGTAGTCACAAAGAGCAATAAGATGAGCGCCAGCGACACCATCCGACTTCTCCTGATCCACGATGTGCCCTCCGAGGCCCAGAGACTTGTCAGCATGCTGCACAATGCGGGTCGACCCAACCGCGCACAGCACGTGGCCAGTGAGGCGGCCCTGGTAAAACTGCTGCAGGACAAGACCTGGGATCTTCTCATTGCGGCAGAAAGCAGCCAGAAGCTCGCTCCCGCCGTGGCGCTGCGCACCATTCAAAAAATGCAGAAAGATGTCCCCGTCCTGTTGCTCAGCGAGCGCGATGGCGCCCAGCCGGTGGTCGAAGGGCTGAAGTTGGGTGCCCGTGATGTCATCACCGTGGATGAGGATCAGCATTTGCTACTGGTGATCCAGCGGGAATTGCAGGCGCTGGAGAACCGCCGCAAGGCGCGCCTGCATGACCGCCGCTATCACGCCACCCTGCAGCGGGCCAAGGAGCTGCTCGACAGTTCCAAGGATGCTATCGCCTACGTCTCCGACGGGCTGATCGTCTACGCCAATGAGTCTTTTGCCGAGCGGTTTGGCTACAAGAGCGGTGAGGATGTGGAGTACCAGCCCCTCATCGACATGCTGAGTGAGAGTGAGCGTGAGGACGGCAGGGAGTTCCTCAAACAGTGCGCCATCGACAACAACGAAGTCGAGGCCCGACAGTGGAAGTTCACCGCCAAGACCGCCTCCGGTTCCCAGCTGCCAACGCGGGCGGAAGTCCTCGCCACGGTTTATGACGAGGAGCGCTGCCTGCAGGTGCGCATCGCCACCCGCGCCGGGGATACCGAACAGCTGGAGGCGCAGCTCAGCGACATCAAAAACCGGGACCCGCTCACTGGTCTCTACAACCGCCAGCATTTCCTCCGCTTGCTGGACTCGACCATTAATGCCATTGCCGGCTCCCAGCGTACCGGCGGCCTCCTGTATCTGGAGATCGACCGGTTCGAGCAGACGGTGCTCGGTACGGTGGGCGTGGCAGGTGCCGATGCCCTGCAGAAGAAAGTGGCGGAGCTGCTGCAGTCCAGCCTGCGCCGTGGCGATGTGGTGGCCCGCTATGGCGACGAGAGCTTCTGCCTGTTGATGTCCGAGACGACGCCGGACAGCGCCGAGCGTCGCACCGGGGAACTGCTGAAGAAGATTTCTGACACCATTTTCGAGGCGGCGGGCAAGACATTGCATGTGACCGCCTCAGTGGGTATCTCGCTTCTCAGCGAGGCCTCCGGCAGCGGTGAGAAGGTGCTCAATCAGGCGCTCAAGGCCCACGATCAGGCCCTGCAGCACAATGACAAGGGCGATTGTTTCGCGCTCTACGAGCCGGATACGGAACAACAGGACGACGCCAACACCTACCGCCGCGCACGGGTGGCTCAGGCCCTGGAAGCGGGCAAACTGAAGCTGCTCTATCAGCCGGTGCTGAGCCTGCAGGGCAGCGGCGAGCATCTCTACGAGGTGCTGGTGCGGCTGGTAGACGGCAAGGAAGAGCTGGCGCCGGTGGCATTCCTCGAGGGTATCGGCGACTCGTCGCTGTCGTCGAAGATGGACCGCTGGGTGATCCTTACCGCGATCAAGGCCGCCGCAGCGCAGCGCGCGACCGGCAAGCAGGTCACGCTGTTATTGCACCTCACTTCCGCCTCGCTGCTGGACAGCAGCCTCCCGGCCTGGCTGGGGGTGGCATTCAAGGCCGCCAAAGTGCCGCCGGGCGCGGTGGTTTTCCAGCTGCGGCAGGAAGACATCAACAGCAACCTGCATGCGGCGCGGGACTTCACCAAGCAGGTGCAGGACCTGGGCTGTCGGGTGGCGGTCTGCCACTTTGGCACCGGTCTCAACCCGTTCAAGTCGCTCGAACACGTCAAGGTTGATGTGGCCAAGGTGGACCCCTCCTTTGTGCGTGAAGTGCAGGATGAGGGCGAGAGCAGTGAGACGCTGGCCAACCTGATCAAGGAGCTCTCCACGACTGGCACCAAGGTCATCGTGCCGCACATCGAGCAGGCCAGCATGCTGCCGACTCTGTGGCAGACGGGTACCGACTATATCCAGGGCTACTATGTCCAGGCACCCGCTGAGGAGATGGCATTCGATTTCAGTCTGGATTGATCCTGCGGCCGGCGACCGGCCGCCGGCAAATCAATCTCCTTCCCCCTGGTGAGAGCGCGCAAAAAATCCCCTCTGCATCCACTTTCCGCGCAGCGCGCTTTCACCTTCTGCCGCCCTTTGGTTATGCTTTAGCGCAATTTCAATGAGCCAAAACCAACTGGAGCCTTTCCATGCCTTCCAGATTCATTCGTACCAGCCTGTTGATCGGCGCCACGGCGCTGGTAGTGGCGTGTTCCCCTTCCGAGGAGCCGCAAAAGCCCGACAGTGAAGCCGCCGTTCCGGCAGTGAGTGACGCCCCCGCCGCTACCGAGGACAAGGCCTCAGAGGCAATGTCAGACCAGCCGGAATCCGGAGTGGACTACCACTCCTTTGCCAACACCGGTGATTTCCGTGTGAAACACGTGGACCTGGACCTGACCGTCGACTTCGATCGCAAGGTGCTGGAGGGCGAGGCCAAGCTGCAGATCAAGCGCCTCACCGACAAGAAAAAGCCGCTGGTGCTGGATACCCGTGGCCTGGAAATCGAGTCTGTCGAGGCCGGCCACGGTGGGCAGATGCAGCCGGTGAAGTTCACCATGGGGGAAACCGATCCCAATCTGGGGACGCCGCTGAAGATCCAGTTGCCAAAGAGTGCCACGGCGGTGTCCATCCGCTATCGCACCTCACCGGACGCCTCTGGCGTGCAGTGGCTTGAGCCCCAGCAGACCGCCGGTGGCGAGCATCCTTTCCTGTTCACCCAGGCGCAGGCGATCCACGCCCGCAGTTTCGTACCGCTGCAGGATACGCCGCAGGTGCGGATTACCTACAACGCCACCATTCGCACGCCGAAAGAATTGCGTGCAGTCATGAGTGCGGACAACGACCCCGAAGCGGAAATGGACGGCGTGTTCGACTTCTCCATGCCGCAGCCGGTGCCTTCCTATCTGCTGGCACTGGCGGTCGGCGACCTGGAATTCAAGCCGATGGGCGAGCGCACCGGGGTTTACGCCGAGCCGGAGCTGCTCGATGCCGCCGCTGCGGAGTTCGAGGACACCGAATCCATGCTTGAGGCCACCGAGGAGGTGTACGGTCCCTATCGCTGGGATCGCTACGACCTGCTGATCCTGCCGCCGAGTTTCCCCTTCGGCGGTATGGAAAACCCGCGTCTGAGCTTTATCACCCCGACCGTCATTGCCGGTGACAAGAGCCTGGTGGCGCTGATCGCCCACGAGCTGGCGCATTCCTGGTCCGGCAACCTGGTCACCAATGCCAGCTGGCGCGATCTGTGGCTGAACGAGGGTTTCACCACCTACCTGACCAACCGCATCATGCAGAACATCTATGGCGACGAGCGCTATCGTATGGAAATGGCGCTTGGCTACGATGACCTGCAGGCGGATCTGGCGGACCGGCCTGACGGCGACGAGATCATGGCTATCGACCTGCGCGGCCGTGATCCGGACGAAGTCTTCTCGAATATCCCCTATGAAAAGGGTTCGCTATTCCTCTACGAGCTGGAGCAGAAAGTGGGCCGCGAGAATTTCGACAAATTCCTGCTGGACTACTTCAACAACTTTGCCTTCCAGAGCATTACGACCGAGGACTTCGAGAATTATCTGGAGAAAACACTGCTGGCAGAGTATCCGGACGAGCTGGATGCGGAGCGCATCCGCCAGTGGATCCACGAACCGGGTATCCCGGAGGGGGCACCGGTCCCGACCTCCGATGCGTTTACCAAGATCGACCCGGTACGCGAGCAGTGGCTGAAAGGTGAAATCGCGGCTGCGGATATCGACACCAGTGACTGGACTTTCCACCAGTGGAAGTACTTCCTCGACGGTATGCCGGAAAAGCTCAGTGAGGAACAGCTGCAGGAGCTGGACAGTGCCTTCAACCTGACCGAGTCCAAGAACAACGAAATCGCTTTCAGCTGGCTCATGATTGCCGTGCGCAATGACTACCAGCCGGCGTTTGAGCGCCTGGAGAACTTCCTTACCGAGATCGGCCGTAACAAGTTCCTGCGCCCCCTGTACCGCAATCTGGTAGAGAGTGGTAAGCAGGAAATGGCGGCACAGATCTTCGAGCAGGCCAAGGCCGGCTACCACCCGCTGACCGTAAAAGTGAATAGCCGTATCATCTACGGCGAAAACGCTCAGTAACCTGCCCCGGGAGGACGGTGGTCGCAGTCGCCGTCCTGCCCTCCGGGTGAACCGGAAACGGATTTTCCCCGTAATTCGAATACCCCCGGCTTGCAGTACGCCTGCGGGCCGGGATCCCGAGTCCGCCCCCCTCTGCGCCCGACTACGACAGCTGTGCCGGGTGTCTGCTGCGGTGTGATGCGGTTAGATTTCACCGTGACCCGAAACAGAACATGAAACTACAACCAATCGGCATATTTTTGTGCGCCCTGCTGACACAGTCGGTAGCGGCTCAAAGTGATAAGGCTGTTCCAGTGCGAACGGCCGAAGTGGTGCAGGAGTCAGTGGCCACCCCGATCGAGGCTCTGGGGACGGCGAGGGCCTGGGAACATGTCGCTGTGCGTGCCAGTGAGACAGAGCGGATCACCCGTATCCACTTCGAGAGTGGCCAGCGCGTTAAGACCGGCGAGATCCTGGTGGAGCTGAGCCACGGAGAGGAAAAAGCGGAGCTGGCGGGCGCACGCGCCAGCCTCGAGCGCCATCGCCGTGACCTTGAGCGCCTGCAGCGTCTCGTACGCGACAAATTGGCCACCCGCGAACAGCTCGATGCCGCAGAAACACTGGTGGCGGAAACCCGGGCGCGAGTGCAGGCGCTGGAGGCGCAGATCGAGGACCGCATTATCCGCGCGCCGTTCAGTGGGCAATTGGGCCTGCGTAATGTCAGTGTCGGCAGTCTCGTGTCTCCTTCGGAGGAGATCACGACGTTGCAGGATATTCGCCAGCTGAAGCTGGATTTCACTGTGCCGGAGCGGCAGATGCCGGCAGTCGAGGGCGGGATGCCGATCCGCGCCGTGAGCCGCGCCTACCCGGAGCGGGTGTTTCAGGGTGAGGTGATGATCGCGGAAGCGCGGGTGGATACCCAGACCCGGGCTTTCACCGTGCGCGCCCGGCTGGACAACGCCGATGAACTGCTGAAGCCGGGCATGATGCTCGCAGTGACCATCGTCAGTGATCAGCGCGAGGCGCTGACGATTCCCGAGGCGGCCCTGATTCCCCTGGCTGACAATCAGTGGGTGTATGTGCTGGAGCCGGCGGGTGAGGGCCTGGTGGCGCGCAAGCGCCAGGTGAAGCTGGGCCAGCGTTACCCCGGTAAGGTCGAGGTTTTGGAGGGGCTCAGCCGCGGTGAGCGCGTGGTGACCCGTGGCACCCTGCACCTGCAGGACGGCAAGCCGGTGGTTGAGCAGTCTGCCGAGGAGCTGACCCAGCGATGATCATCAGTGATACCGCCGTCAAACGTCCGGTCTTTGCGCTGGTGCTGTCCCTGTTGCTGGTGGTGTTCGGCCTTATCAGCTTCGATCGCCTGTCACTGCGGGAATACCCGGATATCGACCCGCCGATTGTCTCGGTGCGCACCGATTATCCCGGCGCCTCGGCCGATATTGTCGAGACACGTATCACCCGGCTGATCGAGGACCGGATCGCCGGTGTCGAGGGCATCGAGAGTATCTCTTCCTCGAGCCAGGACGGGCGTTCCGCCATTACCATCGAGTTCGGCATCAACCGGGATATCGATGCTGCCACCAATGACATCCGCGACCGCGTAGCGGGGGTGATGGACAACCTGCCGGTCGAAGCGGACCCGCCGGAAATCGAGAAGGTCGACAGCAGTGACGATGTGGTGCTGTGGCTGAACCTGACCTCCGAACGCATGACAGTGCCTGAGCTTACCGACTATGCGAATCGCTACCTGGTGGATCGCTTCTCAGTGCTGGATGGGGTGGCCCGTGTCCGTGTCGGCGGAGGCAAGGACTATGCGATGCGGATCTGGCTGGACCGCAATGCCATGGCTGCGCACGGTATCACCACCGCCGATATCGAGCAGGCCCTGCGGGCGGAAAACCGCGAGTTGCCCGCCGGATACCTGGAGTCCACCGATCGCCAGTTTACCCTGCGGCTGCAGCGCCAGTTCCGCAGTGAAGCGGCCTTCGCGCGCCTTGCCGTCGCTACCGGCGCCAACGGCCACGTGGTGCGGCTCGCTGACGTTGCGCGGGTAGAATTGGGCTCCGTCGAAGAGCGCTCCACCTTCCGTGGCAACGGTGAGTCCATGGTGGGTATCGGTATTACCAAGCAGTCCACCGGCAATATCATTGCCGTCGCCGAGGCAGCCAAGCGGGAACTGGAACGGGTCAACCAGACGTTGCCGGAAGGCATGACCCTGGCCCAGAGTTACGACTCCTCGGTGTTCGTGAGCGAGGCCATTGATGAGGTCTACACCACACTCGGGATCGCGGTGATCCTGGTGGTGCTGGTGATTTACCTGTTTCTGGGCAACTGGCGCGCAACCCTGGTACCGGCAATCACCGTGCCGGTGTCCCTGATCGCTACCTCCATTCTGCTGTATGCCTTCGGTTTCAGTATCAACCTGCTGACCCTGCTGGCGCTGGTGCTGGCCATCGGCCTGGTGGTGGATGACGCCATCGTGGTGCTGGAGAATATTTTCCGTCGCATGGACGAGTACGGTGAGCCGCCGTTACTCGCCGCCTATCGTGGCGCCCGCGAGGTAGGGTTCGCTGTGGTGGCCACCACCCTGGTGCTGGTGGCGGTTTTTGTGCCGATCACATTTGTGGACGGGGATATCGGCCGGCTGTTTTCCGAGTTCGCCCTCACCATGTCCGCGGCGGTGATCTTCTCGTCACTGACCGCCCTGACCCTGTCGCCGATGCTTGCCTCCAAGCTGGTGAAGCCCTCCGATGAGCACAATGCCATTACCCGGGCCATGGATCGCCAGCTGGAACGCGTACAAGGTGGATATCGGCGCGCGCTGGACGGCCTGTTGCGCCGCCGCTGGATCGCGCTGGCGAGCTTCGCCGCGGTGATGGTGTTTGCCGCGCTGGCGTTGAAGCTGATCCCCAGCGAGTATGCCCCGCGGGAGGACCGCGGTTCCTTCTTCCTGCTGGTCAACGGGCCCGAGGGGGCCAGTTACGAGTACATGCAGGAATACATGGACATCATCGAGCAGCGGTTGATGCCGCTGGTGGATGCGGGTTACGTGCGTCGCCTACTGGTGCGCTCGCCACGCTCCTTCGGCAGTTCGTCCACGTTCAACACGGGCATGGTGATCTTTACCCTGGCACCGTTTGGTGAGCGCCCGTCCGGCTTTGAACTGATGAATATGGTGCGGGGTAAGGTGGCCGACCTCAGTGGCGTGCGTGCTTTCCCGGTAATGCGTCAGGGGTTCGGTGGCGGGCTCGGCAAACCGGTGCAGTATGTCCTCGGTGGGCCCAGTTATGAGCAGCTGACGCAGTGGCGGGACCAGATTGACGCGGAGATTGCCCGCACCAATCCCGGCCTGCTGGGAGTCGACTGGGATTACAAGGAAACCCAGCCGCAGATGCGGATCGCCGTCGACTACGAGCGGGCCGCGGATCTTGGCGTGCGGGTGAGTGATATCGGCTCCACCCTGCAGACCATGTTCGGCTCGCTGCGGGCCACCACCTTTATCGACGATGGCGAGGAGTACGATGTGATCCTCGAGGGCGAGCGGGAGATGCAGCGCAGTCCTTCGAGCCTCGACAATATCTACACGCGCTCTTCCACCAGCGGCGAGCTGGTGCCCCTGCAGAGCTTTGTCGAGGTGCGCGAGTATGCGGACAGCCCGAATCTGCAGCGCTACAACCGCATCCGATCCATCACGCTGGAGGCAAATCTGGCCGATGACCTGGCCCTTGGGGATGCCATCGAGTACCTCAACGACGTGGTGGCGCGTACCATCGTCGGTTCACCGGTAATCGACTACAAAGGCCAGTCGAAAAACTTCCAGGATTCCGGCAGCACCATTGTGTTTGCGATTGTTCTGGGGGCGCTGGTGGTGTTCCTGGTGCTGGCGGCACAGTTCGAGAGCTTCGTACACCCGCTGGTGATCATGATCACCGTGCCGCTGGCCATGGCCGGCGCGTTGGTGGGGCTGTTGGCTACCGGGCAGTCCCTGAACCTCTATAGCCAGGTGGGGCTGATCATGTTGATCGGCCTGGCAGCCAAGAACGGCATCCTGATCGTGGAGTTCGCCAATCAGCTTCGCGACCGGGGGCTGGCGTTTGGTGAGGCCCTGCGTCGCGCGTCGGCCACGAGACTGCGGCCGATCCTGATGACCGGTATCACCACTGCGGCGGGCTCACTGCCATTGTTGCTCTCCACTGGCGCCGGTTCCGAAACCCGCTCGGTGATCGGGGTGGTGGTGCTGTTCGGGGTGCTGGCGGCGACGGTGTTTACGGTCTTTGTGGTACCGGCGGCCTATGACCTGCTGGCGCGCCGGACGGGTTCACCGGGGGAAGTGGGACGCGCCGTGGAACGGCTGCAGGGGGAACATCCCACGCCACGATAGTCTTGCCACTTGGACAGAATGAAAGTCTGGCGCGGAAAGCCTCCCGGCCGCGCCAGAGGCCGGCACATTTTCGGCTGTTCGACTGTCAAATCCGCCGGTAAAAGCGGTAAAGTAGGCGCCGCTTGGCGCGAAATGATAATTCATCAGGGAGGCGTCCCCAGGGGGAGCGGGTCGGAATTATGCGCAGAGGAATTATTCTGGTCGTTTTGTTGCTAGTGGTTGCAGGATGCAGCCGCCAGGTCTGTGATGATCGGCGGCCACCAGGTTACTCACCGGGGCCGATGTTCCCCCATGCCGGAATCCTTCACTAGAGATTCAGTCGCTGCCGAGCAGGCCGGCGATCTGGCTGTCGTTGAGTCCGAACAGGTAGAGCGCCGCGTCCAGGCCAAAACGGTCGATGGACTGTGGCGCAACCTGACGCACCTTGGGTTTGGGGTGGATGGCAATCCCCAGCGCACCGAGCGAGAGCATCGGGATGTCGTTGGCGCCGTCACCGACGGCAACCACTCTTGAAAGTGGCAGTCCGGATTCCTCCGCCATTTCCTCCAGCAGGCTCCGCTTGCGGGCGCCGTCCACGATCGGTTCGATCACCTCGCCGGTGAGAACCCCGGCGGCAAATTCCAGCTCGTTGGCGTGCACCACGTCGATCGGCAGCCGCTCTGACTTCAGATAGTTGGCGAAGTAGGTGAAACCGCCGGACAGGATGGCGGTTTTGCAGCCCATTGCGCGCAGTGCGCGCAGCAGACGCTCGGCGCCGGGCTTCAGCGGTAGCTGTGGTGCGATGCGGGCCAATTCTGTTTCCGGAAACCCCTTCAGTAGTCGCATGCGCTTTTTGAAGCTCTGACGGAAGTCCAGCTCGCCGCGCATGGCAGCTTCGGTGATCGCCGCAACCTGATCGCCGATGCCTGTGATCTTCGCCAGCTCGTCGATGACCTCGGCGTCGATCAGAGTGGAATCCATGTCGAAGCCCGCCAGCGAGGGCGGCCGCTGGCTGTCCCCGGCCTGAAGAACCAGATCGGCACCGATTTCCTCTGCAAGTGCCAGGCAGGCGCAGCGGGTCTCATCGAAATTCAGTTCGCCACGCACCTGAAAGCGCAGCACGGTGCAGTCGCGCTGGCGGGACAGGGTATCTACCGCCTCGATCGAAGCCCCCTGTGCGGCGATAAATTCCGCGACCGAACGCACCTGCATCAAGTTGGCGGCAGGAGAGAGGAGTGTCAGACACCAGGGGGCCGTCACCTTGCTCGCGGCAGGGGGAGCGGGGATTGGATGATCGAGTTCGAGGGCGCCCGCAAATGCATCATTGCCGCCACTGTCGATGCCGAGCAGCGCCAATGGCGCCAGCTGGGGCTGATACTCCAGATAGTGCAGGGCCGCCTCGCCGGAGGATGCGGTGATCTGGTCGAAAGACAGCTGCAGGGAGGTGATGGCGGTGGAGGCGTCCATGTTGGGTATCCGTGGCATCGCAAAGTTGGCCGCGCATTATAGCCCTGCCGGCAATATCCGCTAAAATCCCCGCCACTGCCGTCCAAAAATGACAATAAAGTGTGCCGCCCATGCCAGCCAGCCGCCCGGACCTGTCCCGCCTCCTGAAAAAGCTTTCCCCCAATGCCCGTCAGCAACTGGTCGGCGTTGCCGTCTGGGCGGTGATTGCCGCTTTCTGCGCCACCGGTCTGAGCCATGATTACGGTCGCCAAAAAAGCGCGGCCGAGGCGCGGGATCAGTCAGTGGCGGAAACTGCCGCGGCTGTGCTTGCCCGCCAGAGTCTGGAGCGGATCGTGGCCGGTGATCGTATCAGCTTGCAGCTGCTGGCCCAGGAACTGCTGGCACTGCCCGCCATAACCGGGGTCACGGTCCAGGACGTGGAGTCTTATCCCCTGACCCAGGTGGGTGATATCGACCGCGGTGTCACCGTGACCGCGCCCGTCGTGCTCCATGACAGCCTGGCCGGCAGCGTGGCGATCAATTATGTGCCCGGCGCGGCGGTGCATTTCCCGTGGGCAAGCCTGCTGTTGTGTCTCGTCTTCGCGCTGCCGGTGAGCGCGGTTGCGGCTCTGGCCGTTGCACAGCTGCCTGCGCGTCGGGGAACGCCCGTGCTCGCGCCCGCGCCGGTGAAGCCGGCGCCAGAAACGGAACCGCCGCTGGGTGCTGGGCTGTACTTGCGCCCGCTCAACTGGGCCCAGTTACGCAACCAGCTGAGCCGGGGGGCATTGGAAAAACTCGAGCAGCAGCTCCGCGAGCGGCTGACTCTGCTGTGCCGCATCTACGATGCGCGCCCGCTTAAAGACGCCGGACCCCAGCAGGGGCTGGGTTTTGCCGGTGCTGATGCGGGCTTTCGTGCCGTCTGCTGTGGTTTGCTGTTGCGGGAATTGCAGGGCAGCAGCGCTGTGACTGGCCTGCAGCTGGCTCTGGCCGTGACGCCCGGGCAGTTGGACGACTTTTCCGCCGATCGCTTGCTGGCCCAGCCGCGCAGCCTTTACTTGCATCGGGACCTGCTGGAGGAGCCGGAGCTGGCGGATCGAATCCACTGTCACGAGAGTGATGCCGGGCTGGAAGTCACGGCGCTGGCGCCGGTATATCAGAGCCTGCTCGACAACCAGCTGCAGCAGCTCGCCCAGGCCTGAAGCCCACAATTCCGGGTTCAATTTTCCCATCTCCACGGTGACTCCGGTCGGCGGGGAACTGACTATCTTTGCCGGCAGGGTTTCGCCTCTGGCTTTACGTTTACGTTAACGTAAACCTTTGCTAGGCTTGCCAGCATTCCCAGGAGGCAGCCATGAAGTCCGCATCTCAACAGGCCGATAGTCACAGCTTCAGTATCTCGGATCTGTCGCGGGAGTTCGGCATTACCACGCGCACCATCCGCTTTTATGAGGACAAGGGACTGCTGAGCCCGGAGCGTCGCGGCCAGACTCGCATCTATTCCCCGGAGGACCGGGTCCGGCTCAAGCTCATCCTGCGGGGCAAGCGACTGGGATTTTCCCTCGATGAGAGCCGCGAAATCATCGAGATGTATGACCCGGCCCACGGCAACGTGGAACAGCTACAACGCCTGCTGGAAGGCATCGAACAGAAACGCGCGCAGCTGCAGCAGCAGTTGCGCGATATCCAGAGCCTGATGGGCGAGCTGGACGAGGCGGAGGAGCGCGCCCGCGCTTCCCTCGCGAAGAATATTTCCCCGTGAACTGCTAACCGTTTTCCGGAGTTGCTATGAATACCGCTTACCGCACCCTGAATTTCAATCTCGGCGAAGAGATCGATATGTTGCGCGACATGGTCTACAAATTCTGTCAGGCCGAGCTCGCCCCGCGCGCTGCACAGATCGATGAGGACAACCAGTTTCCCGCCGATATGTGGAAAAAGTTCGGCGACATGGGCCTGCTGGGCATTACTGTGGAAGAGGAGTTTGGCGGTTCCAATATGGGTTACCTGGCCCACGCAGTCGCCATGGAAGAGATCTCACGCGTATCCGCCTCCGTGGGACTTTCTTACGGTGCCCACTCCAATCTGTGCGTAAACCAGATCCGTAAGAACGGTACCCAGGCGCAGAAAGAAAAATACCTGCCCAAGCTGTGTTCCGGTGAGCATGTCGGCGCACTGGCCATGAGCGAACCCAATTCCGGTTCCGATGTGGTCAGCCTGCAATTGCGCGCAGAGAAAAAGGGGGATCGCTTTGTTCTCAACGGTAACAAGATGTGGATCACCAACGGCCCCGACGCGGATACCTATGTGATCTATGCGCGCACTGAGCCGGGTATCAGCTCCGGTGGTATCACTGCGTTTATCGTCGAGCGTGGCTTCAAGGGATTCTCCCAGGCGCAGAAGCTCGACAAGCTCGGCATGCGTGGCTCCAACACCTGCGAGCTGGTGTTCGAAGACTGCGAGGTGCCGGAGGAAAACATCCTCGGCGAGCTGAGCGGTGGTGTGCGGGTACTGATGAGTGGTCTCGACTACGAGCGCACCATCCTCTCCGCCGGTCCGGTCGGCATCATGCAAGCGTGTATGGATGTGGTTGTTCCTTACGTGCACGAGCGCAAGCAGTTCGGCAAGGCCATCGGTGAGTTCCAGTTGATGCAGGGCAAGCTGGCGGACATGTACGCGGATCTGAGTGCGAGTCGCGCTTTCCTCTACTCGGTGGCGCAGGCCTGTGACCGCGGTGAGGACTCACGCAAAGATGCTGCGGCAGTGATTTTGTTCACTGCCGAGCGCGCCACGCAGATGGCTCTGCAGGCGATCCAGACCCTGGGCGGTAACGGTTACATTAACGAATACCCGACAGGTCGCCTTCTGCGGGATGCCAAACTGTACGAAATCGGTGCCGGCACTTCCGAGGTGCGGCGCATGCTGATCGGTCGTGAGCTGTTCAGCGAAACGCGTTAATAAACGGGCTGGCGATCATCACCGGAGAGTGGGGTGATGGCCCAGCCGCGAAGACGCCACAAAACGGAAAAGAACTTTGCCAGCAGCAAGCCAACACCTATGAACCAGCTACAGAGCAAGATCAATACCCGCGACGAAGCCTTCGCAACGAATCGCGAAAAAATGCAGGCAGTGGTTGCGGATCTCAAACAAAAACTGGAGACCATCGCCCAGGGCGGTGGGGAGCGAGCGCGGGAGAAGCATCTGTCCCGCGGCAAGCTACTACCCAGAGATCGCATCGATGCGTTGCTCGACCCGGGCAGCCCCTTCCTGGAATTGTCCCAGCTCGCCGCCTATGACGTTTATGGGGAAGATGTGCCGGCCGCCGGCATCATTACCGGCATTGGCACCGTTTCCGGCCAGCCTTGCGTGATCGTCGCCAATGATGCAACGGTGAAAGGCGGTACCTATTACCCCCTGACCGTGAAGAAGCACCTGCGGGCGCAGACCATTGCCGACCAGAATAACCTGCCCTGTATTTATCTGGTGGACTCCGGTGGCGCCAACCTGCCGCGACAGGATGAGGTATTCCCGGATCGCGAGCACTTCGGCCGTATCTTCTACAACCAGGCCAATCTCTCCGCGAAAAATATCCCGCAGATCGCGGTGGTGATGGGCAGCTGTACCGCCGGTGGTGCTTATGTGCCCGCTATGGCAGACGAGTCCATCATGGTGAAAGAGCAGGCCACCATCTTTCTTGCCGGCCCGCCGCTTGTGAAAGCTGCCACCGGTGAGGAAGTATCGGCGGAGGAGCTGGGGGGCGCGGAAGTGCACTGCCGCACTTCCGGTGTTTCCGACCACTATGCCAACAATGATGTACACGCGCTGCAACTGGCCCGTCGCTCGGTGGCACGCCTCAACCGGGTGAAAAATCCCGGCCTGGATATTTGTGAGCCGGTAGAGCCCATCTACCCACCGGAAGAAATTTATGGCGTCGTACCGGCTGACTCGCGTCAGCCCTATGATGTGCGCGAAATTATCGCCAGGGTGGTGGACGGCTCAGAGTTTGACGAATTCAAAGCTCTCTATGGCACGACACTGGTCACGGGATTTGCCCGCATCCAAGGCTACCCGGTGGGTATCGTTGCCAACAACGGCATCCTGTTTGCCGAAAGTGCACAGAAGGGGGCGCACTTCATCGAGCTGTGTGCACAGCGCAACATCCCGCTGGTATTCCTGCAAAACATCACCGGCTTTATGGTGGGCAAGCAGTACGAGGCCGGTGGTATTGCCAAGCACGGCGCCAAGATGGTGACCGCGGTAGCGACGGCCAAAGTGCCGAAAATCACCATCCTGATTGGCGGTTCCTTCGGCGCCGGTAACTACGGCATGTGTGGCCGCGCCTACGATCCAAACTTCCTCTTCATGTGGCCCAATGCGCGTATTTCCGTGATGGGGGGTGAACAGGCCGCGGGCGTACTCGCCCAGGTCAAGCGGGACCAGAAAAGTGCCCGTGGTGAGAGCTGGAGCGAGGAGGACGAACAGGCATTCCGCAAGCCGATCGTCGATACCTACGAACACCAGGGTCACCCTTACTATGCCTCGGCGCGGCTCTGGGACGACGGCGTTATCGATCCGGCAGATACACGCCGGGTGCTGGGCCTGTGTCTGGCTGCAGCAACCCACAAGGAGCCCGAGGAAACCCGCTTCGGCGTTTTCCGCATGTAATGCCCGAGCCTGGAAGTTCTGTCCGGAAATCACCGAACAAGGAAAATTCATGACTGAAAAACTGCTGACCGAAATCGATAGCGAAGGCGTGGCCACGGTCACCCTGAATCGCCCGGACGTGCACAACGCGTTCGATGATGATCTTATCCGGCAGCTGGGCGAAACCTTCGATCGCCTGTCCCAGCAGCCCGAGGTCCGAGCGCTGGTGCTGGCTTCCAACGGCAAGAATTTTTCCGCCGGCGCCGACCTCAACTGGATGAAACGCATGGCGGAATACTCCGAGGAGGACAACCGCCGGGATGCCGCCGCACTGGCGGCCATGCTGCACAAGCTGGACACTTTCCCCGCGCCGACCATCGCCCGGGTACAGGGTGCGGCGTTTGGCGGCGCGGTGGGCCTGGTGAGCTGTTGCGATATGGCGGTGGCTGCGGAGCGTGCCAGCTTCTGCCTTTCAGAGGTGAAGATTGGCCTGCTGCCCGCCACCATCAGCCCCTATGTCATCAATGCCATCGGCGCCCGCCACGCGCGCCGCTACTTCGTCACCGCCGAGCGTTTCAGCGCGCAGCGCGCCCGTGAAATCGGCCTGGTCTCCGAGGTCTGCCAGGAGGGTGAGCTGGACCTGGAAGTGCAGAAACTGGTGAACACGATTCTCGATAATGGCCCGCGGGCCGTCGCCATGGCCAAGCAGTTGGCGATGTCCATGTCCAACCGGGTGATCAATGAAGAGTTGCAGGGCCAGACCAGTGCGCTGATTGCAGCGGTGCGGGTCTCCCCGGAAGGGCAGGAGGGGCTCAGCGCCTTCCTGGAGAAACGGGCGCCCAGCTGGATGGGTAGTGGCGAGGAATAATTTTTCGGAAGCACCATGATTCGCAAACTGTTAATAGCCAATCGCGGCGAAATTGCCTGCCGCATCATCAAGACTGCCCGCCGACTCGGCGTAGCCACCGTTGCCGTCTATTCCGATGCCGATGCCGATGCCCTGCATGTGCAGCTGGCGGATGAGGCGGTACGCCTGGGCCCGGCACCGGCGAAAGATTCCTACCTGGATGTTGCCAAG
This sequence comes from Microbulbifer aggregans, assembly GCF_001750105.1. Classification (NCBI taxonomy): domain Bacteria; kingdom Pseudomonadati; phylum Pseudomonadota; class Gammaproteobacteria; order Cellvibrionales; family Microbulbiferaceae; genus Microbulbifer; species Microbulbifer aggregans. The sequence continues at coordinate 1,420,876 of NZ_CP014143.1, forward strand.
GTACTCGAGGCTGCAAAGCGCACCGGTGCGGATGCCATCCACCCCGGTTACGGTTTCCTGTCGGAAAACGCCGGCTTCTGCCGGGCCTGCCAGGAGGCCGACATTATTTTTGTCGGCCCGCCGGCGTCCGCGATCGAGGCCATGGGCTCCAAGTCCGCGGCCAAGCGGATCATGGAGGAGGCCAAGGTGCCGCTGGTGCCCGGGTATCACGGTGAGGAACAGGACCCCGCAGTACTCGAGGAGCATGCACAGCGCATCGGTTATCCGATTCTGCTGAAGGCGGCCGCCGGTGGCGGCGGCAAGGGGATGCGCCGGGTCGACAGTGCTGCAGAGTTCCGCAGTGCCTTGGACGCGGCCAAGCGGGAGGCGATGAACGCCTTCAGTGATGACCTGATGCTGCTCGAGCGCTACGTGGTCAGTCCGCGGCACGTGGAAATCCAGGTGTTCTGTGACCAGCAGGGTGGTGGCGTCTACCTGTTCGAGCGGGACTGCTCGGTCCAGCGTCGCCACCAGAAGGTGGTGGAAGAGGCGCCCGCGCCCGGCTTGTCCGAGGAGCTCCGTGCCGAGATGGGGGAGGCGGCCCTGCGCGCTGCCCACGCCATCGGCTACGAGGGTGCCGGTACGGTCGAATTCCTGCTGGATGCCGACGGCCGCTTCTACTTCATGGAAATGAATACCCGCCTGCAGGTGGAGCACCCGGTGACCGAGATGATCTCTGGTCAGGATCTGGTGGCCTGGCAATTGGCGGTTGCAGCCGGGGAGCCGCTGCCGAAGCGGCAGGAAGAGCTGGCCATCGACGGCCATGCCTTCGAAGTCCGCATCTATGCGGAAGACCCGGACAACAATTTCCTGCCTGCAACCGGCACGCTGGTGCGCCACCGGCCGCCGGAGGCGAGCGAGTCGGTGCGGGTGGATACCGGCGTCCAGAGCGGTGACGAGATCAGCGTGCACTACGACCCGATGATCGCCAAGCTGATCTGCCACGGTCGCAATCGCCGCGAGGCCCTTGCGAGGCTCGACCGCGCGCTGGGCCAGTATCAGATCGCCGGGCTGCGCCACAACATCGACTTCCTGCGTCGTGTCATCAATCAGGAAGACTTTGTTGCCGGCCGGGTCAGTACCCACTTTATCGAGGACCACGAGGCGGAACTCCTGCAGGCGGAGCGGGTGCTTACTCCGCTCGAGTGTGCCGGCATTGCCGCTTATCTGCACGAGCGCGAAATGCGCGACCTGAAGGCCTCTGCGCCGCATGCAGACCGGTATTCACCGTGGCACTGCGGCGACAACTGGCGCAGTGGCCTGTCGGCCCGACGCCATCACAACATCGATATCCACGGTCGCCATTTCGATCTGGTTACCGAGATGAATGACGGTGTGGTGTCCTGGGAGTGTCCTAGCCTCGGCGAAGCCGGGCGGGGTGAAATCCGCCTGTTACCGGGCCGCGAACTGGCACTTGTGGACGGGCGCCGGATGAGCTTTGCCTCCGTCGACACCGCAGAGGGCGGGGCCGTATTCGTCGGTGACCGGCAGGTGGAGTTCCGGGTACTGCCACCGGACCTGGGTGAGGGCGGCCAGCACGCCGAGGGCCTGGAAGCACCGATGAACGGCACCGTGATCGCGCTGCTGGTGGATCCCGGCAGCCGTGTCGAGGAAGACCAGCCTTTGCTGGTCATGGAGGCGATGAAAATGGAGCACACACTGCGCGCCCCCGCAGCCGGCGTGGTCCAGCAGTACCTGTGTGCGGCGGGAGATCTGGTGGACGGCGGCAGCCTGCTAATCGATTTCGATACCGAGGAGCAGTCATGAGCCCGATGAACTCCGGCCTGCCCACGCGAGTAAAGATGGTGGAAGTGGGGCCCCGGGATGGCCTGCAGAACGAGAAACAGCCCATCTCCGTCGACACCCGCATCGGCCTGGTAAACCGCCTGTCCCAGGCCGGGCTGCCGGTCATCGAGGCCGGTAGCTTTGTGAGCCCCAAGTGGGTGCCACAGATGGCCGCCAGTGAAGAAGTCCTCGCCGGCATCGAGCGCAGAGCGGGTGTGACCTACAGCGCCCTAACTCCCAATCTGAAGGGCTATGAGCGGGCAGTGGAGGCGCGGGCGGATGAGGTGGCCGTGTTCGGCGCTGCGTCCGAGGCCTTCACGCAGAAGAATATCAACTGCTCGATTGCCGAGAGCCTGGAGCGCTTCGCTCCCCTGCTGGAGCGCGCTGCTGCAGACGGCATCCCGGTGCGCGGCTACGTATCCTGTGTGCTGGGCTGCCCCTATGAGGGGGAAATCGCACCCGAGAAAGTGGCGGAAGTGAGCGCGGCGCTGCTGGACATGGGCTGTTACGAGATCTCCCTCGGCGACACCATCGGCGTCGGCACACCGGAGCGGGCCAAGCGCATGATCGAGAAGGTGGCCAGCCGGGTTCCGATGGAAAAGCTGGCAGTCCACTTCCACGATACCTACGGACAGGCACTGGCCAACCTCTACGCCGCCCTGCAGATGGGTGTGGCCGTGGTGGATTCCGCGGTGGCAGGCCTGGGGGGGTGTCCCTATGCACGGGGTGCCTCCGGCAATGTAGCCAGTGAGGATGTGCTCTACCTGTTGCAGGGGCTGGGCATCGAAACCGGTGTCGATCTCGACAAGCTGGTGGCGGCAGGCAACTTTATTTCCGCCGAACTGGGGCGCGAGAGCAATTCCCGCGTGGCGCGGGCGATCTCCCCCGCTTGATGGCTCCCCCTGATTCCTTTGTGGTGGCCGGGCGTTCGCCTTGCCGTCACGGGGAATCTGTTACCATCGGCGCAATCCATTGTTCAGTGCCGTTCTTCCTATGAAATTACTCCGCAATCTTCTTCTTTTACTGATCGGGCTTTTGCTGGTGGCCGCTCTGGTGGCGCCGGGCATGATCGGCCCCCGGGTGGAGGATGTCTGGAAACAGCAGCTGACCAACCTGCAGGGGGCAGAGGCTACCGATTACCAGCGTGGCTGGTTCGGTGCCGAGACGTATACGCGCATCACCGGCAGCGACGGCGCCACCGAACTGCGCAGTGAGATCCAGCACGGGCCCCTGCTCTTTACTGGCAGCGGACTGCGCCTTGGTGCTGTCTACAGTGTTACCACCGTGGTTCCCGAGCAGCTCCCGGTGGCTATTCGCACCCAGCTCGAAGCGCTTTATGGCCGCCTCGCCCACAGTCCGCTGCGCCTGGAGACGGTCGTGGGGGTGGATAACACGATCGAGAACATATTGCGCCTCGAGTCTTTCGTCCGCAGTGACGCTGGTGGGGAAGTACAGTTTGAAGGTGCCGAGCTGCATTTCCATTCCGGCTACAGCGGTGCGCTGCTGAACGGCACCATCGAGCTGGGCGGGATCCGCCACAGTGCCGGTGGGCAGGAGAAATTCTACAGTGCCCCCGCCAGTGGTGAGGTGAGCATTGTTCCCGGACGTTCCCTGGAGAGCAGTCTGCAGTGGCCACTGGTGAAGGCCGAGACGGAGTCCGGACCACTGGAGTTGCGCCAGGTGCAGTTGGACCTGGCACTGACAATGATCGAGCGTGGCCGCCTGAAACTGGAGAGCCAGTTCGAAGCACCACAGGTGCAGTCCGCGACGCCAGTGAGTGCGGTCAGCCAGCGCATCAGTATCCCCGAAGTTGCGCCCGCCGAGCTTGCCCACTACCTGTCACAACTATTACCTGCGTCCGGTGAGCGCGACTGGCCGGTAGTTTTTGGACCGCCCCTCGTTCTGCAGCAGCAGTTACTGGTGCAGTCAGCCAATGGCCCGATCATGATGGATGCCGATATCAACTGGCGCGGTTTGCGCACCGGCGCACGGCCGGTCAGCCAGGCTCCGTCCCAGTGGCTGGCACCAATGACTGGCACGATGACCTTTTCTGCTGCCGAGCAGGCTTTGCTGCAGTCGCCGTTGATCGGCCAGGCGCTGTTGCTGCGCAAATATGGGCTATTGGAAGAAAAAGATGGTGAGTTGCAGATGTTGATGGAGGTCGATCGTGGCGAGCTCAAGGTCAACGGCCAGCCGCTGCCGCCGGACCTCTTCCTGATGGCGATCACCGGTCAGTTCTGAACCCGGGCGTGCCCTGAACAATGACAAAAAAGGCCGGCATAGGTAGCCGGCCTTTTTTGTGGGTGTCAGTGGTGAATCAGTAGGCCGGGCGGTTATCCGCCAGTACTAGCCAGCCGCGAATTACCCGGTATACCACCCAGATCCAGCTGACAGCCAGAATCAGGAAGCCCAGGCCAAAGATCCACACGGTTGCCCAGCCCACCACGAACCAGAGAATACTGAACCAGAAGGTGCGGATCTGCCAGCGGAAATGGGATTCGGCCAGCGTGCCGCGCACGTCCCCGCGCTTCACATAGTTGATGATGACACCGATGAAAAACGGCACCGCAGTAAACAGGCTGATGGCCTGAATCAGATAGACCAGGGTGGCCAGATCGCGACCGGATTGTTCGCGGGCTTCTGGGGTTTTTACAGGGTACTGCTCGGACATGGGCTCTCTCGCAACAGACAAAAGGCTATTGTGCGATCACAGCGGCGCATTGCAAGCCGCATAAACTGGCTTTCACCGCAGGGCCCACTCGGTATGCAGATTTTTGCTTTTCCAATCCTGCAGCTGTTGTATCGAAACCCGCATCAGGTTGAGCAGTTCGGAGCGCTGCTGTCGGCAGCGTTCCCGCTCGCTATCGATGCCGAGCTGTGTGGACAGGTTGCGCAGGTGACCGGCGATTGCGTCCAGCCCGATTTCCCCCGCATTGGCTGCCACCACCAGTGCGAGTTTTTCGGCATCCAGCCAGTGCCGACCGGTCAGGGCGCTGGTGAGCTCGGTAATTTGTTTGGGCAGGCCGGCGGAGCGGCGGTTGATGAGTTCGGCGAAAGTCTGGTGGCCTAGGGTGTTGCGCTTGCGCTCGAGTGCTTCGAGATTGAGCACCTTCAAAGACTGAACCTCGACCGTGTCTGTCATGCCAAGTCGGGGAGCTTGGGTGACCGCCAGTGTCTGCACCTGCCCGAGTCGTTGAATCTGATCCAGTGAGCGGAGGATGGGTTGCAATTGGGAGCTTGCCCTCTCTGCCAGCATAGCGCTGTCACCCTCGGCGCTGATTGCCAGGCGCTGCAGGCTTTCTCGCAGGTTTTCCATCGGCCGGCGCAACTGATGGCCAATTACCGCCTGTAAATCCGCTTTGGACTGTTTCAGGTTGCTGATGCGCCTCGTCGCTTCCGACAGTTTCTTTTCACGTTCTTTTAGCTCGCGGCCATAGTGACGCAGCTGCCCGTCGAGCCGGTCACGTTCAGATTGAAGCTTATCGAAGCGCTCTTTGGAGGCTTGGCTCTGCTGGCGTAGCCATAGCCGTAGCCATAGCAGGGCACTGATAGCCAGTGTGACGATCAGAGTGAGCGAGACTCCGACCAGCCAGGTCATTGGCACCATCCCCGAATTGATATCGGGTGGTGTATGGCCGAGGGATAGGGATGGGACTGTGAGAAAAAAAAGTGCTGCGATGCGCACAGGTAGCGGGGACGTGAAGGCAGGCGCCCCCACGGAATAATGGCGTTTATTCATCCTTGTCACCATCTAAACGGGCCAAATCCTGCGGCCCAAAACCGATTTACCGGGTCGAACTTCTCTGTCAGACCAACGGGTGCTTGATACTGCAATTGAGCGCGCAACTCAAGGGAATTTTGCGCTCGCCCGGCTAGAAGATGCGTTTGTTCTTCTTTGCGGAACTACAGTCCGCCTGATCTGCCCGTGCATGTTGACCCGCCCTAAAGATAGCTGAACCTGCCGGGTTACCGTGTTGAGGTAACCCATGCAGCGGGACGGGCACGATTGGGTTGCTCTTGCGGGCGGTTTAGGCGAGGGCGCGCCCCTGAATCTGAGGTCGCCGCTTGATCCACTGACGGCGCAGCCAATCTAGATAGACACCGTAGGGCCGTCCCATGGCGCCGGCCAGAACCATGAAAGTCATGCTCGCCGTGGCGATTTCCATCCAGCTTGCGCCACCCAGCAACATGTTGGCCGTATACAGCGGCAACTGGAAGCTGAGGAACACGAAAGTGTCCACCAGGTAGGCGTGCAACCGGCCCCGCCCCGGAACCCGGCGGTAGATCCACAGGCGATAGAGACCGAATGGGCGTGCGATCAAAGTATTGAAGAATACCGCCAGGAGGCGCACCTGCAGGTGCTCCTGGAAACTCATGCCGGCCAGCAACAGCTCAATGGGAATGGCGATAGCCCAGGAAAAGCTGTTCATGGCGAAGATGTCGAGCAGCAGCTCCCGGCGACGGCACAGAGACGGCGCTGGGTACGGTGTTTGCTCGGTTTCTACGGGTGGTGCAATGATCGGCGGCGACATGGGAACAGCTATCTCGTCGGCGTGGTTTCACAATGGCTGGCGATTATATCTACAGTTTGAGCGAATGCTAGGCTGAGATTGTTATAAATTTATTAAAATTAGTATGTAAAGTTTGTGTAGATCTCTAAATTATGATGAATTCCCGCTCTTTTCGCCTTGCGGCGTAGCTCTTTGTTCTAATAAGCCGGCTTTTCTGCCCGCTGGATGGAACAGGAGGTTCAAAGCTGCGAATTAGCCTTGGAGTAGCGCGACATGCAGAAACAGGAGGAAGAATTTGTCGATTGGGAGCGGGCTGGAGGAATTGATGGTGCTCATAACGTCCCCGGGGGAGCCCGGGGACGTTATGAGGTCAGATGGCCACCTTCTCGACGACCAGGCTGCCGATGGAGTAACCGGCGCCGAAAGAGCAGATCACGCCGCGGTCACCGGCGGCCAGATCATCGCTGTAGAGGTTGAACGCAATCACTGAGCCAGCACAGCCCGTGTTCGCGTAGCGATCCAGCACGATCGGGGCCCGCTCGCTGGAGGCATCGTCGCCCATCAGCTTTTTGGCGATCAGGTTGTTCATATTGATATTGGCCTGGTGCAGCCAATAGCGGTTCACCTCGGCCGGCTCGGTGCCGACAGCCCGTACGTGCTCTTCGATATGGGCGGCCGCCATCGGGCAGACCTCCTTGAACACTTTGCGGCCGTTCTGGCGGAAAAGCTTGCCGGCGCCAAAGGGATCGACGTCCGCGGCGCGGGCGGTGTAACCGAAGTTGGAGCGAATATTGTTGGAGAATACAGTCTGGGCGCGCGTGCTCAGCACCTCCCAGGCGGTATCCACGCCACAGTTCTCACGTCGCTCGACCACGCTGGCTACCGCCACGTCGCCGAAGATGAAGTGGCTGTCCCGATCGGTGAAATCAATCTGTGGTGATGCCAGCTCAGGATTGATGACCAGTACGGCCCGTGCCGAGCCGGCAGCCAAGGCATCGACGGCACGCTGCAATGAAAAAGTGGCTGAGGAACAGGCCACTTCCATATCAAAGGCGAAGCCCTCGATTCCCAGGGCACCCTGGATCTCAATGGCGATGGCCGGATAGGCGCGCTGCATATAGGAGGCCCCGACGATCACCGCATCGATATCCTCCGGCTTCTTGCCGGCCTTCTCCAGCGCCAGCTTGGCAGCCTTGAGGCCCATCTCTGCCTGCAGGCTGATTTCGTCATCCGGTCGCTCGGGCAGATAGGGGCGCATCCGGCCCGGATCCAGAATCCCCTCGCGACTGATGACGTAGCGGTTCTTGATGCCGGATGCCTTTTCAATGAAGTCCGCCGATGAGAGCGGTTTGGCGGCCATGGTACCCGCCTCGATCTCCGCTGCATGGCGCTCGTTATAGCGCTCGGCGAAGGTGTTGTAGGCCTCCACCAGCTCTTCATTACTGATAGCCTCCGGCGGCGTCCACAGTCCGGTGCCGCTGATCACGATACCGCGCGGCAACTTGAAATCTGTCATCGCTGAATCCTCGGCTCGCCTGTCGACGGCTCGCGAGCCCATAGTCATTAATTAAAACCTTAGCAGCCCGGACGGGCGGACCACTGATTTGCCTGCGGCCCAGTGAGAGCGGGGGATGCGCACACTGGCGGGCACAAAAGGGCGCGTATTGTGACGGGATTGCCACATCCGGTCTACTTTGTGGCAACTGGCGCCAGCCAGTGTTCAGGGGGTTCTGGCCAGAGCGACGGCGATGACCTGAGAGGCGCCTGCCGCCAGCAGGGCGCTGGCAGCAGCTTCAACGGTGGCGCCGGTAGTAATGACATCGTCCACCAGCCCCACCCGGCACTCCCGCACGTCCCGAGACACCGCGAAGCTGTCTGTGAGATTGCGCAGTCGCTGCCGTCGATCCAGTGACTGCTGATGGTCGCTCGAACGGCACTTGCGCAGGCCGCGGGGCAGCACCGGCAGGTGCCAGGCCTTGCCGATGGTGTCAGCCACCAGCTGCGCCTGATTGAAACCCCGCTGCCAGTAGCGCCGCCAGTGCAGTGGAACCGGTATCAACAGGTCCAGTGATCCGGCCATATGCGCCAGCGTTTCGGCCGCAAGGCTCGCCAGACTGTGGCCCGCCGCCAGGTCGCCCTCGTACTTGAAGCGCTGGATTAACTGGTTAACCGGGAAGCCGTAATGCCAGGCGCAGTGGGCTGCTACTTGGGCAGGCGGACGGGACAGGCAGTTCGGGCACTGAGCGCCGGGGCTCGGTATTACGGGGGGCAGCGGCATGGCGCAGGTGTGGCAGGCGCCTTCCAGAAGGGGCAGATCCCGGGCGCAGCCGGCACAGAAGCCGAAGTGGGGCTCGGCGCCGCCTCCGCAGAGGACGCAGCGCAGTATTCTGCTGTGGCGCCAATCGCTGTAAACCATTCCCTGGCCGCTCGGTTGACAGTGGCCGGCCCACCGCTACACTGGCGAAATTCCCAACAATCGCCGCACCTGCGCCGGACCAAAACAATGAACCAGGGAGACTACCCCCAGTGACTGCCGCCCAGCAAATGCCCTTCTCCAAGATTCGTCACGACTGGACTCGCCAGCAGGTGCTGGAGCTCTTCGCGATGCCTTTCAATGATCTGCTGTTTACCGCCCAGCAGGTGCATCGCACCCACTTCGACGCCAACCGGGTACAGGTGAGCACGCTCTGCTCCATCAAGACCGGTGCCTGTCCGGAAGATTGCGCCTACTGCCCGCAAAGTGCCCGTTACGACACCGGTCTGGAACGGGAGAAGTTGATGAAGGTGGAGAAGGTGCTGGAGGAAGCCCGCGCGGCCAAGGCCAGCGGCGCGACCCGTTTCTGTATGGGCGCCGCCTGGCGCTCACCGAAGAAAAAGGACATGCCTTACGTCACCCAGATGGTGCGCGAAGTGAAAGCCCTGGGGCTTGAGACCTGCATGACCCTCGGTATGTTGAATGATGATCAGGCTGCGGAACTGGCGGATGCCGGCCTCGACTATTACAACCACAATCTCGACACCTCGGCCGAATATTACGGCGAGATCATCACCACCCGTACCTACCAGGATCGTCTGGAAACTCTCGATCGCGTGCGCCAGGCGGGGATGAAGGTCTGCGCCGGTGGCATTATTGGCATGGGTGAAGGTGAGAAGGACCGTGCTGGCCTGCTGATGCAGTTGGCCAATCTGCCCGAGCACCCGGAATCGGTGCCCATCAATATGCTGGTGAAAGTGGCCGGGACCCCGCTGGAACAGGAAGAGGATCTGGATCCGTTCGAATTTATCCGCTGTATCGCCGTGGCCCGCATCATGATGCCGAAGTCCCACGTGCGCCTGTCCGCGGGCCGCGAGGCCATGAGTGACGAGATGCAGTCCCTCGCTTTCCTGGCCGGAGCCAACTCCATTTTCTACGGGGAGAAGTTGCTGACTACCGGCAACCCGGAAGCGAATAAAGATATGCAGCTGTTCGGGCGCCTCGGTATCCAGCCGGAGGAGTACCAGCAGTACGCCGACGAGGCCGAGGTGGAGGCGGACCTGACCTCGCGTATCGCCGAGCAGGAAAACGCTCCCTATTTCTACGACGCGGCCAAATGACCCTTCGCGCCATCCTGCAGGCGCGGCTCACGGAACGCCGCGAGCGCGGGCTATACCGACGGCTGAAGACACTGGAAGCGGCGCCCTCGCCGGGCGCTGTGCTGGATGGTCGACCGATGGTTGCCTTCAGCAGCAATGACTATCTGGGCCTCGCCACTCATCCGGAGGTCATTGCCGCGCAGCAGGAAGGCGCGCGCCTCGGTGCCGGTGCCACGGCTTCCCACCTGGTTAACGGCCACTTTGGTATCCACGAGCAATTGCAGGATGCGCTTGCCGCCGCCACAGGACGCGAGGCAGCGCTGGTGTTCTCCAGTGGCTATGCCGCCAATATGGGGGCCATTTGCGCTCTTATCGGCCGCGGTGACAGCATTGTTTCCGACAAGTTGAATCACGCATCCCTGATCGACGGTGCACGTCTGTCGCGGGCGGAGAGCCTGCGCTTTGCGCACAGTGATACCGGCGCGCTCGCCCGCCAGTTGGCACGTGCTGCGACCGCGGGAGGCAATACCCTGGTCGCTGTCGATGGTGTCTACAGCATGGATGGCGACTGCGCACCGCTGGCGGAGATCGCGCAGCTGTGCCGGGAACACGATGCCTGGCTGATGGTGGACGAGGCACACGGTTTTGGTGTCATGGGCAGTGAGGCGCTGCCGGTCGCCGGCAGTGCGGCTGCAGCTGGCCTGGGTGAGGAGGAAGTACCGGTGTTGATGGGAACCCTGGGCAAGGCGGCGGGCAATGCCGGTGCTTTCGTGGCTGGTTCCCGCGAGCTGATCGATTACCTGGTCCAGTTTGCCCGCACCTATATCTACACCACCGGCATGCCCCCGGCTGTTGCGGCCGGCGCCCTGGCAGCTGTGCGGGTGATGCAGCGCAAGCCGGAATTGCGGCAGTGCCTGCAGGACAACATTGCCCACTTTCGCCGTGGTGCGGCCGAGCGCGGCTTGCCTCTCTGCGACAGCGCAAGCCCCATTCAGCCTCTGCTACTGGGCTGTGAGCAGACGGTGATGAGCGTCGCAGCGGAGCTCGCGTCGAGGGGCTTTCTGGTGGGGGCGATTCGCCCTCCCACTGTTCCCGCTGGCACAGCCCGCCTGCGCATCACGCTCAGTGCCGCCCATACCGCTGCACAGATCGATGCCTTACTGGACGCTCTCGGTACAGCACTTACCGGCACTCTTTGTGGGGAGGGCGCGGCCAGAGAGGTGTCTCCATGACTTTCGAACATGTAGTGCTGCTGCACGGCTGGGGCTGCGACGGACGCATCTGGGCGCCGTTGCAGGCTGAACTCGAAGCTCGGCTGGCTCTACCGGTCACGGTGCTTGAATTGCCGGGTTTCGGTGATAGAAATACATCGCCCTGGCCGGATACCGGGGTCCTGCTGAGTGAACTCGCGGAGCGCATCCCCGCCCGCAGTCTTCTCGTCGGCCATTCGCTGGGCGGCATGCTGGCCGTGCGTCTGGCTGAGCAGAATGATCGAGTCGCAGGCGTCATCACCCTGGCTGCCAATGCACGCTTTACCGCTGCGCCGCACTGGCCCGGTATGGAGCCGTCTGTCTTCGCGCAATTTAACCGCTCATTCAATGAGGCTGCGGAGAAAACCTGGCAGCGTTTCTGTGGCCTGCAGGTCCAGGGCGATCGACAGGCGCGCCCGCTGCTGAAAGAGCTGAAACGGCAGCGTCCCGGGGCAATCGGCGATGCCTGGGCGCTGGCGCTCCGGTGTCTGGGTCAGCTGGACAATCGGGAGTTGCTGCGTTCGTTGAAGAAACCGCAACGACACTTGCTGGGCGCAGAGGATGCTCTGGTACCTGCCGCTGCTGCGGATGCACTTCGAGAGATGGATCTCGCGGTAGAGGTAATCGATGGTGCCGGGCATGTGCTGCCACTGAGCCAGCCGGAGGTGATCGTTACCGCGATTGACACTTTCGTCCGTGAACACGCAAGTGAGGGAGAGGAGACAAAGGCGGCGGAGCCATTCGCCAAGGCGGCGGTAGCCCGCTCATTTGGCCGCGCCGCAGCCCATTACGATGCCGCTGCCCATCTGCAGCGCGCTGTCTGCCGGCACCTGCTCGCCAGTTTGCCGGCGAGCGTCGAACCGCGGCGTATTCTCGACCTGGGCAGTGGCACAGGCTTCGGCTGTGAGCTTTTGCGCCAGCGTTTTCCCTCCGCGGAGATCATCGCCCTGGATCTGGCCGAGGGCATGCTGGCCTATGCGCGCGAGCGCCGACCGGCCGCCGATGGATATATCGCCGCGGATGCGGAACAGCTGCCGCTGGCTGATGCCAGTTTTGATCTGGTCTTTTCCAGCATGGCGCTGCAGTGGTGCTACCGGCTGCCCCAACTCTTTGCCGAATTGCAGCGCATCACCGCACCCGCCGGGAGACTGCTGGTTTCCACTTTGGGGCCTGGCACCCTGCGGGAGCTGAAAGCAGCGTGGGCCAGTGTGGATGACGTCGTCCATGTGAATCGCTTTCTTCCTGCCTGTGAATGGTCCACGGCTGCAGTGGCGGCGGGGCTGCCCGGAAGTGTGCGCGTAGAGGAGCGGGTGCTGCACTACGCCACCGCCGTGGAGTTGATGCGCGACCTGAAACGGATTGGAGCCCACAACGTGAACCGGGAAGCGGGGCGTGGGCTCACTGGCCGCGATCGCCTGCGTCGATTGTCAGAGGCTTATGAACCCCATCGTACCAACGCCGGATTGCCGGCCAGCTACGAAGTCTTCTACCTGGAGCTGCAACGTTTCGATGGGGGGGAGAGAACGCATGACGCCGGCGCAGAGGCCGGCGTCATGGAGATGGGACGCCGATTCCGGGCGGACCCGGTCAGGATCACGGGTAGATAGAAATCGGAGTCGGGGTGTCGACCATTGCCCAGATTTCGTCCATTTCGCGGTTGGTTACCGCGATACAGCCGTCGGTCCAGTTCATCTTGGTGAGGTAGTTCTCCATCCCTTTCCACTGCGGTTTGATGCCGTGGATCATGATGTCACCACCGGGATTCACACCCAGGCGTCGTGCGCGGGCCTTGTCCTGCCGGTTCGGATAGGAAATGTGGATGGAGCGGTAAAAACGGCTCTTCGGGTTTTTCCAGTCCAGGGTGTAACGGCCTTCCGGCGTCCGCTCATCCCCCTGCATGACCTTGTGGCCGCGCGGGTTCTCGCCGAACACGACCTTATAGCTCTTCAGCACGCGGCCGTTACGTTTCAGTTGCATCAGTGATTTCGACTTGTATACAACCACTTCGTCTGCCTTCTGGATGGCGGCAGAGGAGAGGAGGGGCGCTAGCATCAGCAGTGCAAAAGCAAGGTATCGCATAGTATTGGCAAACCGTGTTTGTCAGTGATCCGTGGAACGGCAGCTTCCCTGCTCTCATCCTCCGGGTGGGGATGGCGCGATTTATGACAGCGTTGTCCTTCGCTGGCAATCAAATCCCGGCCGGGCATCGTGTTAGGGAGCTGTCCTAACCCCGGTGCATAACAGCGGCTGGGGTGATTAAAAAATACTCTAAGCGGTTAATTTATCAGCAAGCGGGCGGCGTTTCAAACGGCACCAACGAAAAAAAGCACTGAACGGAGGGTCATTTGTGACCAGGACCTATTTCGTGACCGGAACCGACACAGAAGTCGGAAAAACCTTCATCAGCGGGGCGCTTCTGGAGCGGGCGTCGCAGCGGGGGCTGCAGACGGCAGCGGTGAAACCGGTGGCTTCCGGCTGCGAGGTGACCCACGAGGGGCTCCGCAACGGCGATGCCCTGCTGCTGCAGGAGGCCATGACAATGACGCTGCCCTATCAGCAGGTCAACCCCATTGCTCTCGAGCCCGCCATCGCTCCCCATATAGCCGCCATGGAGGCGGGCAAGCGGCTGGATGTGGGACGAATGGCCGGTGTCTGCCGGGGAGTGATGGCTGCTGGGGCGGACCTGGTGCTGATCGAGGGTGCCGGAGGCTGGCGGACGCCTCTTGGACCAAGGTCCTATCTCTCTGACTTGCCAAAGCAGTTGGATATCCCGGTAATCCTGGTCGTGGGCATGCAGCTGGGATGTATCAACCACGCCGTGCTGACTGCCGAAGCTGTCCGTCGCGATGGACTGACGTTGGCGGGCTGGGTGGCCAACTTCGCTCGCGAGGGAATGGCCCGCCCCGATGAGAACCTGGCAACCCTGCGGACGCTGCTTCCGGCACCGCTGCTGGGGGTGGTTTCCTTTGATGAGAATGCCGACTTCCGGCGCGCCGCCGGAGCTCTGGACATCGCGCCCCTGCTGAGCTGAGCCGGTTTCCGAAGCCGGGTGAATGGCGCCTCGGACAGTTGACAAGCAGGCCGCTGCCACCTAGATTCAAACAATTGTTTGAAACAGTTGACTGAGGAGCCGATCATGGCGGAGTACAAGGCACCGCTGCGGGAGATGAACTTCCTGCTACACGAGGTTTTTGCCGCAGACGAACTATGGGCGCGTCTGCCGGCCCTGGAAGGCGTGGCGGATCGGGAAACCGCGGATGCCATCCTCGAGGAGATGGCCAAGCTCGCCGCCAACACCCTGGACCCCATCAACCGCAGTGGCGATGAAGAGGGCTGTCACTGGGAGGAAGGCGTGGTGACCACGCCGAAGGGCTTCCCGGAAGCCTACGCCACCTTCTGCGAAGGCGGCTGGGGTGCGCTGCTGGGCAATCCGGAATACGGCGGCATGGGTATGCCGAAAATGCTCGGCGCCCAGGTTGAAGAGATGATCAACTCTGCCAACATCTCTTTTGCTCTCTACCCGGTGCTGACCGCTGGCGCCTGCCTGGCGCTGGATGCCCACGGCAGCGAAGAGTTAAAACAGCGCTACCTGCCGAAGATGTATGAGGGCAGCTGGGCTGGAGCCATGGACCTGACCGAACCCCATGCGGGCACGGATCTCGGCATCATCCGCACCAAGGCGGAACCGCAGGAAGACGGCTCCTACAGGGTCACCGGCAGCAAGATTTTCATTACCGGTGGTGACCACGACCTCTCCGAGAACATCATCCACCTGGTGCTGGCCAAGCTGCCGGATGCGCCCAAGGGGCCGAAAGGCATCTCGCTGTTCCTGGTGCCGAAGTTCCTCGTCAATGAAGACGGCAGTATCGGCGAGCGCAACGCAGTGAATTGCGGTTCCATCGAGCACAAGATGGGAATCAAGGCCTCTGCTACCTGTGCCATGAACTTCGATGGCGCCAAGGGCTGGCTGGTGGGCGAGCTTAACAAGGGGCTCGCCGCCATGTTCACCATGATGAACTACGAGCGCCTGGGTGTGGGTATCCAGGGCCTCGGCGCCTCTGAGCGCTCCTACCAGAACGCAGTGGAGTACGCCCGTGAGCGTATCCAGAGCCGTTCCCCGGCGGGGCCCCAACAGGCTGACAAGGCCGCCGACCCGATCCTGGTGCACCCGGACGTGCGCCGCATGTTGCTGACCCAGAAAGCCCTGATCGGTGGTGGGCGCGCTCTGTCCACCTATGTTGCCCAGTGGCTCGATATCGCCAAGTTCGGCGAGGGTGAGGAGAAGAAGAAAGCGGAGGCGCTGGTTGCGCTGCTGACTCCGGTGGCCAAAGCATTCTTCACCGACAAGGGCCTGGACTGCACCGTGCTGGGCCAGCAGGTCTTCGGTGGTCACGGCTATATCCGCGAGTGGGGCCAGGAGCAGCTGGTGCGCGACGTGCGCATCACCCAGATTTACGAGGGCACCAATGGCATCCAGGCTCTGGACCTGATCGGCCGCAAGACGGTTGCCAACAACGGCGCTTTCTTCGAGCTGTTTGCTGGTGATGTGCAGCAATTTATCGACAGCCAGGTGGACAACGAGGCGCTGGCAGAATTCATCCAGCCGCTGGCTACAGAACTGCAGCGCCTGCGCGAGGTCACCGCCCGTGTGCTGGCGGCGGCGCAGGAAGACCCCCATGCGCCGGGTGCGGCCTCGGTGGAATACCTGCATCTGTTCGGCTATGTGGCCTATGCCTTCATGTGGGCGCGCATTGCTGCCGCTGCATTGCCGAAGACTGGCGAAGATAGCTTCTACAGTGGCCAGGTGAAGACCGCGCGCTTCTTTTTCGCCCGTCTGCTGCCCCAGACCAAGGCCCTTGCCGACAGCGTGGATGCCGGCAGCGCCACACTGATGGATCTGGAGGAGGAGCTTTTCTGAAGCCCTGCCCGAAACCTCTGAGGCCAGCGCCTGAACCAGAGCCCCGCACCGCGGGGCTTTTTTGTGGGCGGGCTTTCTCCTAAACTCGGCAAGGCGTAAATAAAACCGATAACAAAGCCATGCCCGAGAAAAAACTCTCCGATGAAGACCAGGCCAAGGTCGACAAGTACCTGCATACCGGCGTCAACCGCGTCGAAAGAAAACCTTTTCGCCCCCTTCTGCTGCTCGGCATTATCGTCGGTGTGCTGACGGTGCTCTCGCTGGTCAGTTTGCTGATTGCGCGGACCAAGGGAGTGGTGTGATGGCAGAGAGCGAAGGATTTGTACCGCTGGAGTTTGACCGGCTGAGCGAAGAGGAAATGGCACGTCGCAGCGGGGATTTTTTTGCACGCATGAAGCAGCGTCGCAGTGTCCGCGACTTTTCCGACAAGTCGGTGCCAAGAAGAGTGATCGAGGACGCGATCCGCACTGCCGGTAGCGCTCCCAGCGGCGCCAACATGCAGCCCTGGCATTTTTCTGTGGTCAGCAGCCCGGACTTGAAGCGCCAGATCCGGATCGCAGCGGAAGAGGAGGAGCGGGAGTTCTACCAGCGCCGCGCTTCCGCCGAGTGGCTCGATGCGCTGGCGCCTCTGGGCACCGATGCCCACAAGCCGTTCCTGGAGACCGCGCCCTGGCTCATCGTCGTCTTTCTCAAGAAATTTTCCAGTAGCGACAGCGGGGAGCGCCTCAAGAATTACTACACCGCGGAATCCGTGGGTATCGCGACAGGCATGCTGATCGCGGCCCTCCACAATGCCGGGGTGGCCACCCTGACCCACACACCGAGCCCGATGAAGTTCCTGAATGAAATCCTCGGCCGTCCATCCACGGAGAAGCCCTATATGATCCTGGTGGCCGGCCTGCCGGCGGAGGGGGTGGAAGTGCCGGCGATCGAGAAAAAGCCCCTGGAAGAAATCGCGGATTTCCTGTGATCGTTGTTGGCTAAATGTGCGCCAGAAAGGCTATTCTTACCGCAATTTTTAGAAGGCTGGTACAAATAACTGTGGTTTCATGGAAATGGATTCCGGTTTTCGCGGTGTTTTTTGCACTTTCAGGTTGCGACACTCTGGCCAGAATCGCCCTGGAAGGGGCGACCGATAGCCGCATACGGTACGGCTCCCATTGTCAGACCCTGCGCATGCAGTGCCGGGCAGAGAACTACCGCGAATGGGAAACCGCGGATGGGAAAATGGGTTGTTCCTGCGACGGGCCGAGTGGGCAACAACGCTATCCGGGCGGGAATAACGAGGCCATTTGAGCCAATAGCGTCTAGGGCTTTTGTCCCAGCTGGAGCAGGTGCTCCCACTCTTCTCGCTCCACCGGCTGAATCGACAGCCGTCCCTGCTTGACCAGTACCATCTCCTGCAGCAAAGGGTCCGCTTTGATTTCCGCCAGCGGCACCGGGCGCATGAATTTACTGCGCCAGCGCAGGTCCACGCAGAACCAGCGGGGCTTTTCCGCGCTGGCCTTGGGGTCGAAATAGGGACTGTCCGGGGCGAACTGGGCCGGGTCCGGGTAGGCGGCCCTCACGACTTCAGCAGTGCCTACCACCGCCGGTACCTTGCAGGCACTGTGGTAGAAAAGCACACCGTCTCCCCCTGCCACCCTGTCACGGAGAAAATTGCGTGCCTGGTAGTTGCGGATGCCGTCCCAGCGGCCCGTCTGGGCGGGTTCGGCGGCCAGGTCATCAATACTGTATTCGTCCGGTTCGGATTTGAAGAGCCAGTAATTCAAGCTTTGCTCCTTTTTATCACCTCGCGACCTTTATGTTGGCTGCGGCGGGTCGTCTGCGGCAGTCGGTGTTCTCGCTGCGCCGGGCTGTATTTCGCCGGCGCGCGGCGCCATTTAGTATGAACGTCTGTAGAAGTGTCAACTACGGCCCGCCAACCATGGCACCGGGCCGTTACGGGAGAGTATGGGCAACAAGGCTTTTCAATGGCTGTCGGAACGGCTGGCCTCTCAGCGCTGGAAATACTGGGCGCTGCAGGCTTCCGGGTGGGGTGGTTATACCCTGCTGACGTTCGTCGGCAGCTTCTTCTGGGTGAAGAACCACTGGCTGCACTCCGGCTATATCGCCGTGGCGACGGCTTCTGGTGTGGCACTTTCGGAGTTGATGCGTCGTGGCTTCCACCGCTTGTGGCACCGTCCAGCGGCTGTCCGCTTCTTTGGATCGCTGATGGTGGTGGTGCTGGCCGCTGCGGTCTGGGCGGCGATCAAGTTTGGCGGGTCGCTGTGGCTGTACGGAAAGGAGAGTGAAGAGCACCCGTTCGTGCTGGCGGTCTACTGGTTCTCCTACTCGTTCCTGCTGCTGATGACCTGGGCGGCGCTCTATTACGGTATCAAGTACTACCAGGCCTCCCAGGACCAGCAGGAAAAGATGTTGCTGGCGGAATCCGCGGCTCATCAGGCGCAATTGAAGATGCTGCGCTACCAGCTCAACCCCCATTTTCTTTTTAACACCCTGAACGCCATTTCCACGCTGATTCTCGACAATGAGGGCCGCACCGCCAACTCCATGGTCTCGCGTCTGTCACAGTTCCTGCGTCACTCGCTGGACAACGACCCGATGCAGAAGGTCACGCTGGCGCGAGAGGTGGAGGCGCTGATGTTGTACCTGGATATCGAGAAGGTACGTTTTGCCGACCGCCTGGGTGTGAATGTGGATCTTGAGGGGGACTCCTCCAAGGCGCTGGTGCCGAGCCTGCTGCTGCAGCCGCTGGTGGAAAACGCGATCAAGTACGGCATCTCCCAGCGGGAGTGGGGCGGTGAGATCACCATCCGCGCCCGGGTCTTCGCCGGCGAATTGCTGCTGGAGGTGAGTGACAACGGCCCTGGTATGAGCGAACGCGAGCTGAAGTCTCTGGGTACCGGCCGCGGGGTCGGTATCCGCAATACCTGCG
Organism: Microbulbifer aggregans; assembly: GCF_001750105.1. Taxonomy (NCBI): domain Bacteria; kingdom Pseudomonadati; phylum Pseudomonadota; class Gammaproteobacteria; order Cellvibrionales; family Microbulbiferaceae; genus Microbulbifer; species Microbulbifer aggregans. The sequence continues at coordinate 1,439,890 of NZ_CP014143.1, forward strand.
AGCGTCTGCGTGCGCTCTACGGTGAGGAGCAGAAAGTACGTTTCCGCAATCAGCCCGGCGGTGGCCTGGCGGTGCATATCCGTATTCCTTTCGAGCAGGAGTAGCGGATTGGTCGGGCGGACAGGAACAGAGAGCAGGAATGGAACCATGACGGCTACGGCAGAAAAACTGACAGCAATCATCGTCGATGACGAACCCCTGGCCAGGCGTGGCCTGCGTCTGCGCCTGGAAAACCTCGGCGGCGTGGAAGTGCTCGCCGAGTGCAGCAACGGCCGCGAGGCCAAGGAGCGGATTCCGGAGTTAAAGCCGGATATCGCCTTTGTCGATATTCAGATGCCCGGAATCAACGGTCTGCAGCTGGTGCAGGAATTGTCCGCGGAGGAATTGCCGCAGATCGTGTTTGTCACCGCTTACGATGAGTACGCCGTGGATGCGTTCGAGGTGAACGCAGTGGACTATGTGCTCAAGCCTATCGAGGAAGATCGCCTGCAGCGCGCCATGGAGCGGGTGCGGGAGAAGCGGGCCACCGCAGACCTGGCGGCACAGCGGGAGCAGTTACTCGAGGCAGTCGCGGATCTTACCCAGGAATCGCCACAGGCGCTGGAAGAAAAACTGGCCAGTGGCGAACTGTCCGGACAGCGCTACCCGGAAAAAATCGCCATCAAGGATGCCGGCAAAATCACCCTGGTACTGGCCAAGGAGATCGACTGGATCGATGCCGCCGGCGATTACATGTGTGTGCATGCCAAGGGGGAAACCCACGTGATGCGCATCACCATGAAGGAGCTGGAGCAGCAGCTGGATCCCCGTGTGTTTCAGCGTATTCACCGCTCGACTATCGTCAACCTCGGACGCGTGAGCGAGATCTGCGCGCATATCAACGGTGAGTATTACCTGGTGCTGCACAACGGTGAGCGGTTGAAAATGAGCCGCAGCTATAAAAACAAAGTGCAGCATTTCCTCTAGCGCAGCCGGACGCAGGGTCCGTGCGATTGGGGATGGGCGTCGCCGCTCAGTAGACTACCGATACCCAGTAGTTTGCTAGAAAGGAGGCGCCGACATGCGCTACGCCATAGCACTCCTTCTCAGTTGTGCCGCTACGCTCACCTGGGCGCAGGACCTGATACGGTCCCTGCCGTCCGGAGCCTCGCAAATCCTGGTGCGCGGTGAAACTTACTATTATTCGGCCGGCTCCTTTTACCGCTTGGCGAGAGGGGGGTATGTGCGCGTGGAACCACCGCGGGGTGCGCGAGTGCCCTACGCTCCCGGTAGCAGTGGCACCTTTACCATGGGCGGCGACCGATACTTCGTCACACGCAGTGGGGCCTTTTTGCGATACGAGCCCAGTGGTGATGACTTCACGGTCGTAGCCCCCCCCTACGGTTGGCGTGACTATTACAGTGAGGCGCCGGGGCTTCAGTCTTTGCCTGCACCGCAGGCGGCACCCCGGGCGCCTCAGGTGGCGATAGCACCCCGTGCCTACCCACGCCCCAGTATCGGATACCGGCCCCGCGGTAGCTATTATGCCGAGTTTCGCGGTAATTACCCCAGTGGCCCTGGCGGTGGCTACTACGGCCGTTATGGCTTCCGTGACTATATTGGCGGCGAGACCTATCGAGAGCGCCGTTCGACCTGCCGACGCATCGCCACCGATCAATCGCGCCGCGGCGACGTTGGCCCCTATCGTCGCGAGCCGGGCAGTTACCGGGACGAGTTCGAGCGCTGTATGCGCTAGTGCGGCTGTCAGTGGGCGGTCCCGGCTGCACTGACAGACGGACCTCAACAAAAGTCGCGTTGTTATTTGCGCCGGCTGTCTTGCCAGAGATAGCTCAGAGGTCCGCCAGGGCGGCGGAGCCCGCTGGGCTACACTGAAAAGGCGGGTCTTTTAACCCGCCTTTTCGCTCGTGTCGGGTTTTGCCACGGAGTCGGCGATTTATGAAGGATGGCAGCGGTTTCGCCTTCCTCAACTTCTACTCAGCCAGTCACCAGTCTCGTTGTGACCGGCGCCAGCGCGTTATCTCAATCACACTGGCGTTTTTCCTAACGCTCTTCAGTATTTCTGCACTCGCCCAACTGCCTGGCAGCAAGCCCAAGGAGTTCGCTCCGGTAATTCCTGACTTCTCTGCGCCCGCGGCGGACTGGTGGACAACCTGGCCGGATGCTACGCGGGAGCAGCGACAGGAGTGGCGCCAGGATTTGGTCCGCGCCTGGATGGAGTGGAGTGGCAAACTGCCGGAAAACGAGGAACTGCAAAAGCAGGCTGCAGCCGTTAATGACAGCTTCAAGCGACTCAATGTCACCTGGAACAGTTTCGATGAAATCAAGAAGGTGGAGGTATTGCCAGAGGTGGAGTTTCCCGAGGAGCCCACCGTACTCGACTGGCAGAAAGCCGATGCGGCCATCGCTCGGGGAAGGCAGCGCCTGCAGAGCCTGCAGCTGGAAGCGCGCCAGATCGAGGAGAGCCTGTCACAATCTCTGCGGGACCTGCGCAACCGGGTCGTCAATCTCAGGGACGCCGCCGAGGGCACCAATCGTGAAGTGGCCGCTCTCGCGCTGTTCCGCACCCAGGTGGATCACCTGAACATCATCGAACAGCGCAGCCTGCTGGAAGAGCAGATGACACTCTGGCAGGAGCAGATAAAGCTGGCTGAAAGCCAGCTCGACAATATGCTGGAATCGCTGAGTTACAGTGAGAAAGCCATGGACTCTCTCGATGGAGTCCTGACGGAATTGAAAGAAAAACGTGAAGCGTTGCAGGAACAGCGCTCTGAGTTGCAGCGCCAGGCTCTGCAGTCCACCGATCCGGCTGAGAACCTGCAGCGGGACCTGGAGCTGATGGAAAACGAAATCGCGCAGCTGGAGAACCAGCTGCGCCAGCGCAAGATCGTATTGCTCCAGTCGATAAACTCGGTACTGAACCCGGATGGCGAGGAACCATTGCTAGTGCGGGATCGCGATCTGGTGGAGACCGCCCGCACGATGATGGATGCCATTTCGCGCGACCTGAACTTACGCCAGCGTCAGGTGGTGGCCTGGAGCGATGAAGAGCGCGGTGCAATGCGTACCTGGTGGCGACGGTTTGAGAGAGTCGATACAGGGCTCGGGCGCGCCAACGATCTGCTGGAAGATCTACTGCGCTACGAAGCGGCGCAGCTGCAGGTATTTCAGGAGCGCCGGGGGTGGTGGGCGACCCTGAGTGAGCGCACCGGACACCTCACTAATATCGCCTACACCCGCTGGCGGCAGCTGGCGGATTACCAGCTTTTCACCATCAGCCAAAGCCCGGTAACGCTGCGGATCCTGGCGCGAGTGCTTTTTGTACTGATCTGTGCTTGGCTGATCTCCGGCTTTACCCGCCGTTTTCTCAACCGGCTGGTGCGCAAAAAGCACGCCAGTGAATCCTCCATGTACAACCTCGGCCGCGTGCTGCACTACAGCATCATCGGTATTGCGTTGCTGGTGGCGCTGGTGATGCTGGGCCTAGATGCCTCCAGGCTGGCACTGGTGGCAGGGGCGCTGTCGGTCGGTATCGGCTTCGGTCTGCAGGCCATATTTTCCAATTTCATCTCCGGCCTGATCCTGCTATTCGAGCAACCCCTGCGGGTGGGGGATCTGGTGGAGCTGGAGTCCGGTGTGTTCGGACGCATCCGCGATATCAACGTGCGCTCCACCCGCATCACCACCCGTGACAATGTGGATATTCTGGTGCCGAACTCCGAATTTGTTGCCGGTCGGGTGATCAACCATACCCTGGACGATCCGGTGCGGCGGATTCACGTTCCTTTCGGTGTGGCCTACGGGTCGGATCCGGACGAGGTGCGCGAGGCCGCGGCCGCGGCAGCCGAGCGGGTATCGATCACCCACACCGATTGGCAGCGCAAGACCGAGGTCTGGCTGATGGAGTTCGCCGACAGCGCCCTGAACTTCAAGCTGGTGGTCTGGATCAACAGCAACATGGTGTCGCCACTCGGGGACCCTTATGCGCTCTACAATCTTGAGCTGCTGCGGGAGTTCAACGAGCGCGGTATCGAGATTCCCTTCCCGCAGCGGGATCTGCACCTGCGCAGCTGGGAACCGCCGCTCTCGATCGCGCGCCGCAACAACCCGTGACCAAGAGGTTCTAATCGTTCAATTAATCGACTAAGTGTTTGTTCTGCAATCGCCTCCCCTGTATTCTGGAGCGCTTGAGGCGACGGTCCACAGAGGGCTGTATGCGGCGTACATTTTGAAACAGGACCCCCGCACTTGCTGATTATCCCGATACAGAACAAGCCCGACTGGCGTCGCCCGCCACTGATGTGCTTCGCCCTGATCGCACTCAACCTGCTGGTCTTCGTCTTCTACCAGGGCCGCGATGAGGCCCGCTGGCAGGCGGCGGAAGAGTACTATTTCTCCAGTGACCTGCCGGTGCTCGAGGAGCAGCGCTTCCTGGTCTACATCAACGAGGAGCATCCCGAGTGGCGCATGCATATGGATGCGCAGGGGGAAGAGTTCGTCTACCGCGAGCTGCTGGGTAACCGGGAGTTCCACCATTGGCTGCTGCCCCAGCTGCGGGCCGAGGGGGAAACCGAATGGCTTGCCCAACGCCAGCAATTTGATCAGTTACGCAACCGGCTCAGCGCTTTCGCTCTGGGGCTGACACCCGCTGAGCCGACTCTGGCCGGCCTGTTCGGCCATATGTTTTTGCATGGCAGCTGGGATCACCTGATCGGCAACATGGTGTTCCTGCTGCTGTTCGGCCTCTCCGTGGAGCTGGCTCTGGGCGGAGCCTGGTTCGCCGGCCTCTATCTGCTCGGCGGCCTGGCAGCGGCGGGACTGCATCTGGCAGTCGAGGCGGGCAGCCCGATGCCGATGGTCGGGGCCTCCGGTGCCGTCTCAGCGGTGATGGGGATGTTCGTCGCGGTTTACGGCGTACAGCGGCTCCGTTTCTTCTACACGATCGGCTTTATGTTCGGTGAATTCACTGCACCGGCATTGCTGGTCCTGCCCTTGTGGCTGGCTAAAGAGCTGTTCGGTTACTTCTGGGGCGACGCCGGTATTGCCTACTGGGCCCACCTGGGTGGGCTGCTGGCTGGTTTTGCCGTGACTATGGCCCTTCTCAGCCGCCGTCCGGTATTGGCGCAGATGCCTGTGGAACAGGGCATGCCCACTGCCGAGCAGCGGGTGCTGGCCCGAATCGATCGCCTGCAGGAGCAGGGTAAATATCTCGAGGCAGGCGAGGCGGCCAATGCCGCAGTGCGGCAGCATCCCCACAGTATCGACCTGATCGAGCGCGCCATTGAGCTGTCTTCTGTGGCACCGGACAGCGAGGCTTACCATCGGGCGCATCTTGCTCTCTTCGCCCTAGCGGATGATCACGCGATTGGCGTGGGGCAGCTGGCTGACAGTTACCGGCGCTACCTGCAGAACACCAGCAGGCCCCGTGCCCTCTCTGCCAAGGCCTGCCTGTTGCTTGCCCGGCGTGCAGCGCGCGAAAAGCAGTGGGGGTGGCTGGAAGAGTTACTGCGTCGCCTGCAGGGGCAGGGGGTCGATCACCCGCTGCTGCCCCGTCTCGGCATGGTCCTGGTGGAGCACTATCGCCGCCTGGGCGAGGAAGTGCGTGCGCGGGAAATCCAGCAGCTGGTGCGCACGGCCAGTATTTCCGATTAACCTTCCCTCTTCAGGCGGGTTGGCCTGCCTGCAGCACCTTGGCCAGGGTGCGTACCTCACTCTGAACTTCACTGTCCGGGAATTTCTGGCGCAGGAACAGCAGCAGCTGTTTCGTCAGGTCTTCCCGGTTGAACCCGTCCAGATAGATCTTCGCCAGCAGCAGGTAGGCCCGGTCCAGATGGCGGTAGTGGCTGTCATCCTTGTGCAGGTTGTGGAGCAGCTTGGCCGCCGGGCCAAACTTGCGATGTTGGTACAGCGCCTCGGCGAGGCCGTGCCGGAGTGAGGACTTGTCGATCGCGGGCAACGGCTCCGTCGCGAGGTAGAGCTCCGCCGCCCGGTGTGCGTGATTGAGGCCGATAAGTTTTTCCAGCAGGTGAGGGGCCAGTTCGCGGAGAGCCTTCTGGTCCCGGGTTGCCAGTAGCAAGCGGTAATAGCGCTCGTTGAGGGCCGCATCATTGGCGAAGCGACGCAAGGCATCCACAAGTACCCGGCGGGCGGCTCCGTGTTCGCCTTCCCGCATCAGAATCTGTGTTTCCGCCAGCGCACGGGCCCGGTCGAACTCGTCGTCTTCCAGGTAGTCCTCGTCTCCTTCGCGGCTTGGCGAGATACCAAGCGGCTGCTGCTTGCCGAGGCAGATATAGCCCATCATCGCACTGGTGACGATATAGAAATAACTGGTACTCGCTGCAATCACGGGCACGATGGCCCAGGCGGGCAGCTTCTCGGCTACCAGCAGCATCAGGTATTGGGGGGCAGCCGAAACGGCGGTCGTGGCCAGCCACAGCAGCAGGTAGGGCCAACCGATTATCACGGTGAAATGCAGTAGCTTGAGTGGGTTGACGGCGGAGCGCAGGCGCCCCTCCAGGGCCAGCACAATCATCGCCGCCGGCGCCAGCAGGGACAGGGCGATGGAATAGAGCTGAATGCCACCCTCGCCGAAAAGGCGCATCATCTGGTAACCGCCAAAGCCGGCGATCATCGCCATGGCGATCACCTTCAGGAACATCGGCGCGCTGCGCCCGTCCAGTGCCTCACCGAACGCCGGAGCCAGCAACTTGCCGTGCGCCAGATGCTCGATCACCAGCAGGTTGTAACGGGTCAACAGTGCCACAGCGGCGAGCAAAAGTAGCAGCGAAACCAGCCCCAGGCCGGAGATCAACAGGCTGGCGCCTGTGGCCAGGCCGATCACCGTCAGAGGGCCCGGTTGCAACGCATAGCGGAAAAAGAAAAGGCCCATCTGCCAGAAGGGCCGGGCGCTGTTACTGGCGGCGATATCTGTCAGCGGTTTGTGACACAGGGGGCACTCGGCCCGCCCGGTCGGGTAGTTGGCCGGACTGCCCGGTATGCAGTCTGCACAGTAGTGACGGTCACAGGGTTGGCAGAGCCAGCCCGCATCCCGAGACGAATGGTAGTTGCAGGACTCTGCCATGTTTTTCTTCCCTGTTCTGGTTGTCCTCGGCGCAGTGTAGCGATGGGATGCCCGCTGGCGCAAACGTCCTTGTGCAGCGTGAGATCTGCTGGGGCTGATAGAATGAGACCCATCACCCCTACACAAACAGGAATTTCGGAGCAAAGTGGTATGGCGAAGGCAATGGAAGTTGAGCTGGTGGAATCCGCGGCGGCGGCCAACTGGGGAGAAAAGGCGCTGTTGAGTTTTACTGCCAGTGGCGCCCGCATTCACGTTACCGAGGCCACGGGTTCCGCCGAAGTGGCAGCCCAGCGGGCCGCCCGACGTCTCGATGGCATGGGTATCCCCGCGGTGAAACTGGCCGGCGACGGTTGGACGATCGAAAGCCGCTGGGCCTTCTGGGCCGGCTTCTACAACCCCAACCGTGAAAGCGAACTGGATTGGGGGACTGACAACGCCCGTGAGCTGAAGGAGCTCAAGGCACGTGAATCGGCGGCGGAATGGGTGCGCAGTATTACCAATGGCACCCCTGAGGATGTCTCCCCGCGGGTACTGGCAGAGAGTGCGGCGGAGATGCTGCAGAAGCTTGCCCCGGAGGCGGTCAGCTATCGCATGATTGCCGGCGATGAGCTGCTGTCCGAAGGGTTCGCCGGTATTCACAATGTCGGCCGCGGCAGTGTGCGCGAACCGGTGATGCTGCAGGTGGATTACAACCCAACCGGAAAGGACGATGCACCGGTGGACACCTGCCTGGTGGGCAAGGGCATTACCTTCGACTCCGGCGGTTACAGCATTAAGCCGTCCAACAATATGGCCACCATGAAATCCGATATGGGCGGTGCGGCCATGGTGACCGGTGGCCTCGCACTGGCGATTGCCCGTGGCCTGAAGAAACGGGTGAAGCTCTACCTGTGCTGTGCGGAAAACCTGATTTCCGGCCACGCCTTCAAGCTCGGCGATATCATCAAGTACAAGAACGGTGTCACAGTGGAAATCCTCAACACCGATGCCGAGGGCCGGCTGGTGCTGGCCGATGGCCTGATCGCCGCCTCCGAGGAAAGCCCACGCTGGATTCTCGATGCCGCCACCCTTACTGGCGCTGCGAAGATGGCGGTGGGCCGCGACTTCAATTCCGTATTCAGCTTCGAGGACGACAGCGCCCAGCGGGTGCTGGCCGCCGCCGCGGCCGAGCACGAGAAAGCCTGGCGGCTGCCGCTGGAAAAATTCCATCTGGAGCAGATTCCGTCGGGCTTTGCTGAGATCTCTAACGTAGGCATAGACGGTAGCCCCGGTGCTTCTACCGCGGCGGCCTTCCTCGCCCGCTTCGTACGAGATACCGGCCGCGACTGGGTGCATATGGACCTGTCCGGCTCCTACCAGCCGGGGGCCAACGACCTCTGGGCCCAAGGTGCCAAGGGGCATGGCTTGCGCACTATTGCCCGCTTCCTGCAGGATAACTGACAGAAACAAAAAAGATCCGGGCCGGTAGCCGATGGTTACCGGCCCGCACCAGAAAAAGTATAACAATGCATGAAGACAGCTCAGCAGTAGCGGAACTCGATTCTGCCCCGCAACCCGTACGCCCCGTCCCGCCACCCACGGAGCCCCTCCGTAGCCCCTGTGGGAATTGTGGCGAGCCCATGCAGGGTCCCTTCTGTTATGCCTGCGGTCAGTCACGCGACGGCATGATCCGGCGTTTCTCCAATGTGCTGAGCGATTTCCTCAACACTGTATTTGCGCTGGATTCACGCCTGCTGCGCAGCCTGGTACCGCTGTACTTCCGCCCCGGTTTTCTCACAGCCGAATACGTCGCTGGCCGGCGCATTCGCTATGTGGGCCCGGTACAGCTATTCGTGTTTCTCTGTATTACCGCTTTTTTTGCCGTGCAGGTAAGCAGTGATTGGAAAAGTCCCTTTGTTCTTGAAAAGGACGGGGAACGTATTGCGGCAGTCGATGCAGACTATGCAAGCGCAGGCTCCGTCGAGGAAGTGGAGAGTATCCGTCGTGAAACCCTGAGCGACCTGGAGGAACTGGATCGAGAGGGTATCAACTTGCCCAGCGTGCGTGCTGCGCTTGAGCCGCTAAAAAAAGAAGTCAATGCGGCCGCTGACAGGCGTATCGTGGAATTGGGCGGTGAACTGGATCCTGACTCAGCACAAAGGCTGGAAACCACGCTGTCACCAACTGACCCAAAAGAGAAAGCTGCTCCCGAATCAGCGGATGCGGATGAACCGAGCATTAACCTGATTGATGTGGAAGGTCTGCCCGAACCGGTGAGTCAATGGATTGAGCGCTATGAACAAAAGATCAATGAAAACTTCAAGCGGGTGCGTGCAGATCCAAACCTGTTCAAGGATGCCCTGTTAGGCGCGCTGCCGAGTACCCTGTTCGTATTGCTGCCGATCTTTGCGTTGATCCTGAAGCCGCTCTATCTGTTCAGCAAGCGATTGTATATGGAACACCTGATTGTGGCCCTGCACAGTCATGCCTTCCTCAGCCTCTCGCTATTACTGCTGGCGCTGGTTTCTGTTGCGGAGGCGTTGGCGAAAGCAGGGCCTCCCTGGTTGCAGAGCCTGCTCGATTACACCTGGCTGGCTGTCTTCTGGTGGATGCCAATCTACCTGTTGCTGATGCAGAAGCGGGTCTACGGGCAGGGCTGGGCCCTGACCCTGGGCAAGTTTTCGTTGCTAGGGTGGATCTATTTCATTCTGCTGGTGCTCGCCACCACTTTCACCGCTATTCGCAGCATGGCCAATCTGTAGGTCGGGACAAGCTAGGGGCTAGCAGAGATTCCCTTGGGGTTGGGACCAAAGCGGTTGGTCCCAGGCTCGCTGTCGAACACCATAAATGCGATCAGCACCAGGTAGCCGATAACAGGAATCAGGCTCACCAATACCCACCAGCCGGTGCGCCCGGTGTCGTGTAATCGCCGAATGGTAACGGCCAGGGAGGGCAGCAAAACGAACAGCGCGTAGGCCCCACTCAGGAACCCAATCCCGTATTCCTCACTGTATAACCCCGTCACGCTGTCGATGGTGCTGAGCACCAGGGCGATCAGCAGGTTGAACAGCACGAAAAACCAGTATTCCCGCCGCTGTGCGCGACCGTGAAAGTTGATGTAGTTTTTCAGAACTTTGAGATACCAGTGCATATCCTTTCAGGCTCCGTGGCGAACCGCGTGGTACAAGTGAGCGTGCACTATTTACCCTAGACCAGTTCCCCCGGGATTGGGTGTGGACCAGTGTTCCTGGCCAGGGCTAGCTATATTGGTGAACAAAGGCAGGAGGGACTCATTGGGGGGGCTTTGTGACGAGCGCTTGATTACACCTGGGAGAATTGCCGAACCAGGTTGTGGTAAACATGGTGCAGGCGGTCCAGCTCGGTGCGATCCGCCTGCTTACTATTAATCAGATTTTGAATGGCGGTATCCAGTTGGAACAGGGTCTGCCGCAGGCTTACGTCCGGGACCATGCTCTGCATCCAGGTAATGGCTGCGATCCGCTGTCCTGCCGTCACGGTCGTTACTTTGTGCAGACTGCTGGATGGATAAACCACCGCATGCCCGGCGGCAAGTTTCACCTTTTGCTCACCAAATTCCGTGGCAATCACCAGCTCCCCGCCTTCGTATTCATCCGGTTCGTTCAGGAAAACGGTCATGGACACATCGCTGCGCAGTACGTCCTGGCTGTCCGGGAGGCGCATGATGGCAGCATCCACGTGGTAACCGTACTCTTCCGAGATGCCATAACGGTTGAAGCAGGGTGGGAAAATCCGCTGCGGCAGGGCAGCGGAAATCAACTTCGGTGTTTCCCCAATACGCGCCAACAGGTGGTTGGCCAGTTGGCGAATATGGGCATCGGCAGGGTCGGCCTGGTGGTTATTTTTGACCGTGGCCGCCATCCCCATTGCGGTCTCCTTGCCATCCAGCCAGGAGGCGCTGTCGAGGACTTCATGGAATGTCTTCACTTCGGAAGACGTCAGGATCTGTTCAATAACCACCATGCGGTTTCCCCCGTTTTAGAACTCGTAGTTGGCAGTGAGACGGACGTTCCTGGCATCACCCAGGTACATGAATGAACCAGAGCGGTAAGCCGCCGTCCAGTATTCCTCATCCAGGATGTTGCCGACATTCAAGCGGAATGTGAGCTGTTCGCCGGCGTTGTAGTTGGCAAACAGGTTGAACACCTGGTAGCTGGGCACCACGATACTGTAACGATTGTTTTCATCATCATAGCCTGCAGCAGTGTCCGGCTGGCCGCCATACATTTCGCTCTGGTAGGTGTAGTTACCGCCAAAGGACAGTTTGTCGTTGAGCTGGTAGCGCAGCTGCAGGAAGGCACTGTTTTCTGCAAAGTTACTCAGTGCCAGGCCAATGCTGTTCTCATTGAATGAGTCCAGCACTTCAGACTCCATGGAGGCCGCTGACAGCTGTACGCTCAGCTTCTCCGTGAGTTCACCTATCACACCGACCTCGATCCCCTGGATGCGGTTCTTACCGGTGTTGAGGGTACCCAGGGTCGAATAGCTGTCACCCACGCTCTCCATGACGTCACCTTTTGTCATCTGGAAAACCGCAGCAGTCAACATCAGTCGATCATCCAGCATCAGCATTTTGGTGCCCAGCTCAATATTCTCGACAGTTTCCGGATCTGCGGCGGAGGCCTGGTCCGGGTCGCCACAGAGGCCACCATAGCCACAGTTGGCGCCCAGGTCAGATTCGCCACCGTTGATGTTGGTTGCGGTGCTGTAGGTCAGGTAGATATTACTGTCCGCATTGAGATCGTGGACAAAGCCAAGGTGCCCGTTGTACATATCGTCGGAGAAACCGTAGAGGAATTCACCCGAGCGACCGACGGTGTCATTGCTGTAGTCAAAGCTGTCCTGGCGCAGCCCGAAGAAGACGCTGTTGCGTTCACCCAGCTGGACCGTGTCCATCACGTAGAGGGAAAGGGTCTCGATATCGTAAAGGGCATCAGCATTTCCCCGGGAGTAGGAACGCCCCATGATTCCTGAAACGTTCTGCTGTGTGTTGCCGTTTGCCCCCAGGATGCAGTAGCCCTCGGACACGCCTCGCCAGCCGGAAACGAGACAGTTAGCCGGGTTGTTGTTGGTGATGTCGTAAACCCCGTTATCGACAGATTCGTCACTGTACTCCAACCCCATTACCAGCTGGTGTGGTAAGCCGGCAGTTTCCACATCCCAGAAGAAGTTGAACTGGCTCGACAGGTATTCCACTTCTTGCCAGCCCTGGTGAGTACTCAACGACAGCGTATAGGCGCCTGGCGCAATCGGGTCGGTCTGGTCCCGATTGGTGCCCCGCACACCGGTCGTGATGTAACCGTTTTCGGTTTGGCCATAGCGGATCGCGTTATAAAAACGCATCTCGTCGTTGAGTTCGTACTGCGTGCGCAGGGTAAAAGTGCTCACCTCAGAATCCAGGAAATCGGAATCCTGTGCGTATACCGGGATGTCCTCGATCGGCTCGCGGGCTTCGCGGTCAAAGTAGCTGCCCAGGTCCGGTACATCGCTGGCCTTGAGGTAATAGCCATCGGCAACAAAGGAGAGCTTTTCGCTCGCCTCGAACTTGCCCGACAGCTGCGCGCCATTGCGCTCGCGGGTGATCCCCTCTCGGCCGGGTTTGATCTCGTCCGCTGTGAGGAGATTCAGCCGGATGGCAGTCTGGTCGTTGATAGACAGGTTATTGTCGACGGTCAGGCGTGTGTAGTCGTCGGTGCCCAGCCCGAGGTCGATACGGCTGAAATTGTAAGCAGTGGAAGCCTGCTTGGTGATGCTGTTGACCGCACCACCGGAGGAGCCGCGCCCGGCAAAGGTGGAGCTGGGCCCCTTGGTGATTTCAACGCGCTCGGTGGCAAAGCTCTCACGGGTGGTCATGCCCGGGTCGCGCAGGCCATCGACAAAAACATCACTGCGTGCCTCGTGGCCGCGAATAATATAGCGGTCGCCAAAAGCGTTGCCGTTTTCGCCCGTGCCAAGTGTGACACCCGCCTGGGATGAGAGAATTTCTTTCAGGTCGCTGCTGCCGGACTCCTGGATCTGGTCCTGGGTGAGCACCGTGATGGTCTGGGGGGTATCCACCAGTTCAGCCACACGGCGGGGGTCGCCCGATTTGTCGAACCGGTAAATGGAATTCCGGATGCCGTGTACCTGGATCAGCTCCATTGCCTCATCGGATTGCGCGGTCTCACAGCCATCCTTGCTTCCCTCGCACTGATCGCTGGCCTGTTCCGCCTGCAGGCAGGTGCTGCCGAATACCAGAGCCGCGGTCAGCGCACGAGCGCCGATGACGATGGTGTCCTTGTCCTGGTTCTTTTTGCCCATTGAGATGTTCCCTGTGGTTGTTATGGAAGTGCGGGCGCAATGGTATTTACACTGTCAGTAAATGTAAATGAAAACGAGTCGCATTTACAAATAAAGAGGGGCAGCTGGGTTTACCGGGAGAAGCGTTGATGGCGACGCGGCTATGTTTTGAGCAGGTGAGTGCCCCCCGCCACCGGGGCTGGCTATGCAGCAGGTGCATAAGATGAAAAGTCGGCAAGGGAGGAGATCAGCACTCTGCACAGGATTGCCCGAGATCAGGCAGCAGGATCCTGATATACACAAACGGACTGGCAATGAACAAAAGCAAGCACTGCAGGCTAGGTTGGTTTAACACAGGGGCTGACGCAGAGACACTGCGCCCCGAGGGGATTCGAAAAGTGCAGGCCGCCTTTCTTCGTGGGGTGAGAGAAAATTTTCGAGGCTGAATGTTCCCGCTATTTTTTGGCTAAAGGAAGCAAACCGCTGCTGACGATCACAATCGGGGTGTTCCCGGTATGGAATCACGTTTTTGTAAGGAGATTGCGGATGTGGGGTGGGGAATGGTGCCCTCCGTCAATTGAAGTGCGCGGCTAACATTTTGATTATAAAGGGGTCTGTTTGAGGTTGATTGCAGTGGTGCCCCCAAATGTGCCCCCTAAACTGGCCTCCTAGCCTGGGTCGGGCTGATATGCATATACATTTTATCTGGGAAAATGCGGAAATACCGAGAGGATAAATATTTCCTCTTCGAATCAAAATAAAGGTCTAGAGGTAAGGTGCGTAATTATATGCACTGCCGGTGGCAAATAAAAAAGCCCGCGAATGCGGGCTCTGAAGGTTTGTTAAGGTTTTTAGTGCTGAGGAGGAAATCTCATTTCTTCTACCCTCAAGGTGGGCCCTTTAAATTTCTCACCATCTACCATGGCTTCAGTTGCAATCAGGCACGGTCCATCAAAGGTAAGATTTGGTACCTCAAAGCCCCCGGTAGCTGTGAATGTTTCCTCTCGACTATCAGCCTCGGCCTCGGCATCAATCGAAAGGTTGACGTTAAATAAGCTCTTGTCGTCGCGGTGGATAGAAACCTTTATGTTCTCAGGAATCGAATCAATATTGCTCGTGTAAGTAAAGCTAAAGCAAAGTTTACTCATGGTAAATGGGAAGTGAGGGACTCCCATATGAGTGCCATAGCAGCCGACAAGAGTATATTTCCCGCCAATTTCATGACGTACATCGTCACAAAAGATGCCCCAAAATTGTGGCGAAAGCATTTTGACTATTCTCCGTCGTCCAGTAAGTCGCAGAGATAAGGGAACGGCACTTGAAGTGCTCTGGCCAATCGCTTAACAGTATTTAGTTGGGGTGAAGATGTGCCGGCCTCAATGCGAGCTATGTGAGGCTGCTTAGTTCCAACCATCTCTGCCAGCTCTTTTTGAGATAAGCCCTTGCTCAAACGCAAAGTTCTGAGGCTTTCCTCTTCCGCGTAGTAACGCTGGGCAATATTTTCTCTTCCGCGCCGGAGAGCTTCGACAAACTGGGAGTCTCCTCGGGACAGCTCGTCGATAAGATCGTCAACAGAGATTGCATCTGGAACAGATTTAATAGCCTTTCCGCCCCAAAGGTAGGGGTTGGTCTCCACCAGCTCCCCGGCAGGTTCTGCCTGCTGTGGCTGAGCTTTATATAAGCTCCTGGTAGTCACTGTAGATTCGTTGGCCAATTTCGCTACTTGGCTCATAATTGAAATTTCCCCGATGAACAACTGCCAATATGCAGTATCTCGCTTGCACCCATTTGCTAGAAGGTACGTAACCGTAGACCACTCTGTAGTTGACCAGTTCGCCTGTGTCAGGCTCCCAGATCTTTAAGCGCCATAGGTTGTGATCGTCCTTCATCGCCGCCCACCAGTGCTTCACATTCACATTGTGATGTTCTGAGTCATGCACTAGAAGCCGCTCCTGCAGCTCGGGATCGGCTTTCATTTGTTGGATGACAGCGAGAACTTCTGCAGCTGCGATTGTATCGTCAGCCTTCAGTTGCCGGATGTCATCTGCGGCATGTGGATGAATATCGACGGGAAGCACTATATCTAATCAGTTATATTAGTTCAACAATTGGGCTTGGCAAGGCTACGCCCCTAGGGAGTAGTGACCAGATCATAGCGCTCATTCCCTGTGCAAAAAAGTGCCAACAGCGGGCTTGGCGGATTTTTGACCTGCGGGTCGAAATTGTCGCCAACTAGTTAGGTGGCGCTGGGTCCAATAGTCCATATTTGGACCTTTAGTTCGGGTAGGTCTAATTTGGCCATATCGCGCTGTCGGCATGCTTTTTGGCCGATTTCCAGACGGTCCCGCTTTCGTAAGTTGGTATCCGATTGGGGCGGTGGATAAGCCCCACCGGGAGGGGAAATATAAAACAGATGCCTAGCTCTTCCCGGACACTGTCTACCCTGCTGGATTTTCGTTTTCGCAGAATCTAATTTTGGAGATCTAAGGATGGTCTTGTTGTGCACATTTACCGGATGTCCAACTTACGTATTGAGATAATTTGTGAATTACGGTTCCACGTGAAGTAAGTAGGCCTTCTTAGTTCATTGCCCCCATGTCTATGGTAAATATTTAAAAAGGACCCACTCTAAATGCCTATTAAATCGATATTCATCGCCTGTGAAAGGCACTCTGAATACCCGAAATAGGACTTTGACGTTGTTCTATGGGGCCTGAGAGCCCCCTTAAGAGTTGATTTTGTCCAGTAAGGATGACCAATGAAATCGATTTATCGGCCGACTTTCAGGGGCCTCCTAGGTGCCTTGTAGGCTTCAGGGTCTAGGTCCGGCTTCCCTTTCCACTTGTCCAGATCTAACCACGTTAAGCGGTAAAGGATGGGCTCTCGCTTGGCTCTTGGTAGGCGAGTAACTGCTATCCATCCCTTGGCTAGCAGCTCTCTTCGACTCCTAAGAGTTGTGTTCTTATCCCATCCCATCGGCCCCATAATTGCAGGAGCGGCACTCAAGTTCCCATTATTGTGGCCGTTATATTGACGACACAGATCCCATAAAAAGGCCCTGGATGTCTTGCTCAGGGCCAAATAGTCTGGATGGTCGAAAATTGCATGCAGAGCACGGAAGAACGTGGCTTTACCATGTCCTCGTCCATTCGGAAGTATTCCTCTACTATTTGTCTTGGTCATTATTCCGCCATCTCGCTATTTTCAGCCTGAATGACTGCCGCCATGACTGAGGGCACCCCTAAGTCCAGGGGGCCTCTCATGGCCAGCCTCCAAGGCGTTTTAGATCCTCACTAGAAAGGCTGTAAATGCCGTGCTTGCCGATTCGCCCATCGCGATCAATATGCGGTTCCCAAGATAGCGGGATGTCATAACCGCGCCGCCTCAGTTGAAAGATGATATTTGGGCTGTTGCTAGTCCCGATGATCTTGTCTAGTTCTTCTCGGCTTCGTGGACGCTGAGTTAGTGCTTCCAGCGCTCGTACTTGCCGGGCTGTCAGCCCCTTTTTCCAGTCGACAGCGCCGCAGTATTGGCTTGACTGAAATTCTGCGAAAGGTGGCGTAGTGATTACTGTAAGGGGTTTCATATTTAGGCTTCCCCATTCATTGCTTCAGCAATCAGCTCTTGCTTCAGCTCCAGCAACTTTGAGCCCTCCCAAACTGTTACTTTTGGGCTCAATTTTATGCCCTTGGGGGCTTTTGCTGATTTGGTCCAGTGCCACCACGTTGATAAACCAATGGAGAAAAAGCGGGCGCATTCTGATGCGCGGTATAGGGCTTCGGGCTCGATGGCGCGGGAGGGGGTTGAGTCTGTATGCATGTATCAGCTCTCCTATGGGGTTGTTGAGGCTGATAGCTATTGTCTACATCAAGTGGCCGAAAAATAGCCGGAAGATTTAAGCTAAATTCTCGGGGGCGTTTTACCCGGAAAATCTTGCCAATTTTGAAGGCTAAATTTTCCCCCTTCCGGGGTGGCATTGATGACTTTACGTAAGTAAGAGGTGTCTAGGTGTTGGTCGAATAGGGCAGAAATCAGTGATGCAATGTTGTCGACCAAGCTTTTTCCGTAGTAGCGCTGGAAGCGGAGAGCCATATGCCGTGTAAATCGTGTTACCTCATTATCCTTGGTCTTGGTGTGGATGAGGGAATGACTCCCAATAGGCGAGTATTCCAATTGCGTGCTTAGACGGCTAAGTAGCTCCCCAATGCTTGGTGAGCACATTTTGTACATTTCGCGGGCAAACAGTGATTTGTCAGTACCTAGGGAGGCCGCGAGCTCTTGGTCCGTCCACAGCGTGAGGGAGGGTTGGTCGAGGTGAAAGGCGTTGAGCCGCTCGGTTAACCAGGCTATCTGGCTT
Organism: Microbulbifer aggregans; assembly: GCF_001750105.1. Classification (NCBI taxonomy): domain Bacteria; kingdom Pseudomonadati; phylum Pseudomonadota; class Gammaproteobacteria; order Cellvibrionales; family Microbulbiferaceae; genus Microbulbifer; species Microbulbifer aggregans. The sequence continues at coordinate 1,457,622 of NZ_CP014143.1, forward strand.
TGGATTTCCTCTGTTTCCTTTTGCCTTTCAGTAGGCGAAAGTTGCTCTGCGGCCTCACAGTAACCGTTCAGGCCAAGGTAGATGTCTCGCGGCAGGTGAGCAGAGTAGGCTCTCCCAGCTTTTAAATCCTGCTTATGTAGGCGACGCCATACTCTTTCCATTTCAGGTTTGGTGCAGAGCTTTACTAGGAGAGCTTCACCATCCTCCGTGGTCGAAATACCCGTGCCATTGATTAGATGGGAGACTGCCTCAGTTGGGGCCCATTTCGGATAAATTGATGCCGCCTCTTGCTGTGACGGGCTGAAGAAAGTCTCTCTGACTTCCGGAGTGCAGAACCAATCGCGCTCCCATTCTGGTTCTCTCAGTTCAGTTTGATTATCAGTCATGGCGAGCCGTTTCTAGGGGAAGTTGAAGTTCGTGGTCGGCTATAAATACTCAGGTTTTCTCAGGCTGGGGGCGACGGAAAGTAGCCATGATTACATTGGTGGCACTAGCTTGAACCCTCAAGTCGTCAAGGTAGTTAGCCCAGCGCTGCATCATCTCTTGCCGTTGCGGGAGGTGTTTAGTGCGGTTGTATGCGGTCCCGTTGGCATCTTTCACTGAGTGAGCCAACTGATGCTCAATCCACTCGACTCTCTGGTTCAGCACCTCGTCCAGCAGTGTGCGCGCCATAGCACGGAAGCCATGCGGGGTGATCTGCTCGTTGGTATATCCCAGGTTGCGTAGGGCGGTCCGTACAGCGTTTTCTGACATGCAGCGACTTGCGCCCTTGGGAGAGGGAAAGACGTACCGGAACCGGCCTGTCAGGGGCTCCAAGTCCCGGAGTATCTCAATCGCTTGGTTTGCCAGTGGGATAATGTGAGGGTGCCGCATTTTCATTTTCGCGGCGGGAAGCTCGATGCGCTGTTCCTCCCAATTAATCTCCCTCCATTCGAGCGCTCTTAGCTCGCCAGGGCGACAGAACAGTAGGGGGGATAGCTTGAGCGCCGCGCGGACGGTGGGAGTGCCCTGATAGTTGTCGATGGCTGTCAGAAGTTTCCCGACTTCACTAGGAGTGGTAATGGTAGGGAAGTGTTGTGGCCGGCTGGGTAGTAGCTGGCCGCCCACCACCGCCGCGGGGTCATTGTTGGCCCGGCCTCCCGCAATGGCAAAGCGGAATACCATGCTCGCGACCTGCTTGGCCCGCTTGGCAGTTTCTACGGCGCCTCGGTCTTCTATTCGCTTCAGGGTGGTCAGCAGTTCTGGTGGGGTGATGTCGGCAATGGCGCGGCGGCCCAGGTAAGGGAACAAGTCGCGCTCCAATAGGCGCAGGGTTCGCTTTCGGTGGCTCTCCGACTTGTCCCCCATGCGAGTCGCAAACCACTCGCGGGCTAGGGCTTCGAAGGTGTTGGTGGCCGCGTCAAGGTTTTCCACTTGGCGCGCCTTTCGATGGTCGCAGGGATCGACACCATCCAGCAACAGTTGGCGTGCATCGTCACGTAGCTTGCGGGCGCGTTTGAGAGATGTCTCCGGGTAGACGCCAAGGGCAAGTTGGCGCTCTTTCCTCGTGTGGGGGTGGCGATACTTTAGGCGCCAATACTTTGCACCGGTCTTTTTCACCAAGAGGTGCATGCCTCGCTCATCAGACAGCTTGTAATCCTTGTCCTTAGGTTTGGCTTGCTTTACCTGAAGCTCCGTCAATGGCATTGCTCTATCCCTGTAGCGACGGGGGTTCTAGCCGATTTTGGGGGCACCTGTTTATGGAGTTTTGGCTGATGCCCCCAAATGTACCCCCAGATGCCCCCAGTTTTGGTTGCATCAATCAGACGTTCTGAGGCTAAGAGTAACGCGGAAAGCTAGGTGTGTCGCGGGGTGGAGAAAAGACTGAGAATTGCTGAGGTTGTAGAATGGTGGGCCCTCCGGGACTTGAACCCAGGACCTGCCGATTATGAGTCGGATGCTCTAACCAACTGAGCTAAGGGCCCACAAATGCCGTGGGTGGGCCACGGCGGCAGAGCAAAGTACCCGATTTCCCCTTTTGAATCAACGCTTTCGGCTCTGGCGGCGAAGGCTACCAGTACCAGCGGAAGCCCAGATTGGCGCCACCGCCACTCCAGTCCTGATCATCGAGGGACTGGCGGTAGCTCAGGTTCAGAAAGACACTGGCGATACTGGAGTTGAGCAGCGTCATGCCCCCGCCGATCTCGCCCCAGCGCGCTCCACGCTCCAGCTTGAGGCGGGATCCATTCCGCAGGATCAGGTCATCTTCCCCCGCGAGGTTGTACCAGTAGTTGGCAAAGGCATAGATCTCCTGGCGGCTATCCACCGGATAAGCACGTAGTCCGGTCCTGAAGGCTACTTCGGGGGTTGGATCCGTATTGAGGAAGTCATCATCGGTTTGCAGTGCGGCAAAGTTGGTGTAATTGGCGATGATCTGCAGCTGCGGTTCCAGGTTGATCTGCTCGGTGAGAGGGAGGGCGATGCCGCGCTCGGCTGAGAGTGTCAGTTGCGGGCCGGTAACACGGGTACCGAGGCCGCGGGCAGAATCGGCGTCGGCGGCGACGTAGGAGACCTTGGCCATGGCGTCGATGTAGCTGAGGTCGTGTCGATAATCGCTGAAGTAGAGCCCGCCATAGAAACTGGTAATGGTGTTGCGCCCGGCATGAAAAGCTCCGCTTTCCGGAAAGGCTCCAAGCACATCACCGCGTGCAACGCTGCTGCCGCCGAAAAAGCCCAGCTCCTGGGAGCCTCGACAGGAGGGGCCGCTGTAAACATGGCGATTGAGCTGGAGGCCGCTGATTTCCCCCTCAAAGCGACTTGTCAGGTCGCCACTCCATTGCAGCTGCTGATTGCTGTGAAACAGTCGTAAACCGCCGGTGCTGGTGCTGCCGTTTCCCGAACGTTGCTCGCCGCGGCGCTGCTGGTAACCGGTCACTTCCTGCACTGACAGCTGTTGGGCCAGCGCTTTCATCTGCGCATATAGAGCGATCTCTTCCCGGGTTGATATCGGGCCGTTGGGTATCTGGGCCAGTGCACCCTGAAAAGGCATAAACAACATGACGGCAAATAACAGCGGCAGCAGCCGGGGACACCCGAAGGACATAAACACTTCCCTGGTTTATGGCTGGAATGGAGTGGGTAAAGTTTAGCCAGTAGCACTGGCTTGCTGGTAAGGGATTGGGGACGCGTGCGCCGGAAAATGGCGAGGGGCTGGACGTGCCGCCACGCCCGGCACGTCGGGATTGATGTGGCCAGCGGTTGATGCGAGTCTCAGCCGAGCCAGCGTGGCAGCAGGATGCAGCCCCAGGTGAACAGCCACAGCAGCAGCGACAGGGAGACGGCGGCGGAGGCTGTGTCCTTGGCGACTTTGGACAACGGGTGGCGTTCGGAGCTGATGCGGTCGATCGTGGCTTCCACGGCGCTGTTCAGAAGCTCGACGATCATCACCAGCAGGGTGACGCCAATCAGCAGTGCGCGTTCGACGCCGGTCTCGCCAAGCCAGAGAGCCATTGGAATCAGGAAGATGGCCAGGCTCACCTCCTGGCGGAAGGCGGCCTCATTGCGCCAGGTGGCTAGAAGGCCCTGCCAGGAATAGTTGGTGGCATCGATCAGGCGGGGAATGCCGGTCTTGCCAGGCTTGTTGACGAATTCTTCTTGCATGACTTTTCGCTTCCGTTGCATGGACAGCTCGACTGGCGGCTGGGCCGCTCAGTCATCTGATTGTCATAAAAAAGCCCGGCGGTGCCGGGCTTTGGGTGCTTACTCGTCGAGGAAGCTTCGCAGGTGCTCAGAGCGCGACGGGTGTCGCAACTTGCGCAGCGCCTTGGCTTCGATCTGACGAATTCGCTCGCGGGTCACATCGAACTGTTTGCCCACCTCTTCCAGAGTGTGGTCGGTGTTCATGTCGATACCGAACCGCATGCGCAGAACCTTGGCTTCCCGTGCCGTCAGGCCAGAGAGCACGGAGCGTGTGGCGTCGTGCAGGCCGGTCTGGGTGGCGGTGTCCACCGGGGAAGACTGGTTCTGGTCCTCGATGAAGTCTCCCAGATGGGAATCTTCGTCGTCGCCGATGGGGGTCTCCATGGAGATCGGTTCCTTGGCGATCTTCAGGACCTTGCGCACCTTGTCTTCCGGCATTTCCATGCGCTCGCCCAGTTCTTCAGGAGTCGGCTCGCGTCCCATCTCCTGCAGCATCTGGCGGCTGATGCGGTTCAGCTTGTTGATGGTCTCGATCATGTGCACCGGGATACGGATGGTGCGGGCCTGGTCCGCGATGGAGCGGGTGATGGCCTGACGGATCCACCAGGTGGCATAGGTCGAGAACTTGTAGCCGCGACGGTATTCGAACTTGTCCACCGCCTTCATCAGGCCGATATTGCCCTCCTGAATCAGGTCCAGGAACTGCAGCCCGCGATTGGTGTACTTCTTGGCGATGGAAATAACCAGACGCAGGTTGGCCTCGACCATCTCCTTCTTGGCGCGGCGGGAGCGGGCCTCACCGATGGACATCCGGCGATTGATCTCTTTGATCTGGCCGATCTCCAGTCCGGCGCGCTCCTGGCACTGGGCCAGCTTGCGCTGGCAGCGGATGATGTCTTCGGCTACCTGGCGCAGGTTGTCGGAGTAGTCCCGCTTCTTCTTGATGATGCCGGGGATCCAGTCCTCGTTGGTCTCGTTGCCCGGGAACTCCTTGATGAAGGTCTTCCGCGGCATCTTGGCCTTCTTGATGCAGAGCGCCATGGTGGTGCGCTCCTGCAGGCGAACTTCGTCGAGGATGCTGCGGACTTCGTTGTACAGCGGATCGAACTGACGCGGCGCCAGCTTGAAGAAGCGGAAGATGTCGCCGACAGCTTCCATGGCCTCGCCGGCCTGTTTGGAGTCACGGCCGTGCTTCTTGATGGCGGCATCCGCCTTCTTCTGCGCGGCGATCAGCTTGTTCATGCGCTCGGCGAGTTCTTCCGGATCGATACCGCCGACGGTTTCCTCTTCCTCCTCGGATGAGTCATCGTCGTCATCGTCGCTGTCAGATTCTGAATCGTCGTCGCTGCTATCGGACTTGTTCTGCTGCGCAGCCTGGCCGGCCTGTGCACCCGGGGGCACATCCTCGGCCGGGTCGAGCCAGCCGGCAATGACGTCGGGGATGCGGCGCTCTTCCTTCTCGATGAGCTGGTACTCGTCGATGATCTGCTGTACCGCGCCCGGCCAGTATGCCAGCGCTGCCATCAGTTCCCGCAGGCCCTCTTCGATGCGCTTGGCAATGGCGATTTCGCCTTCGCGAGTGAGCAGCTCAACGGTGCCCATCTCGCGCATGTACATGCGCACGGGATCGGTGGTGCGGCCCACATCGGACTCGACCGCGGCCAGTGCGGCGGCGGCTTCGGCGGCGGCAATTTCATCTGCGGAGCTATCGCCCTCGGCCATCAACAACTCTTCGGCATCCGGTGCGGTTTCGTACACCTTGATGCCCATGTCATTGATCATACCGATGATGTCTTCGACCTGATCCGGATCGGAGATGTCCTCCGGCAGGTGGTCGTTAACTTCGGCGTAGGTCAGATAGCCCTGCTCTTTACCGCGGGCGATCAGTTCCTTGATGCGTGAAGTCTGTTGCTGGGTGTTGTCGGTCATGCACAACCCTGAAAGTAAGGAAAAAATACGGGACAAAGACGCGGGATTATAGCGTATTTGCGCTAGCAATAACCACTCTGGCTGTCAAGGGACAGGGGTTCGATCTGTGTGCTCTGTATTCCCGGTCCGCGTCCGCGGGTGAATGAATATGGCGGTGAGCCCTGAAATTTCAAGGCCCGCCACGGTTACTCGCGTTTGCGCTGCCAGTTTGCCAGCAGGGCCCGCTGTTCCGGGCTGAGCTGGCCGCCGGCGCTTTTCAGCTGTTCCAGCAGGCTGCGATTGCGGGCCTTCTGTTCGGCCCGCTCGAGTCTCTGCAGGCAGTCGCGAAACTCTGCCTGCGGATCGTATTCCAGTTGGGTATCTCCCTGAGCCAGCTGTCGCGCTCCGGTCACCAGTTGCGAGGAGGCCAGCTGGGCCAGAGTGTCGCAGGAATCGGCGCCGTGGTGCGCGCGCCAGTATCCGAGTAACTGGTTCAGATTGTAGTCTGGTCGTTGTTGCAACAGCGCGACCAGCTCGGCAAACAGTCGCAGATCCGGATCGCCGCTGTCGCGGAAACGATCCAGTTCATCGATCTGTTGCGCCAGCTGCGGATGATGGAGCAGCAGCGAGATCAGCATGCGTTCCGCTGGCAGCCGGTACTGGCCGCGGGGCCTTGTTTGCGGAGGCGCGGCAAAATCCGGCTCCGATTCCCCGAATGGAGGGGGCAGATCGTCGTCCGGTGCCGGTGGTATGTCTGCCGGTACGGGCACGCTGTCACCCTCAAGCGACGACGGCGCTGGTGGCGTCGGCCGCTCCTGCCTTGGGGCGGGGGCAGCAGGGGGAGTCTGTGCTCGTGTCTGCGTGGCGCGGGCTTTTTCTGCGCCGATGACTTCTTCCAGGGTTGCCCGGTCGAGCCCGGTGCGAGCTGCCAATTGCTGGAACATCAGCTGCCGGTAGACCCCCTCGGGGAGCTGGTCGAGCAGCGGGCCCGCCAGCTTCGATAGTCGGGCACGGCCATCCATAGTCTGCAGGTTGATGCCCTCGCCAAGGAGATCGAAGAGGAAATCCTCCAGCGGCCGGGCCTGCTCGTCCAGGAGTTGCTCAAAGCGCTCGCCGCCTACCTGGCGGACCAGGGTGTCGGGATCTTCGCCTTCGGGCAGCAGCAGGAAGCGCAGACTGCGCCCGTCCTGCATATGCGGTAGGGCAGCTTCCAGGGCGCGCCGCGCTGCGGTGCGGCCGGCTTTGTCGCCGTCAAAGCAGAACACCAGCTCTGCCACATGGCGGAAGGCCAGCTGGATGTGTTCTTCGCCACAGGCGGTGCCCAGCGTGGCAACCGCACAGCGGATACCGAACTGGGCCAGGGCCACCACATCCATATAGCCTTCCACGACGATCAGCCGCTTCAGGTCGCGGTTGGCCTGGCGCGCTTCCCACAGGCCGTAGAGTTCACGACTCTTGTGGAAGATGGGGGTTTCCGGCGAGTTCAGGTACTTGGGTTTCTCGTCGCCCAGAACCCGGCCACCGAAGGCGATAGGGCGCCCGCGCTGGTCCCGGATCGGGAACATGATGCGGTCGCGGAAGCGGTCGTAATGGTGGCGCCGGTCGGGTTTGGTTCTGCCGTCGCTGTCCTGGCGGCGGATGGCCAGACCGGCCTGCTCCAGCTGGTCGGCTTTTTCCGCTGTGTCTGCCAGGGCGTTGAGCAGGTTGTCCCAGCCCGGTGGGGCGAGGCCGATGCCAAAGTCCCGGGCAATCTCTCCCGAGAGGCCGCGCTGGCGGAGATAGGCTATAGCCTTCCCGGCCGAAGGGTGGCTGCGTAGCTGTTGGCGATAGAACTCTGCCGCCCGCTCGGTCAGCTGGTAGAGGGACTGGCTCTCCCGCTGGCGCTTTTCCTGGCCGGGGGCGAGCTGCTCCCGGGGTACTTCGAGGCCCATGCCTGCCGCGAGCTTTTCCACCGCTTCTGGGAATGGCAGGCGGTCGTACTCCATCAGGAAGCCGATGGCGTTGCCATTGGCGCCACAGCCAAAGCAGTAGAAGAACTGCTTGTCCGGGCTGACGGTGAAGGAGGGTGTCTTTTCGTCGTGGAAAGGGCAGCAGGCAGAGTAGTTCTTGCCGGTTTTGCGCAGTTTCACCCTGCTATCGACGATATCGACAATATCCGCCCGGGCGAGCAGATCGTCGATAAAGTGCTGGGGAATCTTGCCGGCCATAGTTGCGCTCTGGTTGGGAGGGCGGGCCCTCCCGTGTCAATGATCAGCCCAGCTGGGCCTTGACCAGCTTGCTTACTGCGCCCATGTCGGCGCGGCCCTGTACTTGTGGCTTCACCTGGGCCATCACCTTGCCCATATCGGCCATGCCGGCGGCGCCGGTATCGCGCACGGCTTCGGCGACGATTTCCGAGATCTCATCCTCGCTCAACTGCTCGGGCAGGAACTCCTGGATCACGTCGATTTCTGCCTGCTCCACGGCGGCCAGCTCCGGGCGGCCAGCTTTTTCGTACTGGGCGATGGAGTCGCGACGCTGCTTGGTCATCTTGTCCAGCAGGGCCAGGATGCGGGCGTCGTCCAGCTCGATACGCTCGTCCACCTCGATGCGTTTGATCTCCGCATTGATCAGGCGCAGCGTTGCCAGGCGCTCCTTGTCGCGGGCCTTCATGGCATCCTTGGTGGCTTGGGTGAGAGTTTCCTTGAGAGTGCTCATGACGGTATATCCGGCTATTAGGGTTGTTTTTCGGGTGACCGCAAGCATAGCGCGCCGACTCGCTGGCGCGGAAGTGCGCTGCCAATGTCTTGCCGGCCCAACGCAAAAACGGCGCGCGAGTCGGGCTCGCACGCCGTTTTTCAATACCGCACGGGATTGTGCTCCCGTCCGGCCTCTCTGTGAAAAAGCCTGGAGGCTTCTTAGTAGAGGCGCTGGAACTTGCGGTTTTCGCGCTGCAGCTTCTTAGCGTGGCGCTTAACAGCGGCAGCTGCCTTGCGCTTGCGAACAGCAGTCGGCTTCTCGTAGAACTCGCGACGACGTACTTCGGACAGTACACCGGCTTTTTCGCAGGAGCGCTTGAAGCGGCGCAGGGCGATATCGAAAGGTTCGTTGTCTTTGATTCGTACTGAGGGCATTAGAATACCTGTAAAATTCGTTTCTCTCGGCCTTTCCGGCAAATGCTCTCGCAGTTGCAATCCGGAGGCCGGTTCACAGCGAGGGCGCAAATTCTAATCACTCGGGTCGGCGATCGCAAGCCTCTTTTCCGGTATGATAGCGAGCCTTCAATGCAGTCACGAGTAGCAGAGCCTGTGCGAGTCCTCGGTATCGAAACCTCCTGCGACGAAACCGGCGTCGCGATCTACGACAGCAATAGCGGACTCCTTGGTCACGCGGTCTTCAGTCAGGTAGATCTGCACGCCGAATACGGCGGTGTGGTGCCGGAACTGGCCAGCCGCGACCATGTGCGCAAACTGCTGCCGCTGGTGCGTCAGGTCATGGCGCAGACCGGCACCTCCCCGGCTGGCCTGGATGGGATTGCCTATACCGCCGGCCCGGGGCTGGTTGGTGCGTTGATGGTGGGCGCCTGCGCCGGCCGCGCCCTGGCCTATGCCTGGAAGATCCCCGCAGTGGCCGTTCACCATATGGAGGGACATCTGCTGGCGCCGATGCTGGAGGAGAATCCGCCGGCCTTTCCCTTTGTGGCCTTGCTGGTTTCTGGCGGTCACACGCAACTGGTGGACGTCCGCGGCCTGGGTGACTATGCCCTGATGGGCGAGTCACTGGATGATGCCGCCGGTGAGGCCTTTGATAAGGCGGCCAAGATGCTCGACCTGGACTACCCGGGTGGTCCGCGGTTGGCGGCGCTGGCGGAAAAGGGCGACCCGCAGCGGTTTACCTTCCCGCGGCCCATGACCGACCGGCCCGGGCTGGACTTCAGTTTTTCCGGACTCAAAACCTATACCCTGACCACGGTGCGTGAACACGCGCTGGAGGACGGGTTGCCGGATGAGCAGACCTGTGCCGATATCGCCGCCGCCTTTCAGGAGGCTGTCGTTGATACACTGGTCATCAAATGTCGGCGCGCGATTCAGGCCTCCGGCCACAAGACGCTGGTGATCGCTGGTGGAGTTTCTGCCAACAAGCGTCTCCGCGAGCGCCTCGAGGCGCGGCTGGCGGAGGAAGGGGCCAGCGTTTATTACCCACGCCACGAGTTCTGCACTGACAACGGTGCCATGATCGCCTACGCCGGTTATTTGCGCTTGCAGGCTGGTGAGCGCACGGATCTGGCCGTAGACGTGCGGCCGCGCTGGCCCATGACGCAGTTAAATGAGATGGGGAACGGGAGTCTCGCCAACTGATGGATATCGTCTACATCCGCGACCTCAAGGTCGATACGATTATTGGTATTTACGACTGGGAGCGGGAGGTGCGCCAGACCGTCAGTCTCGACCTGGAGATGGCGTTCGATATTTCCGAGGCCGCCCGTACCGACAACATCGAGCACACCCTGAATTACAAAGCGGTGGCCAAGCGACTGATCGCCTTTATTGAGGGAAGTGAGTTTCTGTTGGTGGAGACCATGGCCCATCAGGCGGCAGCGATTGTCCGCGACGAGTTTGGCGTTTCCTGGCTGCGCCTGCGGCTCTCCAAGCCCGGGGCCGTGCGCGGTTCCCGCGATGTTGGCGTGATCATCGAGCGCGGAGAGCGGCCGCTCACCGGTGCGGCGGCGGGAGCCTGAACATGGCGCAGGTCTTTCTGAGTCTCGGCAGTAATATCGACCGCGCGAAGCATATCCGCGCCGGCCTCGATGCGCTGGCGAAGGCTTTTGGGGATTTGAACGTCTCGACGGTGTTCGAGAGCGAGGCCGTAGGCTTCGAAGGCGAGAACTTCTACAACCTCGTGGTGGGCATGCATACCGACCTGCCGGTGGGTCAGCTCGCCTCGCGCTTGCGGGAAATCGAGGATGCCAACGGTCGAGTGCGCGGTGGGGCCAAGTTCAGCGCGCGTACTTTGGATATCGATATCCTGACTTACGACGACCTGGCTGGCGAGTTCGATGGTGTAAAGCTGCCCCGCGGCGAGATCGTGAAGAATGCCTTCGTGCTGCAGCCGCTGGCCGAGCTGGTGCCAGCCCGGCGCCACCCCCTCACCGGCGAGACCTTTGCCGAGATGTGGGAGCATTACGACAAGGACAAGCAGAAACTCTGGCCAGTACACTTTTCCTGGCCCTAATTTTCAGTCTGCAGCCCCCATCGGACCTTGTGCCAATGCCGGGGCGTGGGGCTGCGGGGCCACTCACAGAGAGCAACAGCTACGCTGCGTTACAGCCAGCCGCCCACCGCATCAATGTAATCACCTGGCAGTATGTGGCCTCCCGCGAATGCCTGGTGCTTCTTGTTCTCGCTTGCAATCGCATCGTACAGGCGCAGGTTGTCCTCTTTCGAAGCATACTCATCATCATCGGCAGTGATCAGGAGAACCCCGGTTTTTTTAATCAGGCCGGCAAGGTTCTTGGGCGCCACGACAGCCGTCTTGTCGTCTATATGTGGCGGCACCATGGCGATAACCCTGTCCACTCGCGGGTCGAGAGCTGAGGCCAGTAGGGCGACCTGCGCTCCCATACTGTAACCCGCCAGGGTAAGGTGATTGCCGTCCAGGTCTGGTTGCTGCGCGATCCAGTCCATCAGAACCCGATAATCGAGGACAGTCTCCCGGATCATTGCTTCGTAGTCGCGTTTGTCTCCGAAGAAATGCAGGTTATTCATGATCGATCCCAGGGTGCGGTTGGGGTCTTTCCTGGTGCCGTGAAAGCGTGCATCGATGGCGACCACCACATAGCCTTTTTGGCTGGCCCGCTCGGTAATTTCATTCACGCGGGTCACCGTCGGGCGTCCCTTGAAGGAGTCCACCCACCAGCGCTGGTAGCCTCTCCCCATGGCCGCCATACCAACCAGTACGGGGTATTTTTCCTGTTTTACGGGCGGGTAGCTGATGCGGCCGTTGACCAGTGCCCCGTCATAGCTCCTGTAAGAAAATTCAAACAGGCCTTCGCCGATCTCTCTGAGTGACATGCCAATATCAGCTGGCGTCCGGTAAGCGTAGGACGCCAAGATTTCATCTTGGGCTAGCGGTTGTTCTTTTAACGCTATAAATGTGTACCAGAATGTGGTGAGGCAGCCGATGGCCAACCCGGCTGAAAAAATTACTCGGGTTGTAAATTTCACTTTCTTGTTCATGATTTGGTTCTCCTGATTGACAAGAGCACCCTACAGGTCGCCCGGTAAATTTCGGGTGAAATTTCCGGTCGAAGCATGTGCGATGCACTATTGTCATGACGGGGGAATGGTCGGTCCTCAGGTGGTGGGTTGTATCAGTCCATCCGGGCTGGCGGTGCACCTGTTAAGGCTCAGGACCTGATACGCTGGCTGGTCGCCGCCTGACTCACGCGAAAATACGAAGCAGGGGCGACGGCCCTGGTTACACCTTTTCCCCCTGCTGCCACTTTTTTGCCGTGGACAGCAACCGCACGATATCCGCTGCCTTGCCGGTCTGCCCCTGCATCATCGCGACAATGCCGTGCATCGCGAGTAATCGCCGGTTGATTGCCTCCTCCCCACCGCTGGCAGCCTGCTGGAATGTTTCCAGCATGGCCTTGGCGCCGGGGAGGCCATCGCTTTCATAGGCCAGCAGCAGTTCCACGGTTTTTTCTTCACCGGTAACTTTTCGCGGGACCGGTTGATAGCCCAATGTCTCCACCATTTGCTCGGCGAGTGCCCATACCGACCAGGGGTTTTGTCCGGTGACCAACCTGCCATCAGTGCTGACCTGGCGCAGGTAAGTCGGGCCCGCCTCGAACACGGCGCCGTTTTCCCGCAGCCGGGATTCGAGCATGAAGGGAAATACCTGCTTGGCATCCGGAATCAGGAACAGCTCCTCCTCGTTGGTAAAGCTGCTGATACGGCGTCCCTGCAACAACGGTACTCCGGGTTCCAGCTCTATGTCGGTAAGCGCTGCCGGTCCGTGGCAGACCGCGCCGACAACACCGCCATCGCCATAGATGGATAGCACCAGGCTATGGATATCTGTATTTCCGGGGAAGTCGAACATGGCGCCCTTGCCGCCGACAAAGAAAATGCCCCGGTAGTCATCTGCATTGGCGTTTTCTATGGGGATGCTGCCGTGCAGCTTTGCCCTCGCTTGCCGGTCATTGAGAAAAGCGTATTCGATCGGCCCCATATCGTCTCGATCGATCACCGCCGGTGGCTCCCCGCCCCGGATGCTGGCGATATCCACGGTAAAACCATTGGCCGTAAATACGTAATAGGACCGCGCGAGCTCGGTCAATTCGTAACCGGTGCCCTTGCCGTGCTCACCCATGGTTGAGGCGCTGGTCACCACCATCAGGATTCGGCCGCGGCCATCGGACGGCCGGGGTTGCTGGAGGTAGGGGATATCCCCGGGTTGTGTCTGCGCCAGGGCCTGGTGATCCGGCGGTGGTGGAATCAGGCTTTTCAGCCAGAAGCCGGCGCCAGCCAGAAGCGCCACACTGAATAAAATTGTTGTCAGGATTTTCTTGGCCATGATTGGTCTCCTTTGAATTGGGGGACCATCGTGGGGCACTAGGCGTGAAGTACGGGTGAAATCCGCAGGGAAATGTTGTGGGAAATGCATATGCATGCCCCCCCCGGGTATCAGGGAGCAGCAAAGCGGGGGGCGCTAGGCGGGATAGATGGAGATTGAGAAGAGCTGTTCCTCGCAGTTGGCCCCATAGCCCCATCCCTGCGCATTGAGAATGCGGCTTGCCAGGTACAGGCCCTGGCCGAGACCGTCACTGCCTGGTCTGCGGGTGCCGGCGTGGAAGAGGTTTTCGGTATCGGTGTTTTCCCTGGCCGGGTTGATGAAGCTCAGCCCACTGCCGCTCGTGTGAATCTTCAGTGCGGGCCCGGCGGCATGGCGAATGGCATTGTCCAGCAGGATATCCAGCAGCAGTCCGGTCAGGCGAGGGTTGCCATTGACCGGCAGCTTTTCCGGCAGTGCCAGATCCAGTTGGAAATTCTCTCCTGCTGCGATCTCGCGCCGGGCCAGCAGCCTCTCTTCCAGTAGGGGGCGCAGGTCGAAAGCGGAGCGCTCGATCGATTCGGCCCGCGCCAGTGCGAGCAGTGTGGTGACGGTCCTCTCCATGGCTGTCAGTGTCGACCAGAGTTCTTTTTTTTCACTGTCCTGTAGTTCGCGTTGCCGGGAGAGGGCAATGGTGTTGGTCGCTATGGCGAGGCCTGTGCGCAGCTCATGGCTGACATCGCGCGTAAACTCGGCTTCCCGCTGTTGGGCCTGTTGCAGCTGGTTGAGGCTGCGCTCTAGCGTTCGCGCCAGGAAGCCGATCTCGTCCTGGTTACCGGTGGCGGAAAGTAGGACTGGCTGTCGGTCATTGTGTTGCTGTTCCACTTCCCGGGCGAGGCCCAGTAGTGGGCGGATGGTGCGGGTGGCCAGTCGGTGTGCTAGCCACAGGGCCAGAGCAGTGGTGGTGAGCAGTACCGCCAGTAACAACCATACGAGACGGCCGGACTGGCGCGATACCGTTAACAGGTTGCCCACGTCCGCAGCGAGTACCGGCCAACCGTCGAGTTCCAGCCGCCGCAGGTGGTAATGCTGTTCCCCGCTAACAAACAGCTCGGCGCTTTTCCGGCCGTCTGCCAGGGCAACCTGGAAGTTGTCTGGAGCATCGTCGGTCGAGGCGTACAGGGAAAAATTGGGCAGTCGTGGTGCCGGCAGGGTGCCGCGGGTATGGAATTGTTGCTCGATATACCGGGCTTCGTCCGATATCAGGTTGTCGAGCAGCTGGTCCTCGATGACGTAAGCCGCCAGGATCCCGATACCGGTATAAACCAGGCAGAGCGCCAGGGTTAAGCTGCCGAAGACCGTGAACACCCGTCGTTGCAGGCTCCGCTGCGGTTGTTCAGTCTTCACCGGGCTGCTCCAGCCGGTAGCCGATGTTGCTGATGGTGCGCAGCATGGGATCCGGGAATGGCCGGTCCAACTGGCGCCGCAAGCTGTAAATATGGGATTTCAATGCGTCGCTGTCCGGCGGGTTGTCACCCCAGATGCGATGGCTGAGTTCCGCGCGGCTCAGTGGGTCGGGATAGGCGCAGGCCAGTTCCCAGAGGATGCTGGATGTAATGGCGGTGAGCCTGAGAGGCTGGCCATCGCGTTCCGCCTCGCGCCCGCGCCCGCGGACCTGCAGTGTGCCGATGCGGATCTCGTCCTTGCGGTGCAGCTCCCGGCGCCGTACCAGGGCTCTGCAGCGCAGTGCCAGCTCGCGCGGGTCGAAGGGCTTGCAGAGATAGTCGTCGGCGCCCGAATGGAAGCCCCGGGCCTTGTCATCGAAGGCATCGCGGGCGGTGAGCATCAATACCGGAGCGGTGACAGTGGCGCGCTTGCGGAACTCACGACACAGCTCCACACCGTCCATGTCCGGCAGGTTGAGGTCCAGCAGGATCAGATCGTAAATCTCTTCAAGCGCCAGTTGCAGGCCCAGTCGCCCGTTACCGGCAAAATCCACATTCCAGCCGTGCCCCTCGAGGAATTCGCCGGTCTGGCGGGCAAGGGTGGGATTGTCTTCGACCAGGAGTATCTTGAGGTTGTTCACCGGGGCTGTCCGATTGGCGAGATGGAAAGGCATTGTCGCAACATGCCGGTGAAATTGCAGTGAAAGACGGTCGGGCCGCGCAGGTCGGGCCGCGCAGGTCGGGCCGCGTAGGTCGGGCCGCGCAGGTCAGGATGCCCTCGGCCTGGTCAAATCAGATATTCAGGCTGCGCCCGCCATCCACGGCAATCACCTGTCCGCTAATATAAGACGGCTCGCTGATCAGGAAGCGCACCGTCCTGGCGATATCTGTTTCGCTGCCGGTACGGCCCAGCGGAATACGCGACAGCGTCCGTGCCTTGGCTTCTTCGTCCACGTCTTCTTGTTCCGGCCACAGGATAGCGCCGGGCGCCACGCCGTTGACCCGTACCTTCGGGGCCAGCTCCAGTGCCAGACTCTTGGTTAGCATGACCAGTCCTGCCTTGGCGGCACAGTAAATGGTGTGTTGGGGCATCGGCCGTTCGGCGTGGATGTCGATCATGTTGATGATCGAACCGCTGTTTTCAGTCAGGCTTGGTGTGAGTGCCTGGCTTAGGAAGAAAGGCGCCTTGAGGTTGCTGCCTACCAATTGGTCCCAGTCCCGCTCGTCGGCCTTGCCTACAGGCGTCGGATAAAAGGATGAGGCGTTGTTGACCAGCACGTCGACTCCACCCCAGAGTTCACACGCATGCTGAGCCAGCTGCTCGCAGCCGGCGGCGCTGTCCAGGTCGCTCTGCAGGGCAGCGGCGGAGTCCGGTCGCTGTTCATTCAATTCACGTACCAGCCGCTGGGCGGCGGAGGCGGAGCGCCGGTAATGAATGATGATGCGGTGATCGCGATGCAGCTCACGGGCGATAGCCCGGCCAAGTCGCGCGGCGGCGCCGGTGATCAGGACATTACGCATGATATTCCTCCTTGACCCTGGCGATAGCTTCTATGCGGGCACGGTCCAGCGCCTTGCCCAGTTCTGCGCCCTCGAAGCCCTGCTCGATCAGGGGTTGCGGTGACACCTCGGCCGCGGCACTCCGTGCTGTGCGCAGGAAATCCACCTGCGGATACTCCCGGTCTTCCAGCCCCTCCCGTCCGCGAGCGTCCGCTTCGCAGGCCTGCAGGAAGTCGTCAAATCGGTGCGGACGGCGCAGGGCGTCCAGTGCGCGGAACATTTTCATGATGGTCTGCGGACGCAGTTCGAAGGCGCGGTGCGTGTGCAGGTGGTACTCACACACCCCCGCCGCCAATGCCGCGAGTTCCTTGGGGACGCGCCAGCGGCGACAGACATCCCTCACCAGTGGAAGGCCGGCCTTTTCGTGGCCGCGGTGGCTCGGCAGAACCTCTTCTGGGGTAATGCCCTTACCCAGGTCATGCAGCAGAACCGCGAAGCGCACCGGTAATTCAGCAGGGGCAGCCTTCAGAGCCAGCAGCAGGTGCTTGCCGGTGTCGATCTCGGGGTGATGCAGAGGCGGTTGCGGGACCCCAAACAGGCGGTCCACCTCCGGGAGCAGTATCTTTAGTGCGCCGCATTCGCGTAGCACCAGTATGAATACATCCGGATCCGGCTCCGTCAGTGCGCGACTGATCTCTTTCCATACCCTTTCCGCCACCAGGTGTTCGACTTCCCCGGCTGCCACCATCTGGCGCATCAGTGCCATTGTGTCTTCCGAGACAGTGAAGCCCAGGTGGTGGTAGCGGGCGGCAAAGCGGGCGACCCGCAGAATGCGGAGTGGATCTTCGGCAAACGCGGGCGAGACATGGCGCAGTTGGCGAGCCTCAAGATCGGCGCGGCCGCCATAGGGGTCGATCAGTTCTCCGCTTTCACTTTCCGCCATCGCATTGATGGTGAGGTCGCGGCGCAACAGGTCCTGCTCCAGTGTCACGTCCGGCGCCGCGTGCACACTGAAGCCGCCGTAACCATGCCCGCTCTTGCGCTCAGTACGCGCCAGCGCGTACTCCTCGCTGGTCTCGGGGTGGAGAAAAACCGGGAAGTCTTTGCCGACCGGGGTGTAGCCCAGCGCCTTCATGCGGGATTCGTCAGCGCCGACAACGACCCAGTCGCGTTCGTGTATTGGGCGGCCGAGTAGTTTGTCGCGGACGGCACCGCCTACCAGGTAGGTTTTCATGCTAGGGGCCCCGCTGGCGGGGAGAAGAGGGGCCGGTGGGTACCGAGTACAGCCATAAATCCATCTATGCCGGCTTTGACCGCGGACAGCGGTATGAAAAGGAGTGCGGGATTTTGGCAAGATAAAAAAAAGGCCCCGAAAAAACAAGGGGGCCCAGGGTCTTAGGGTATTCGTGTTGGGAGGGGTGTTTGCCATTCCTGTCGGCGGCCAAATGGCGGCGCCTGACGGAAAAGTAAACATGCAATCCGGGACTAAGACCTGCGTCGCCGGAAGTTGTGACCATTTTATTTAACCTGTCTTACCTGTCAACTGTACCTTAGCGTTTTTTATTGAGGGGTTGCCGATCTGCTTCGTCAATACTCTATAAAGCCGAGTTTCAGCCTGGTTTTGCAGGTTTCGGCAGCATAATTTATAAGGGTGCCCGGTGTTGGCAGGATAAATTCGCGCTAGGCTGCTTGTTTGCGTCGATAGTTGCGGTGGTTTTTATCCGGGGTACCTGTCAGTGTTTGCAGGATGTTTGGGGGAATTCTAAAAATGAACGAACTGCATGTGCTCACAACCGGCGAAGCAGCACGCTACTGCGGGGTCAATTTCCGCACCGTGATTCGCTGGATTGAGCGGGGGCAGCTCAAAGCCTACAAATTGCCGGGTCGTGGAGACCACCGGATCTGCGTCGAGGATTTCGTGGGGTTCCTGCGGGATAACGCCATGCCGGTGCCAAGCGAACTGGCGGTCGCCAGTCGTAAGGTGCTCCTGCTGACCGCAGATCCGGAGATTGCTGGAACCGGCCGCCAGGGTCTGCAGCAGGCGGGATGTGAAGTGGAAGTGGCCGGGGATAGCTTTGTAGCCGGTACTATGATGGCGGCCTGCAAGCCGGCGCTACTGGTACTGGATGCCAACCTGAGCCAGCTGAACGGTTTCCAGATCCTCGATCACCTGCGATCCCGCAGTGAATTCGCCAATATGCATGCGGTAGTCGTGGCGCCTGCCAATGACCACAATCAGCAGCGCTGGCTCGATGCTGGTGCCGATGCAGTGGTGACCACCCCTGTTGATCGCAACGAGCTAGTGGCCAAGGTCAAATTGCTGCTGGAAATCTGATTTCCAGCTTTCGCCGGGGCGGCCGCTCGTGCCGCGCCTGCTGTCTTCCTGGTGTACTCCGACGCCAGAAGCCTTTGCTGCCGCCGATCAGATCGGTTTTGGGATCAGCATCGGCTCATCTTCACTGTCCATACGGTCACGTCCCTTTTCTGGGCAGTGATAACTGGCTGTGACTTCATCATCATGCAAACTGTGCAGGTGCACATCGAAGCCCCACAGGCGGTGTAGGTGTCGCATGACCTCGGGCGAATCCTTTCCCAGTGGGCGGCGACGGTACTGGGTGTGGTGCAACGTCAGCGAGCGATCGCCGCGGGTATCCACGGAGTAGACCTGGATATTGGGCTCCCGGTTACCCAGGTTGTACTGGCCTGCCAGGTCCGCCCTCAGTTGCCGGTAGCCATCTTCGTCGTGGATGGCGCTGACGACAATCTCATTCTCCCGATCGTTGTCACTGATGCAGAACAGTTTCATGTCCCGCATCACTTTCGGTGACAGAAACTGCAGGATGAAGCTTTCATCTTTGAAGTCGCGCATGGCGAACTGCAGTGTTTCCTTCCAGTTACTACCTGCGATGTCCGGGAACCACGCCCGGTCTTCGTCCGTTGGCTCCTCACAGATGCGGCGCAGATCGCTGAAGATGCTGAACCCGAGGGTATAGGGGTTGATGCCATTGAAATAGGGGCTGTCGAATGGCGGCTGGTAGATCACATTGGTGTGACTCTGCAGGAACTCCATCATGAAGCCCTCGGTCACACGCCCACGGCGATACAGCTCGGACAGCAATGTATAGTGCCAGAAGGTGGCCCAGCCTTCGTTCATCACCTGGGTCTGGCGCTGTGGATAGAAATACTGCGCCAGTTTTCGCACGATGCGGACCAGTTCCCGCTGCCAGTTCTCCAGCAGGGGTGCATTTTTTTCGATGAAATAGAGCAGGTTTTCCTGCGGCTCTTCCGGAAAGCGGTGATCGGGTACCGTTTCAGGCCCGTTGCCCATCTTGGGAATCGTGCGCCATAGATCGTTCAGTTGGCGCTGGCGGTACTCTTCACGCTCTTTCTGCCGACGCTCCTCTTCCACCGCCGAAATAGGGTAGGGACGCTTGTAGCGGTCGACGCCATAGTTCATCAATGCGTGACAGGAGTCGAGGATCGCTTCCACCTCCTCCACGCCGTGGCGCTCCTCGCATCTGGCGATATAGTTTTTGGCAAACAGCAGGTAGTCGATGATGCTGCTGGCATCTGTCCAGCTGCGGAACAGGTAGTTGCCCTTGAAAAAGGAATTGTGACCGTAGCTGGCGTGTGCGATCACCAGTGCCTGCATCGTCATGGTGTTTTCTTCCATGAGGTAGGCGATGCAGGGGTTGGAGTTGATGACGATCTCGTAGGCGAGCCCCATCAGGCCGCGCTGGTAATTGTTTTCGACACTGATGAACTGCTTGCCGAAGGACCAGTGGTTATAGCCCACGGGCATACCGACGGAAGAGTAGGCATCCATCATCTGTTCTGAGCTGATGATCTCGATCTGGTTAGGATAGGTGTCGAGGCCGAACTCTTCCGCCAGCTGGGCGATGGCACGGTCATACTCCTGAATCAGCTCAAAGGTCCACTCGGAGCTGGTGGAGATCGGCCCTTCCGATTTGGCATCCGGGGCTGTAGGAAACTTATCGAGCATTACGCGGCCACCTTCTGGCTGAACAGTTGGCGGAACACCGGGTAGATGTCCTTGAGGTCGACTATCTGCTCCATGGCAAAGTGTTCCGGGAAGATAGCGCGCACGCTTTCGTACTCCTCCCATAGGGCCTGGTGGTCACGGGGGGTAATCTCCACGTAGGAGAAGTACTGCACGTGAGGCATGATGTCGTCGATCAGGATCTTGTGGCAGGTACTGGAATCGTCGTTCCAGTTGTCGCCATCAGAAGCCTGGGCGCCGTAGATGTTCCATTCGCTGGCGGGATACCGCTCCTGCATGATGCGGCGCATCAGTTTCAGTGCACTGGACACAATGGTGCCGCCGGTTTCGCGGGAGTAGAAGAACTCCTCTTCATCCACTTCCTTGGCGCTCGTATGGTGTCTGATAAATACCACTTCCGTGTATTCGTAACTCCTTTGCAGAAACAGGTAGAGAAGCAGGAAGAAGCGCTTGGCCATGTCCTTGGTGGCCTGGTTCATGGAACCGGAGACATCCATCAGGCAGAACATGACCGCCTTCGAACGCGGTTTTGGTTGCTTGACCAGCAGGTTGTATTTCAGGTCAAAATCATCGAGGAAAGGCACCTTGTCGATACGGGCGCGCAATTCAGCAATACGTTTGCCCAGCGCATCCAGCTTACGCTGGTCCCGTAGGGCGGTTTCTTTGTGCTCCTCGCGCTCGAACTCTTCTTCCAGTTCACGCAGGTTGCGGCGTTTGCTGCTGGTGAGCGCTATGCGGCGGGCGTTTGCAGCGCGCAGTGAACGCACAACGTTGAGTCGCCCCGGGGTTCCCTCGTTGCTGAAACCGGCGCGGACCATCTTGAAGGACTCGTTGCCCGCCAGCCGACGTTTGATCATGTTGGGTAGTTGTAATCCCTCGAACATGAAGTCGAGGAACTCTTCCTGGGAGATCTGGAAGACAAAGTCATCCACCCCCTCGCCACTGTCGCTGGCACCGCCACCTCCGCCGCCACCACCCTGCTGGCCCTGGCGGGGGATTCGGTCACCGGAGATAAACTCCCGGTTGCCGGGCAGGACGCGCTCTACATGTCCTCCAGGCCCATGATTGAACACCGGTTCGCTGATATCTCTAGTGGGAATACTGATTCGCTCGCCTTTATCCATATCGGTAATGGAGCGATTGGTCATGGCCTCACCGACGGCCTTT
Source organism: Microbulbifer aggregans (assembly GCF_001750105.1). Taxonomy (NCBI): domain Bacteria; kingdom Pseudomonadati; phylum Pseudomonadota; class Gammaproteobacteria; order Cellvibrionales; family Microbulbiferaceae; genus Microbulbifer; species Microbulbifer aggregans. The sequence goes on from NZ_CP014143.1 coordinate 1,478,877, forward strand.
TTGATGTGGGCTTTGTAGCGCCGGAGGAAACGCTGCCGGTTGACGGTGCTTTTTTTCTTGCCATTCAACCGGCGGTCGATGATGTAGCTCATGTTACTGCCTCTGACCAGTGCGTGGCAGCGGTGGGTTTGAGGAGGCAGTCGGCGCAGATGGGTTCCCACCTGACACTGGTGGGAAACGCAAATGCTCTGGCTGACTCCTGTCGCCACCGCCGGGCGTGCCTAAAAGGCGACGCCCCGCGAGTACTGCCGGGTTACTGCGACTTGCGGACCCGCAGATACCATTCCGAGAGCAGCCGCACCTGCTTCTCGGTATAGCCCCGCTCGACCATCCGCGCGACAAAGTCGGCGTGTTTCTTCTGGTCTTCGGCGGAGGCTTTGGTATTGAAGGAAATAACCGGGAGCAGATCCTCGGTATTGGAGAACATCTTCTTCTCGATGACGGCGCGCAGTTTTTCGTAGGAGCGCCAGTCCGGGTTTTTGCCCTGATTGTTGGCGCGTGCGCGTAGGACAAAGTTGACGATCTCGTTGCGGAAATCCTTCGGATTGGAGATGCCGGCAGGCTTCTCGGTTTTTTCCAGTTCCTCGTTGAGTGCGCCACGATCGAGGATCTCGCCGGTCTCCGGGTCGCGGTATTCCTGGTCCTGGATCCAGAAATCGGCATAAGTCACATAGCGGTCGAAGAGATTCTGGCCGTACTCGGCATAGGATTCGAGATAGGCCGTCTGAATTTCCTTACCGATGAACTCCACATAGCGTGGAGCCAAATACTCCTTGATGAAGCCGAGGTAGCGCTCCTGCTGTTCCGGTGGGAACTGTTCCTGTTCAATCTGCTGCTCCAGCACATAAAGCAGGTGGACCGGGTTGGCCGCCACTTCGGTGGCATCGAAGTTGAAGACCTTGGAAAGAATCTTGAACGCGAAACGGGTGGAAAGCCCGTTCATGCCCTCATCAACACCGGCGTTGTCGCGATACTCTTGAATCGTCTTTGCTTTGGGGTCGGTATCCTTCAGGTTCTCGCCGTCATAAATCCGCATTTTGGAGAACAGGCTGGAATTCTCCGGATCCTTGACTCGTGAAAGCACGGAAAACTGTGCCAGCATGCGCAAAGTGTCTGGGGCGCAAGGCGCCTTCGACAGCGAGCTGTGCTCCAGTAACTTCTTGTAGATTTTGATCTCCTCCTGCACGCGCACGCAGTAAGGCACCTTGACGATATAGATCCGGTCGAGGAACGCCTCGTTATTGCGGTTGTTGCGGAAGGACTGCCATTCCGACTCGTTGGAATGGGCGAGAATAATGCCATTGAATGGAATCGAGCCAAGACCTTCGGTGCTGTTGTAGTTGCCCTCCTGGGTCGCGGTAAGCAGAGGGTGCAGCACCTTGATCGGCGCTTTGAACATTTCGACGAATTCCATCAGACCCTGGTTGGCCCGACAGAGGCTGCCGGAAAAGCTGTAGGCGTCGGGATCGTTCTGCGGGAAGTCTTCCAGTTTGCGGATATCGATTTTGCCTACCAGAGCGGAGATGTCCTGGTTGTTCTCATCGCCGGGCTCGGTCTTGGAGATTGCTACCTGGTCCAGAATCGAGGGCCGGATCTTGACCACCCGGAACTGGCTGATGTCACCGCGGTATTCGTGCAGGCGTTTGACCGCCCAGGGCGACATAATGGTATTCACGTAGCGCCGGGCGATGCCGTAATCCTCCTCCAGAATCTGGCCGTCTTCATCGGGTGAGAACAGGCTCAGAGGAGATTCGAATACTGGCGATCCCTTGATGGCGTAGATGGGGATCTTCTCCATCAATGCTTTCAGTCGCTCCGCCAGCGACGACTTGCCACCGCCGACCGGGCCGAGCAGGTAGAGGATCTGCTTCTTCTCCTCCAGGCCCTGGGCGGCATGGCGGAAGAAGGAGACAATCTGCTCGATCGCCTCTTCCATGCCATAAAATTCACTGAAGGCGGCGTACCGCTTGATTACCTTATTGGAGAAGATGCGCGACAGGCGTGGATCGCGGGAAGTGTCCACCAGCTCGGGCTCACCGATGGCCATGAGCATGCGCTCTGCCGGCGAGGCATAAGCACTGCGGTCCTTCTTGCACAGCTCCAGGTACTCCTGGATGCTGAGCTCTTCATCCTGGATGGCTTCATACCGTTCCAGGTAGTGATTGAAAATCGTCATCGTGCACAACTCCCTGTGGCGTGTCGGACAGCTCTTCCAGCCAGTCGCACCAATATCGTGCATGCTGGGTATCGCAGAGGCTCTCGCCTGTGTGAACAACTGACCCGTGCGGCTGACGATGCGGGCGCGACCTGCTCGGCAGGTTTCGCGGTAACTGAAAGGCGCTTTAGCGCTGAACTCTATCTTTATTCCCTATGCGACATATCTTCTGTCGCCAATCGCGAAACTGTAAAAATTTATCTCGCATAATCAGGATAGCTTTCCCTCCGCTATGCGGGAGGCGCAGCCGCCAACATAGGTTGAATTAGGTGGCAGTTTTACGCTCTACTAGGCGCCCATTTTGAACAGCAAGAAGTTGGAGATTCGCGCCATGGCGATCCTGGTAACCGGCGGAGCCGGCTATATCGGCAGTCACACCTGTTTGGAGCTGCTTGCGGCGGGCTGGGAACCGGTGGTGGTGGACAACCTCTGTAACAGCAGTGCCGAGGCTCTGCGGCGGGTCGAAGCCATCAGCGGCAAGTCAGTGCCGCTCTACACCGCCGATATTCGGGATGCCGGCGCGCTAAGGGAGATTTTTTCCCATCATGAAGTCGAATCTGTGGTGCATTTTGCTGGCCTAAAGGCTGTTGGTGAGTCAGTTGCACAGCCATTGCGGTATTACCAGAATAATGTTGCTGGCACTTTGACGCTCTGCGAGGTGATGGAGGAGTTTGGTGTTCGCCAGTTCGTATTCAGCTCTTCCGCGACCGTATACGGTGATCCGGCGATAGTGCCGGTTCCTGAGCAGTGCCCGACAGCCCCTGAAAGCCCTTATGGGACCAGTAAGCTGATGGTGGAAAACATTCTGCAGGATGTTTGTGCCGCGCCGGACAGCCAGTGGAAAGTAAGCCTGTTGCGTTACTTCAACCCGATTGGTGCTCACGAGAGTGGCCGTATCGGTGAAGATCCCCGCGGTATTCCCAACAATCTCCTGCCCTACGTTGCCCAGGTTGCCGTGGGTCGCCTGCCGCATTTGCAGGTGTTCGGCGATGATTACGACACCGTGGATGGCACTGGCGTGCGTGACTACATCCACGTGGTGGATCTCGCCCGTGGACACCTGGCCGCTCTGGAAAAGCTGGGTCGCGCGGAGACCACAGCCGGTTGTTACACCTATAACCTGGGCACAGGAAAGGGCAGCTCGGTCCTCGAGGTGGTCCGGGCGTTCGAGCAGGCCAGCGGGAAAGACATCCCGATCAAGGTGGTGCCGCGCCGTCCCGGTGATGTGGCCGAATACTTTGCAGCTCCGGCACTGGCTGAGCAGGAACTTGGTTGGACGGCAGAGTATGATCTTCTCAGGATGGCGGAGGACACCTGGCGTTGGCAGTCACAAAACCCCAACGGCTATAGCAGTTGAAGTTCCTTTGAACGAGCTATCCGGTTGGAGGTGGCCAGCTCAGCACCAGTGCTGAGCCGGTATCCTCCACCATCATCCCCAGTGATCGGTACTCTCGCTGCAAGGTCTTCTGTAGCCAGGTCCTATCTTCTGCATCCGCCCGGCACAGCCTTAACTTTTGTGACTTGAAAGGGATGAGCTCCAGGTTAAGGAGTGCCCCTGTTTCTGGATCGAGATCGACAGAATAGAGAATCCGCAGCTCGGGGCGATAAGCTTCATGCCCGGAAATTCCTTCGTAATCATTAATCAGGTCGCCACAGCCATATAGGATTGCGCGGTCTCGATAGATCTCGACCCCTTTGGGATGGTGGGAAGAATGTCCGCAGACGACATCCACACCAGCGTCTACCAATAGGTGGGCAAAGCCCTGCTGTTCTTCCGGGATGCGATAACCCCAGTTGCCGCCCCAATGGATCGACACCATCACCAGGTCTTCCGGTTTACTGTATTTTTGGATGAACCGAATCAGTTTCCCGGCACTTCCTGACCTCAGGTCCGGTAGAAGGTGAACGCCGGGTAGCTCTGGCCCCGCAGACCATTCCGGTGGTACGCCACTACTGCCGTGAGCGCAGGCAAAAATCAGAAGCCTCTTTCCATCAAGCTGGATCTCGGCTGGGGCGCTCGCCTCCAGATCGTTGGCTCCGGCCCCCGCCAGTGTCAGGCCCGCATTGCGCAGGGTTCGCAAAGTCTCCGAGAGTCCCCCGTAGCCCCAGTCGAGGACATGGTTGTTAGCCAGGGTGCACACATCGATATTGGCGTCGGTCAGGCAGGGCAGGTTGTCCGGGTGCATACGATAGTTGATGCCCTTGCCGTGCCAGTAGTCATCGCAACGAGTCACCGCAGTTTCCAGATTGATGACGCGGAGTGCAGGTGAGCGTTTATTCATTTCGACAAGAGCATCACCCCACGGATAAGCGAAGTAAGCTTCTTTGAGGGCTGAGCCACTTTGCATCTCAGCAAGCCGGACATAATCAATGGCAGAGTGCAGATAGCTCTCGTGGATCTGTGGGCTTCCGGGATGGGGAAGGATCTGGTCGATGCCTCGTCCAGTCATCACATCGCCAGCAAGCAATAGGCGAACTGAGGTTGCAGGGTGCATGGGTAACGTGTGCCTCCATCCCCAAGCTTAGCTTCGCGCACAGAAGCCAGGAGTTAGGAGAGATCAAACTCCGCAATCAGCACAGAAAAATTTCTCATCGCTGAGGCGCATCGCTGTCAGGTAACCGCCCCAGACACAACCGGTATCCAGCGCGAAGACATTGGGGGTGTCGGCGCGTCCCTCGAGAGCGGCCCAGTGGCCGAAAATGATCTTGTCGTTGCGGGTTTTGCGCTCGGGATGGCTGAACCAGGGGAGGTAGCCATTGTGTTCGGCTTCCGGACCGCGCTTGGTCACCAGATCCAGCGTGCCGTCAGCCCTACAGAAGCGCATGCGGGTGAAATAGTTGGTGATGGAGCGCAAGCGCTCGATGCCGAGCAGGTGATCGCTCCAGCAGTGTGGCTCGTTGCCGTACATGCCATAGAAGTAGGCTTTGGCCATGGCATCGTCAGCCAGCGCCCGATGTACCTCGCGGGAGAGTTCTACTGCTTTGGTGATGCTCCATATGGGTGGGATACCCGCATGGACCATGGTAAAGCCCTTCTTGTGTACCACCAGCGGCAGGCTCTGCAGCCATTCCAGCAGTGTATCTGCGTCCTTGGCACGCAGGATTTTCGCCAGGTCGTGCTCTTTGTCGGTAAGACGCTTGGCGCCGTGGGCTAGTGCTAACAGGTGCAGATCATGGTTGCCAAGGACCGCGGTCACCTGGGCGCGGTGCTCGTACAGGAAGCGCAGGGTACTGAGACTGTCGTGCCCGCGGTGCACCATGTCACCTGCCAGCCAGAGTTTGTCACGGTCCGGCCGGAAGTGGACCTTATCCAACAGTCGCATGAAGGGCTCGAAGCAGCCTTGAATGTCCCCGATGGCATAAGTGGCCAAAAGTCTTCCCCTGCTTTCTTTTTCCTGAAGGCGCTATTGATCCAATTTGGATAGGTGATTGGCGAGCTCGACAAATTCCTTGACGCTCAGAGTTTCCGGCCGGCGACTCGCATCGATAGAAAGCTCGGAGACATCGAGGTCAGGGTACAGTGGTTTGATGGCATTGCGCAGGGTCTTTCTGCGCTGCTGGAAAGCGACGTTGACGAGACGTTCCAGCAAGTCTTCGTCATCTGCAGGGTAGGGAGGGTTGGCGTGGGGCACCAGTCGCACAATTGCCGAATCCACTTTTGGTGCAGGGCGGAAAGATTGTGGAGGCACCGGGAACAGGCCCTGTACCCGGCAGTGATACTGAACCATGACGCTGAGTCGGCCATAGGACTTGTTGCCCGGCACTGCGCTCAATCGATCCACCACTTCTTTTTGCAGCATAAAGTGCATGTCGCGGATCTTGCCGCGGAAGCCCAGCAGGTGGAACAGCAACGGCGTGGAGATGTTGTAGGGCAGGTTGCCAACGATGCGGAGCTGGTCGTCGCCTGCAAGGCTGCCAAAGTCGAACTTCAGGGCATCCTGTTCAATGATGCTGAAATCAGGGTAATCACGAAATTTGAATTTCAGCAGTGGGATCAGATCCCGATCCAGCTCCACCGCAGTCAGGGAAGGGCAGCGCTTCAGTAGCAGTTCAGTAATCGCGCCCTGACCGGGGCCGATTTCCACCAGCCGGTCTTCTTCTTTAGGGGCAATGGCCCGGACAATCCGCTCGATAATGTTTTCGTCGACCAGAAAGTTTTGGCCGAAGCGCTTGCGCGCCTTGTGTTCGAAAAAGTGATCCATAGGGAATGAATTCTGTCAGTCGTCTACGCAGTGTTTCTTAGAGAGCACGCAGCTCTGCCAGCTGTACTGCCTGAGCCAGGGCGGCGCGGAGGCTGCCACAGTCGGCCTCGTTCTGCCCGGCGATGTTGAGAGCGGTGCCATGATCCACTGAGGTGCGAATAAACGGCAGTCCCAGGGTGATATTCACGGCGTGGCCAAATCCTTTGAATTTTAACACCGGCAAGCCCTGGTCATGGTACATGGCCAGCACCGCATCACAGCGAGCCAGTTGTGGCGGGGTAAACAGGGTGTCAGCGGGAAGTGGGCCGAGCAGGTGGAGGCCCAGGGCACGCAATTTATCCAGGGCCGGTTCGATGACTTCGATCTCTTCCCGCCCCAGGTGCCCGCCCTCACCGGCGTGCGGGTTCAGGCCGCAGACGCCGATTCTCGGTTCGCTGAGTCGAAACTGGTCACGCAGGCTGCGATGAAGAACCAGGATCGTCTGCTCCAGTCGCTCGGAAGTGATGGCTGCGCTGACGTCCTTGAGGGGCAGGTGCGTGGTCACCAGCGCCACGCGCAGTTCTTCGGCAGCCAGCATCATGACCACCCGCTCTACGCCGGCAACTTCCGCGAACAGCTCGGTGTGGCCACTGAAAGGAATGCCGGCCTCATTGATGACACCCTTGTGTACGGGGCCGGTTACCAGCGCATCGAAGCGGCGTTGCAGGCAGCCGCGGGCGGCAGTGCGCAGGGTATCCACAACATAGGGGGCGTTGGCGGGATTGAGCCTGCCGGGGGTGGCGGGCTCAGCCAGGGTGATCGGCTGCACATACAGGGAGCCGTCGGGTGTATCCGCGGGTGCGGAATCGGGATCAAAAGGGATCAGCTTGAGGGGCAGGCTCATCCGCTCAGCGGCCTCCGCGAGGAGATCCGGATCGCTCAGGGCGACAATCTGTACCGGGCCACGATGGCCGTTGGCCCGGCTGCTGGCGAGTCTGACCGCCAGCTCCGGGCCGATACCGGCGGGTTCGCCGGGGGTGAAGGCGATACGGGGGATCATTGCTCGGCGCTGTCGGCGCTCTCCCCTTCCTCTTTGAGATTCGGCAGCTTGATATCCACGTAGGCCTGGTCGCGGATTTCACGGCGCCAGTTCTGCAGCTCTTCCTCATAGCGTCGATTGCGCAGCAAATTGGCCGCCTGATTACGAATGTACTGCTCGGTCATGTCCTGGTTGCGGCGGCCGTCCACCCGCAGGATGTGCCAGCCGAACTGGGACTTGAACGGCATGCTGATTTCGCCCACCGGCGTATTGTTCATGGCCTGGGTAAATTCCGGCACAAACTGCCCGGGCATGGACCAGCCGAGGTCACCGCCGGCAAGCATGGTGCCGATATCTTCTGAGTGCTCGCGAGCCAGCTCATCGAAAGAGGCGCCACCCTCGATCTGCTTGCGCAGGTCGATCAGCAGGTTGTAAGCGGCGTCGTCATCGCGGATGGCGGAGGTCTTGACCAGGATATGGCGCACCTTGGTCTGCTCCACGACCTGTTCATTGGAGCCGCGCTGGGCGTGGATCTTGAGCAGGTGGAAGCCCGCATCACTGCGGAACGGGTCGGTGACATCGTTGACGCCAAGACCCTGGAGGGCATTGGAGAACAGGGTGGGCAGCTCGACAGTCTTGCGCCAGCCCAGGTCACCACCGGAGAGCGCGTTCTGGCCGGCCGAATTGGCAATAGCCAGTTGCCGGAAATCGGCGCCATCGCGTACCTGCTGTGCCAGCTGTTCAGCCTTTTCCCGCGCCTTGGTGACTTCGTCTCCCGGAGCGCTGGAGCTTACCGGAATCAGGATATGGCCCAGTTCATATTGGGGCGATTTCCAGAACTCGCCCTCCTTGGAGCGCAGGAAGTTGTCGATGTCCTGGTCGGTAATCTGGATACGGCGGTTGACGCTGCCCTGCTCGACGCGGCGGATCAGCAATTCGTTGCGGATCTGCTGGCGGAAAGTTTTCATCGACAGTCCGTCGGCGGCCAGGCGCTCGCGGAACTGCTCGGGGCTGGCGCCGGTATTCTGCATGACGCGGGCAATGGCCTGGTCCAGTTCGGCGTCGGAGACAGTGACCCCTGCGCGGGAAGCCATCTGCAGCTGCAGGCGCTCGATGATCAACTGTTCCAGTACCTGGCGACGTAGCACGTCGATTGGCGGAGCCTCGACGTTCTGTGCCTTGATCTGGGCCGTGATGGTGTTCAGGCGCTGTTGCAGCTCGCTGGCCATGACGACGTCGTCATCCACGACGGCGACAACGCGGTCGAGTTTCTGCACCTGGGCCATTGCCGGCGCGGCCACGACGGCACAGAGTGCCAGGGCGGGCAGCAGGGCCCGCTTGAGAGCGAATGCGGTCATTATTCTCATCACTGTTTCAGTTGTTCTCTCTGTTCGAAGTTGGGGATGCCCTGACTGAGCATCCGGGTCACCGTTGTGCCCAGGCTGGCGAGCCCCTTGAGCTGGAACTCTATGTAAACACCCTCGTCGAACTCAAGCTCCTCGGGGGCTACGACGTCGGCCAGGTCGTTGTCCAGGGTGCGGCGCCAGGCGAGACGCACCATATAACAGCAGCTGTCATATTCGACGCCCGCGACGTATTCCAGTTCCCGGTCGAAGGTCAGGTCGTAATTGGCCCGTGCCAGCAGCGCGGTAGTGGGCGACACCGGCAGTACCAAAGAGGCGTCTATCTGATCGATGGAGCCACTGATTAGCTGGCCATTGAGGTCCACCACTTCGGGCCGGCGCAGATAGCGATAGCCCACATTAAACAGGCGGAAGTCCTTGTCCAGGTAGCGCAGGGTGACGTTGCCCCGGTTCAGCTCGCCCTCGTCGTCATCGTAGATGAGTTCGCTGCTGATGCGCATGGACTGTATCGGGCGACTCTCCAGGCGGGCGGCAAACTCTGACCGGGGTGCGTCCTCGACGATGCCGCGAAGGGTTGTCTCGCGGTCCTCCAGGTAGAAGATCTGGCCGCCGCTCAGCGCGAACAGGTCGCGGCCGCTGACGGGATCAATAATACGGCTGGTCAGGCCCACGGCGACACGGTCCGCATCGTCGATACGGTCGTTGCCGGTAAAACGGCTGTCGCGGAACAGCTGGTCGTAGCTGAAAGTAAAGAGCGAGGTATCGAACAGCAGGTCATTGCCGCCGTCCCCGGGGCTGGTGCTGACGTCGATAAAGTCGCTCTGATCCGCTTTCGAGCTCACCAGGGTAAAGAAGCGCGGCTCGAGCGTCTGCACCAGGTCAAAGCCAAACACGCTGGCATCGCGTTCAAAAAAGAGCCCGCTGTCCAGGGTGAACTGTCCGGCGGAAGCCTCGGGTGAGTCGCTGGCCTCCGGATTGAGGAACTGGTCATCGATCTGATAGCCGAGATAGCGTGCGGCGATTCCTGGAGTGAAGTAACCCCACAGCCATTGCTTGTCCCACTCCAGCTCGTAGTCCAGGCGCAGGCGATCGGCATTGACAAAATTGCGAGTGCGTTCGGTGACGCTGTCCGGGTCACCCACGTCGGCAATAAAACGGATGGTTTGCTCTTCTTCGTGATCCCAGGCGGTGACCTCGTGATCCAGGCTCAGGCCCCAGTCGCCCCAGCGGTAGTCACCGTCGATATCCAGCCGCGGCAGCTGCCGGTAGGTATCGAAGCGGTCCTTGACCAGCTGCTGGTAATCCTGGGCGCGCAGGGTTGCTGTCCAGTTCTCGTTGAACAGGCTCGCTTCCGCGCGCTGGTTGAGGCTGGTTTCGGCGGAAACACTGAGGTTGGCGGTATCCAGGTCGCGAAAATAGTCGGGGTCGCTGACCTTGGCATAGTCGATGTTGGTGCGCCAGAAGGTGCTCGCGGTGCCCTGTTGCTCGAAGTTGACCAGCCAGCGGTCTTCGCCCTTGGCTGGCAGCACCAGATCCTCGGGGAACCCCTGGCGGATCAGGTCCTCGGCATCCTCGTCGTCGCCGCCTTTGTCATCGGGCAGGCCGGCAGCGCGCAGCTCGGAGTTGAACAGCTGGCTCAGGTGGCGCACCTCGACCTCGGCGCCGGTGCCTCGGTACTGGATGTAACGCGGCACGATGGTGGCGTCCATCTGGGGTGCGATGTTCCAGTAATAGGGAATGGCGATGTCCCAGCCGTTTTCATCGCTGTTACTGATGCTTGGAAACAGCAGGCCGGATAGCCGTTCGCTGCCCACCGGGAAACGCAGGTAAGGAAAATAGAACAGCGGCACATCGAGGATCTCGAGGCGCACATTACGCGCTGTTCCCTGGCGCTCCACATTGTCGATGTGAATTTCGCCGCCGCGCATCTGCCATACCACGTTGCCTGGCTCGCAGCGGGTGTAGTTGCCATCGGTCAGGATCAGCTCACCACTGGCCTCGCGGGAGGCAAAGCTGGCGCTGCCGTGCACGAATTGGTTGTGAATGACGTAGGTGGCGTCCTCGATCTCCGCCGCCTGGCTGTCGGTCTGTATCTCGGCGGCGCGACCCCGCACCAGCAGATTCGGCTCGCGGATTTCAATAGCTCCGCGCAGTGTGGCGGTGCTTTCGTTGCGGTTGACGTCTACCTGGTCCGCAAACAGTTGTCGGTAGCCTTGGGTGACATGCACATTGCCCCGCAGGCGCGCGGTGCCGTCGTCCAGCCACTCCGAGGAATCGGCAGTGGCGCGCAGTGGCGCTTCCTCTGGTGCCAGGTTTGCATCGGTATAGTCCCGCGGCGGCGCCACAAAGGCGCCGCTACATGCGCTTGGTTGGGCGGGCTGCATCCCCGGGGGCAGCTGCCAGGCGGGCAACCAGTCGAGATAGAGGTAGGGGTTGTAATCGACAGCCGCCTCCTCTGACTGCTCCAGCGGCGTCAGCGCACTGCCGGAGTCGGCGGTTTCCGCCCACAGGGGGCCCGCAACGGCAAGGCCGGCCACTCCGAGGGCGCCAAGTCCCATCGTGCGCGGGCGGGAAATCTGTGCAATCGCCATAGCAAGGCGCTGCCAGCGGGAGGGTTCCAGCATCGGGTGTTTGGTTCCGACTGTCGTTAGTGTTTCTTCCTGGGGGGAGCGCGCGCAGTCACGCGCCAAAAAATCAGCCCGCAATTCTACTTGAATGTAGACACCGTTAACACTACGAGCCGAAGACTGGGAGGCAGACCGTCGTTTGCAGTGATAGCGGCTAAACTGAAAGGCCGGCCGCCTGTGGACGGACGGCCTGGATTTGGGTGCGTTTGGCGCGATTGGCGTCATGTGCAACTTCCGTCGATGCCCGGTGGTCCAATACTGCAGTGGACGCACCGGCCCCGGATATGGCGAAATGGGGGCTTTTGCTGGACGGGGAGTCCCGCCCCGTTACAATGCGGCCCGTGATATTTGGAGTAGCAGTGGCTCATGAGTGAGCGTTCGACAGATGCAGTGGATCAGCGGCGCGAGGCGTTGCGCGGCTGGGCCGGGCGCGCTCTGGAAGCCGGCGATAGCCTGACGCTGCAGCCTCTGGCGGGAGATGCGGGTTTTCGTCGCTATTTCCGCACCCTCACCGTGCCTAGCCTGATTGCGGTGGACTCACCGCCTGCCCGTACCAATCCCGCACGCTTCGTCGCGGTGGCGGATTATCTCCGCCGCCACGGTATTCACACGCCGATGGTTACACAGGCAGATGTGGAGCACGGCTTTATGCTGCTTGAGGATCTGGGTGATTGTCAGCTGCTCAGTATTTTGGATGAGGGCAGTGTTGAGGGCCTTTACGGGGAGGTACTGAACGAACTCCTCTGCCTGCAGCAGATCCCTCCCTGCGGAGACCTTTTTCCACAGTACAACCGGGAGTTGCTCCTGACCGAGATGCGTATCCTGCCCGAGTGGCTGGCGGGGCAGTTGCTCGGTTATTCCCTCAGCGAGGAGGAGTCTGCACTTCTGGAGCGGACCTTCGGCCTGTTGCTGGACTCCGCCGTCGAGCAGCCTCAGGTGCTGGTGCACCGCGATTACCACAGTCGTAACCTGATGGTCCGCGACGGTGAGCGGCCTGGCGTTGTGGATTTCCAGGACGCCGTGTGGGGGCCGGTCACCTATGATCTGGTGTCCCTGTTGCGGGACTGCTACATCCGCTGGCCGCGGGAGCGGGTGGAGCGCTGGGCGCTCTGCTATGCCGCCACTGCAGAATCTGCCGGCATCCTGTCGTCGGTGGATCAAGAGACGTTCCTGCGCTGGTTCGACTGGATGGGCCTGCAACGGCATATCAAGGTGCTGGGGCTGTTCCCGCGCCTCTGGCTCAGAGACGGTAAACCGGGATATCTGCCGGATCTGCCTCTCGTCATCCGCTATACCCTGGAGGTGGCCGCGCGCTACCCGGAGATGGCGCCCTTCGCCGACTGGTTCCAGCAGGCCCTGTTGCCGTTGATTGAGCGCCAGAGCTGGTACCGAGACTACCGGACTGCCGGCGAACCGGGTGCTTCATTGCAAAGAATTCCTCAATGACCGCAAGAGAACAGACAGAGATCCCAACGGCGATGCTGCTGGCCGCCGGTTACGGCAAGCGCATGCGCCCGCTCACCGACCAGACCCCAAAGCCGCTGCTGCAGGTGGCGGGCAAGCCCTTGATCGAGCATGCCCTGGAGCGACTCGCCGCCATCGGAGTGCGTCGGGTGGTGATCAACCTCGGCCACTTGGGCGAGAAGATCCGGGCGCGCCTGGGGAGTGGTGAACGCTGGGGGCTGGATATCCGCTATTCCGTCGAAGTGGAGCCGCTGGAGACTGCCGGTGGCATCATCAAGGCGCTGCCGTTGCTGGGCGAGGCTCCCTTCCTGGTGGTCAACGGCGATGTCTGGTGTGATTTTGACCTGTCCGGCTGGCTGGCGGAGCCGCTTCCGGAAGGTTGCCCCGGGCGCCTGCTGATGGTGCCCAACCCGCCTCACAATCCCGAAGGCGATTTCGGTATCGACCATGGCCTGCTTTCCGGCACAGCCAAGCCCCGCTATACGTTTTCCGGCATTAGCTGGCTGCGCCCGGAGATGCTGACGGGCTACCCCAAAATGCGTCCCTGCTTCGGGCTCGGCGAAATCTTTGTGCATAACGAGGGGCGCCTGCAGGCGGAGCTCTTTAGGGGCGACTGGTGCGATGTAGGCACTCCGGAGCGTCTGCAACGACTGGATGCCCGCCTGCGAGGCAGTGTGGCCTGAAGTCTGTGCCGGATTTCCGGTACACTCCCGCCTCCACGCCCCACTCGCGGGCCTAATGCACTGGGAAGACTGCACATGACGGATTTCAAGATTGCCCCCTCGATTCTCTCCGCCAACTTCGCCCGCTTGGGGGAGGAAGTAGACGCGGTGCTGGAAGCCGGCGCGGACTGGGTGCACTTCGACGTGATGGACAACCATTACGTCCCCAATCTGACCATTGGGCCCATGGTCTGTCAGGCCCTGCGCAAGCATGGCGTCAAGGCGCCGATCGACGTGCACCTGATGGTTGAACCGGTGGACGACATGATCCGCATGTTCGCCGATGCCGGGGCCACCTACATTACGTTTCACCCGGAAGCCTCACGCCATGTTGACCGCTCGCTGCAGCTCATCCGCAGTCTCGGCTGCAAGGCCGGGCTGGTGCTGAATCCGGCCACCGGCCTGGACTCGATCCGCTATGTGATGGACAAGCTGGATATGCTGCTGCTGATGTCCGTGAACCCCGGATTTGGCGGTCAGAAGTTCATTCCCGCAACCCTGTGCAAGCTGGGTGAGGCGAGAAAGCTGATTGATGATTCCGGCCTCGACATCCGTCTCGAGATTGATGGTGGCGTGACCCGGGACAATATCGCGGAAATCGCCGCTGCCGGCGCAGATACCTTTGTGGCCGGCTCCGCGATCTTCAATGCGGAAGATTACGAGGAAGTGATTTCAGCGATGCGCGCGGCGCTGGAAAGTTAGTTTCCTGTCCTAGGCTCCCCGGTTGGCGGGCCAGTGCTTGTCCGCCAGCGGCTGGATTTGTAAACTTGTCGGCTCGTACAACGAGGCAGTCCCGTGAACCCACTCGTCCCCCACATCTCCAGCTGGCGATGGCGCCGCTGACCCGCTGAGGCCCGCAGTATTGATGCGAGCCCCTTTCCTGCGGGCGGAGTCTGTCTGAACCGCCCGAGTTGCCGATACCCCAGGTAATTACTTCGGTAAAAGACCAGAGCACCCGGAGTCGCCATGACACCCAGCGAATACAGCCAACTTGCGTCCGCGGGATACAACCGTATTCCCCTGGTTCGGCGCGTCTTGGCCGATATTGAGACGCCACTGTCCACCTATTTGAAACTGGCCGCCGGCCGCCACAGCTACCTGTTTGAATCCGTGCAGGGGGGCGAGAAGTGGGGGCGCTATTCCATTATTGGCCTGCCGGCTCGCACTCTGCTGACGGTCCGCGGGCACGAGGTGACCGTCGAGACCGATGGTGAGGTCACCGAGCGCCTGCAAAGTGCCGACCCGCTCGCCTTTGTGGAGGAATTCCAGCAGCGCTACCGGGTGCCGGAGCTTCCGGGGCTGCCCCGCTTCAACGGCGGGCTGGTCGGGTATTTCGGCTACGATTGCGTGCGCTATATCGAGCCGCGCCTTGCCGATTCGGCACCCCCGGATACCCTGGGTAATCCGGATATCCTGTTGATGGTCAGTGACGAGCTGGTGGTGTTCGACAACCTGGCCGGCGCAGTGATTTTTATCGTGCATGCGGATCCTAGCCGGGAGGGAGACTACCAGCGGGCGCAGCAGCGCCTCGACGGGCTGGTGGAGAAGCTTTCCCAGCCACTGCCGGACACAGTACCCCTGGACCTCGACGGTGCCGGTCTTGATGAAAGCGCCTTCCGTTCGCACTTCGGTGAGGAGGCCTTCAAGCGCGGCGTCGACAAGGTCAAGGAGTACATCCTCGCCGGCGACGTGATGCAGGTAGTGCCATCGCAGCGGCTGTCGGCACCGTTCGATGCGCCGCCGCTGAACCTGTACCGGGCGCTGCGCAGTCTCAATCCCTCTCCCTATATGTACTTCCTCGACCTGGGCGATCACCAGGTGGTGGGGTCTAGCCCGGAAATCCTCGTGCACCTGGAAGAGGGCGACATGACTGTGCGTCCGTTGGCCGGCACCCGCCGCCGAGGTGCCACTGAGGCCGAGGACGAGGCACTCGAGCGGGAACTGCTCGCTGACCCGAAGGAAATTGCCGAGCACTTGATGCTGATCGACCTGGGGCGCAACGACGTGGGCCGGGTGGCCGAGACCGGCAGCGTGAAGGTCACCGAGCAGATGGTGGTGGAACGCTATTCCCACGTCATGCATATCACCTCCAACGTCACCGGGCGCCTGAAACAGGGGCTCACGGGCATCGATGCGCTGCGCGCGGCGTTGCCGGCCGGGACGCTCTCCGGTGCCCCCAAGATCCGGGCCATGGAGATCATTGACGAACTGGAGCCCGAGAAACGGGGCATTTATGGCGGGGCGGTGGGTTACCTGGCCTGGAACGGCAATATGGACACGGCCATCGCCATCCGCACTGCAGTCATCAAGGACGGCCAGGTCTTTATCCAGGCCGGAGCCGGTCTGGTGGCTGATTCGGAGCCCCAGGCAGAATGGGACGAGACAATGAACAAGGCCCGGGCGCTATTCCGGGCCACGGCCATGGCCACCGCTGACAGCGCGCGGCGGGGGCAAGTTGAGGTAGAGCATAATGAGTGAATTGTCGGCGCGGCCGGTGTTACCGCTGGCGGAAATATGCCAGCGGATAGTCGCAGCCCCCCTGTTCAACCAGGTGATTATCGGTCTGATTCTTCTGAACGGCGTTGCCGTGGGTATGGAGACTTCCACCTGGGTCACCGAGCGCTTCGGTGATTTCCTGCACGGCATCAATGAGCTGATCCTCGCCGCCTTTGTGGTGGAGGCGCTGGTGAAGATGGCTGCCCACGGCAACCGACCATGGCGCTACTTCGCCAGCGGCTGGAACTGTTTCGATTTCACCATCATCGCCCTCAGCCTGATCCCCGCTGCAGGGCCTCTGGCCACCCTGGCGCGCCTAGTGCGGGTGTTGCGGGTACTGCGCCTGGTTTCTGCATTTCCGGAGCTGCGCCTGCTGGTGGATACCCTGCTGCGCAGCCTGCCGAGCATGTTCCACATTGCGCTGTTGATGGGGATCATCTTTTATATATACGGTGTCGCCGGTTATTTTCTTTTTCACGAAATTGACCCGACACACTGGCGGAGCCTGCCGATTGCACTGCTGAGCCTGTTTCGTATCGTCACCTTCGAGGACTGGACCGACATCATGTACACCGCCATGGAGGCGATGCCCTGGGCATGGGTGTACTTCGTGAGCTTTGTGGTCATGGGTGCGTTCGTGATGATCAACCTGTTTATCGGTGTGGTGCTGAACAATCTCGAGGAGGCCAAGTTGCGCCGCCTGGACGAGCTGCAACTGCCTCCCAGCCAAACCGAGATATTGCGCGAGCTGCGCGCTACACAAGAAGCCTTGGCCCGTTTGCAGAAGCGTATGCAGGATATACCGCTCGAGCCGGCAGAGAAGACACCCGGAGGATCTGCGCGATGATTTTGATGATCGATAACTACGACTCCTTTACCTGGAACGTAGTGCAGTACATGGCGGAGCTGGGTGCGGACGTGGTGGTCAAGCGCAACGACGAGATCGCCGTGGCTGATATCGAGGAAATGGCACCGGAGAAAATTGTGATTTCCCCCGGTCCGTGTACGCCCAATGAGGCGGGTATCTCCCTCGACACCATCCGTCGTTTCGCCGGGCGTACCCCCATTCTGGGGATCTGTTTGGGGCACCAGAGTATCGGCCAGGTGTTTGGCGGGCGTGTGGTGCGCGCCGGCAAGGTGATGCACGGTAAGACATCTCCCATCGTGCACAACAACCTGGGGGTGTTCCACAACCTGTCGAACCCGTTCGAGGCCACCCGCTACCATTCGCTGGTGGTAGAAAAAGGCAGCCTGCCGGATTGCCTGGAGGTCACCGCCTGGACCGAGACCGAGGACGGGGAGATCGATGAGATCATGGGGCTGCGTCACCGCGAGCTGGCGGTGGAAGGGGTGCAATTCCATCCCGAGTCGATCCTCACTCAGCACGGCCACGATATGCTGCGCAACTTCCTCGAGTCCTGAAGCGACCCGAGTCACTCAACGAAAACAACAAGGGGAGGGGTATGCTGATTCAGGAAGCCATCGCCAAGCTGGTGAATAACGAGCACCTCAGTCGCGCGGAGATGCGCGAAGTCATGGGACAGATTATGCGCGGCGAGGCCGACGAAGGGCAGATCGCCGGGCTGCTGGTCGCGCTGCGGATCCGTGGCGAAACTGTCGATGAAATTACCGGCGCCGTGGAGACCATGCGCGAGCTGGCCATCAAGGTCCCCCTGCAGCATGAAAACGCGGTGGATATCGTCGGTACCGGTGGTGATGGAGCCAACCTGTTCAATGTCTCCAGTGCCGCCAGCTTCGTAGCGGCTGCCGCTGGTGCCCATGTCGCCAAGCACGGCAACCGCTCTGTCTCTTCCAGTAGTGGTGCTGCCGATCTGCTGGAGCGGGCCGGTATTTACCTGGAGCTAGACGCCCAACAAGTGGCGCGCTGCATCGATACGATTGGCGTGGGCTTTATGTTTGCTCCCACTTTTCACCGTGCGGTGCGTCATGCGGTGGGGCCGCGCCGTGCGCTCGGCATGCGCACGATTTTCAATTTGCTCGGCCCGCTGACCAATCCGGCCGGGGTCAAGCGTCAGGTTATCGGTGTCTACGACCGAGCCTACTGCCGCATGCTGGCAGAGGTACTGCAAACCCTGGGCTCTGAACACGTGCTGGTCATCCACAGTGATGACGGCCTCGACGAGATGAGTCTCGCTGCCGATACCTATGCCGTCGAACTGAAGGGCGGTGAACTGCTCGAGCGCACATTGCGCCCGGAGGACTTCGGCATTGAGCGCCGTAGTCTGGAAGGCCTCTGTGTCGATGGTGCGGCGCAGTCACTGGCATTGATTCAGGACGCGCTGGGCAAGCGCCAGTCCGAAGTTGCAGACAAAGCCGCCGATCTGATTGCACTGAATGCAGGTCTGGCGATCTATGTCAGCGGTTTGGCCGACTCGGCCGAGCAGGGCGTGGCCATGGCTCAGGATGCCATTGCCAGTGGTCTGGCGGCAGAAAAGATCAATGATCTCGCTGCTTTCACCAGTGCCTTCCGGCCCGAGGAGGTAGGCCAGTGAGTACCCCGACCATCCTGAAGACCATTGTCGAGCGCAAGTGGCAAGAGGTTGACGAGCGCAGCCGAGTGCTTCCATTGGCCGACGTGCGGGAACGCGCACTGGCGCAGTCACCGGCGCGGGGATTTGTCACTGCCATCGAGCAAAAGATTGCTGCCGGTGAGGCTGCAGTCATCGCGGAAATCAAAAAGGCCTCGCCAAGCAAGGGCGTGATCCGGGAGGATTTTATTCCCGCGGAGATCGCCACCAGCTATGAGAAGGGCGGCGCAGCCTGTCTGTCAGTGCTCACCGATGTGGATTTTTTCCAGGGCGCTGATGCCTATCTGCAGCAGGCCCGCAGTGCAGTGCGGCTGCCGGTACTGCGCAAGGACTTTACCGTTGATCCTTACCAGGTCTATGAAGCCCGTGCCCTTGGTGCCGACTGCATCCTGCTGATCGCTGCCTGCCTCGAAGATGGGCAGATGCGCGATCTCAACGGCCTGGCCCAGGAGGTCGGCCTGGATGTATTGGTGGAAGTGCACGATGGTGAAGAGCTGGAGCGGGCTCTGGCGCTGCCCAACCGCCTGATCGGTATCAACAACCGCAACCTGCACACCTTCGATGTGCAGCTGGAAACGACTTTTCAGCTGCTGGATCGTATCCCGGACGACCGCATTGTGGTGACCGAGAGCGGCATCCATACCACAGACGATGTAGCGGCCATGCGCGGTCACGATGTACACGCGTTCCTGGTCGGTGAGGCCTTTATGCGGGACAAGGAACCCGGGCGCCGCCTGCTGGAGATGTTCAACTGACGGTTGGCAGGCCGGAGAAGAAAACAAAAAGGGCGACCTCGGGTCGCCCTTTTTTGTGCTGAACACAGAGTATCGTGCTAGTGCCCATACACTGGGCACATCAGCGTGTGCCGTAAACCACCATGGTCTTGCCCTTCACCGACACCAGCCCCTGTTCTTCCAGTGTCTTCAGTACACGGCCGACCATCTCGCGGGAGCAGCCGACGATACGGCCGATTTCCTGGCGGGTGATCTTGATCTGCATACCTTCCGGGTGGGTCATGGCATCAGGCTCGTTACACAGGTCGAGCAGGGTGCGTGCGACTCGGCCGGTGACGTCAAGGAATGCCAGGTCGCCCACCTTGCGGGTGGTGTTACGCAGTCGGCCGGCCATCTGGGTGGCCAGGGCGAACAGGAATTCCGGATGTTGACGGCTCAGTTCCTGGAACTTGGAGTAGGAGATTTCCGCTACTTCACATTCCGTCTTGGTGCGGACCCAGGCGCTGCGGGTGTCCTGATCGAACAGGCCCATCTCGCCGAAGAAGTCGCCGTCGTTCAGGTAGGCGACGATCATCTCGCGGCCCTCGTCGTCCTCGATCAATACGGTGACCGAGCCACGCATGATGAAATAGAGGGATTCGCATCGGTCACCAGCGTAGATGATGGTGCTCTTGGCCGGGTAACGGCGGCGATGGCAATGGGCGAGGAAGTCCTCGATATTACCGGTGGATAGGGGTTCTTCGGTAGCAACCGTCACGGATCTACTCCTTATTGTTCACTCTTATGTCCGACCCAGACCTGAAAGCATTCGCTATGCGGATTATGACGTGAAAAACCCGCCCCCAACAGGGGTCTTGGTCGGTAAAGCGCCGCAGTGTGACCTGTTACGCCCTGGCACTGCCAATTGACCTCCCGTTCGGAGGAAAGTTCAAACACGCGCCATGAGCTTGGCCTTTGGTGACGCGATTGAGCCACTATACCGGAAATCCGTTGCCGGGAGGTTGCTGTGGGCTTCTGTGCTAAGCTTCGCCGCCTGCATTGGGCAGGTGAAATGAGCAACTGCAATGGTGAGGAGAGGAAGTATGCAGGGGAAAGTGACCTGGGTGGACGGTCTCATGTTTGTGGGCGAGGCCGGTAGTGGCAATTCCGTGGTGATGGAAGGCGGCGAGAAGGATAACGGTATCCGCCCGATGGAAATGATCCTGCTGGGTGTTGGAGGTTGTGCTTCCTACGATGTGGTCTCCATCCTCAAGAAAGCCCGTCAGGACGTGATTTCCTGTCACTGCGAGCTGGAGGGCGTTCGCCCGGACGCGGTGCCAGCACCGTTCGAGCGCATCGAAATGGAATTCGTAGTCCGCGGTCGTGGCATCAAAGAGGCTCAGGTGGCTCGCGCAGTAGAACTGTCAGCGGAAAAATACTGCTCTGCCTCTATCATGCTGCGCAATGCCGGTGTGGAAATTGTGCACCGTTTCCGCATTGAGGAAATCTGACAGTATCAGAGGTGGGGCGCTGGTCGACTCTGCCAAGCGCCCCTCGAGGACCTTTAGATTCGATAAGTGATACTGGTCATGATCTTGGAGACCAGTGTCATCAGGCCTTTCATTGGTGCCGGGAAGCGGGTTCCTCCGGCATCCAGAGCGGCGTGGCCGTGCTCTTCTTCGTCGATCCGCATCTGTTCGACCACTGCGCGACTTTTCGCGTCCTGCTCCGGCAGGCGCTGCAGGTGGCTCTCCAGGTGTTTGCATACCTGCTCTTCCGTGGCGGCAACAAAACCGAGGCTGATACGGTCGCTGATTTTTCCGGCTGCCGCACCGAGGCCAAAGGAAAGTCCGTACCAGAGGGGGTTCAGGAGGCTGGGTCGACTGTCCAGTTCGCGTAAACGCTGGTCGCACCAGGCGAGATGGTCGATTTCCTCGTCCGCAGCGCGTTCCATTTCTCCCCGGACTTCCGGTAGCTTGGCGGTCAGGGCCTGCCCCTGGTAGAGCGCCTGAGCGCAGACTTCGCCACTGTGATTGACGCGCATCAGACCCGCCGCGTGGCGGCGCTCGGCATCGCTCAATTCTGTCTCGGCCTCACTGCGGGCCGGGGACGGGCGGCCATGGCTGGGGGTGCCAGGGCTCAGTGTCCGCAACGCGCGATCCGCCTGAATTAACATCCGGTCAAAACCGGTCAGTCTGCGCTCACTCATGGTTCAATACTCACTGCTCGTGATCTTTCGATTTGCGGGCGGCGGGGAGCCGCCCACACAACCGGATCAGGATTGCTCCCGCTCCACTGCACGATAACCAATATCCTTGCGGTAGAACACACCGTCCCAGTGAATGGCCTTGGCGCACTGGTAGGCGTTGGCCTGCGCATCGGCGACAGTGTCGCCAAGCGCGGTGGCGCAGAGCACGCGGCCGCCACTGGTGACTACGCGCTCACCGTCCAGCGCCGTGCCGGCGTGGAAGATTTTGGCATTCTCGCTGTCGGCGCGATCCAGGCCGGAAATGGCGTCACCCTTGCGGTAGCTGCCGGGGTAGCCGTTGGCGGCCAGCACTACACCCAGGGCCGGACGTGAATCCCACTCTGCGGTGATCTGATCCAGCTTCTTGTCCAGTGCAGCCTGACACAGTTTCACCAGGTCGGACTTGAGCCGCATCATGATCGGCTGGGTTTCCGGGTCGCCAAAGCGGCAGTTGTATTCGATCACTCGTGGCTCGCCATCGTTGTCGATCATCAGGCCGGCATAGAGAAACCCGGTATACGGCATACCTTCGGACGCGAGTCCATTCACGGTTGGCTCGATTACCTTGGTCATGATGCGTTCGTAGACGTCCGGTGTGACCACCGGCGCGGGGGAATAGGCACCCATGCCACCGGTATTCGGCCCGGTATCGCCGTCACCAACTCTTTTGTGGTCCTGGCTGGTGGCCATGGGCAGAATGTGCTCGCCATCCACCATGACGATAAAACTGGCTTCCTCGCCGGTCAGAAACTCTTCGATCACCACGCGGCAGCCAGCGTCGCCGAAAGCATTGCCGGACAGCATGTCGCGCACGGCCAGCTCCGCCTGTTCCTCGGTCTCGGCAACGATCACGCCCTTGCCTGCGGCCAGACCGTCGGCCTTGACCACGATGGGGGCACCTTTCTCGCGGATGAACTCGAGCGCCGGCTCGATCTCGGTGAAATTGCCGTAATCGGCGGTGGGGATCTTGTGGCGCTGCAGGAAATCCTTGGTAAAGGCCTTGGATCCCTCCAGCTGTGAGGCGGCCTTGCTGGGTCCGAAGATGGCCAGGCTGCGGCCATTAAAGAAGTCGACAATACCGTCCACCAACGGAGCTTCCGGCCCGACGATGGTCAGCTCGACATTATTGGCTTCGGCGAAATCCGCCAGGGCAGAGAAGTTGTCCACACCGATGGCGACGTTCTGCAGCTTGGGCTCGCGGGCAGTGCCTGCGTTACCCGGAGCGACGAACACGGCCTTTACTGCCGGGTTCTGCGCCACTTTCCAGGCTAAAGCGTGCTCGCGGCCGCCGGCGCCAATAACCAGTATGTTCATTCCGGGATCCCCCTCTTGAAGGCATTGAAAATCAAAAGATGCGCTATTCTAGCCCGGAAACCGGGCGGGCAAGAAAAAGCCGGCCCGAGGGGCCGGCTTGCGAGAAGTGCCGGTCAGTGGCGGAAATGCCGCATGCCGGTGAAGACCATGGCCATGTCGTGCTCGTCGGCCGCGGCGATGACTTCCTCGTCGCGGATGGAGCCGCCGGGCTGGATCACGCAGCTGATACCCACGGCAGCGGCGTTGTCGATGCCGTCACGGAAAGGGAAAAAGGCGTCGGAAGCCATCACGGAACCCTTCACCTCGAGGCCGGCGTGTTCGGCTTTGATGGCCGCGATACGGGCTGAGTTCACGCGGCTCATCTGGCCCGCGCCCACGCCGATGGTGCGACCGTCCTTGCCGTAGACGATGGCGTTCGATTTCACGAACTTGGCCACTTTCCAGGTGAACAGCAGATCGCGGATTTCTTCCTCGGTCGGCTGGCGCTTGCTCACGACCTTCAGATCTGAGGCGGTGATGATGCCGTCATCGCGATCCTGCACCAGCAGGCCGCCGTTGACGCGCTTGTAGTCCAGGGCCGGTTGGCGCTCATCGCTCCACTGGCCGCAGACCAGCAGGCGTACATTTTTCTTCTCAGCGACGGCAGCGCGGGCCTCATCGGATACCGAAGGGGCGATGATCACCTCGACGAACTGGCGATCGACGATGGTCTTGGCAGTCTCGCCGTCCAGCTCGCGGTTGAAGGCAATGATGCCGCCAAAAGCGGATTCGGTATCGGTGGCGAAGGCCAGGTCGTAGGCCTTACCGATCGTATCGGCGATGGCCACACCACAGGGGTTGGCGTGCTTCACGATCACACACGCTGGATCGCTGAAGGCCTTGACGCACTCCAGCGCCGCATCGGTGTCGGCGATGTTGTTGTAGGAGAGTTCCTTGCCTTGGATTTGCTCGGCGGTGGCGATGCTGGCTTCGGCGGGATTGGCCTCGACGTAGAAGGCGGACTTCTGGTGCGGGTTCTCGCCGTAGCGCAGATCCAGTTTCTTGATGAACTGGCTGTTGAAGGTGCGCGGGAATGCTTCCTTCTCACCGTCCTTGATCGCACCCAGGTAATTGGCGATGGCGCCGTCGTAGCCGGCGGTGTGCTCGAAGGCTTTTACCGCCAGGTCGAAGCGGCTGGCCTGGCTCAGGGCGCCATCACTGGTTTTCATCTCGTCGATGATACCGGTGTAGTCAGACGCATTAACGACGATGGCGACGTCCTTATGGTTCTTCGCCGCGGCACGGACCATGGTCGGGCCGCCGATATCGATGTTCTCAATGGCGTCGGGCAGGGTGCAGTCCGGCTTGGCCACAGTCTGGGCGAAGGGGTAGAGGTTCACCACTACCATGTCGATGGGGGTAATGCCGTGCTCTGACATGACCGTGTCATCAGTGCCGCGGCGACCGAGGATGCCGCCGTGAACCTTGGGGTGCAGGGTTTTTACACGCCCGTCCATCATCTCGGGGAAACCGGTGTAGTCGGAGACTTCCACGACCGGAATGCCGGCTTCCTTGAGCTGGCGGTGCGTGCCGCCGGTGGAGAGGATTTCCACGCCCATGGCGGAGAGCTCCCGGGCGAATTCCACGATTCCGTTTTTATCCGAAACGCTGATCAGCGCGCGGCGAATCGCAACCTTGTCAGTCATAGCACTTGGTCCATTTGGGTTTCTGAAAAGGGTAGCTTTCTCTGATGCAGTGCAGAGAGAAGAGGTGCTGCTGGGTTCTAAAGCCGCATGCCCGGGACTTGCATCACAGGGCTTGGCCGGCAGCGGCTGGCGGCAAAATTCCTGTCGCCAGCAAATAGCGAGGGGGGATGAGTAACCTCATCCCCCCTCATGGTGTTCGGCGGTAAGTGCCGCGTGCGCTTACAGCAGCCCGTAGCGCTTCAGCTTCTTGCGCAGGGTGCCGCGGTTCAGACCGAGCAGCTGCGCAGCGCGCGTCTGGTTGTGGCGGGTGTATTTCATCACCACTTCCAGCATGGGCGCTTCGATTTCAGACAGAACCATGTCGTAAACATCAGTCACCATCTGGCCATCCAGGTGGCGAAAGTAATTTTCCATCGCCTGCTCAACCGCATCGCGCAGCGACTGCTGCTGAGGCTGTGCCAGTTGAGTCTGTCCCCCGGTAGACGCCTCTTCGCTGTTGGCGTCCGGAATCAGTGCTTCGTTATTCATGCCGCTTTTGCCCCTCTATTTATTCGGCGTTCAAACCAGGTATGAACGCTGGCATGTTGTGCTTCTGCGCAATCCAATTGGAGAAAGGTCTTGCGAAAGGACTCGCTCCCCGCGAGTGTCTTCAGGTACCACCCGACGTGCTTCCGGGCGATACGGACCCCCATCACTTCACCGTAGAAACGGTGCAATTCGCCCAAGTGGGCGAGCAAAATATCCCTGACTTCTTCCAGTGAGGGTTCGGGCAGCCGCTCGCCGGTGGCGAGGTAGTGGGCTATCTCCCGAAAGATCCATGGCCGTCCCTGTGCTGCACGGCCGATCATGACTGCAGCGGCACCGGTATAGTCGAGCACTTCTCGCGCCCGTTCTGGTCCGGTGATGTCACCATTGGCGAAAACTGGAATCTTCACCCTGGATACGATGTCGGCAATGGTATCGAATTCAGCCTGACCGTGGTAGCCACAGGCCCGTGTGCGCCCGTGTACCGCCAGTGCTGAGATTCCGATGTCCTCCGCCATTCTGGCCACCGTGACGCCGTTTTTGCTTTCCGGACACCAGCCGGTGCGGATTTTCAGCGTCACTGGTACTGAGACGGATTGGACCACGGCTTCCAGAATATCCGCGACCAATTTTTCGTCCCGCAGCAGGGCCGAGCCCGCCGCTTTCTTGCAAACCTTCTTTGCCGGGCAGCCCATGTTGATGTCGATAATCTGGGCGCCGCGGCGCACGTTTTCCTGCGCTGCGTTTGCCATCATCTCCGGGTCGCCACCGGCGATCTGCACCGAAATGGGCGCAGTTTCTCCGCTGTGGTCCAGTCGAAACCGAGACTTGCGGCTGTTCCACAGGCGGGTATCCGAAGTCACCATCTCCGACACCACCAGCCCGGCGCCAAGTTTCCGGCACAGCTGCCGAAAGGGGCGGTCTGTAACGCCGGCCATGGGGGCCAGGATTACCGGGTTGCCGATAGCATAGGGGCCGATGGCAATGTTGCTGGACACGACTCGCTCCGCGGATTTGACGCCAAAGGAGCCGCACTCCCGCAGGGGATGGCTCGAACAAAGAGCGGCCTATGATAGCGGCTGCTCTGCGAATGGAAAAGCGAAAAAGCGCGCAATCTGGTTGCCTGTTGCGCGTTTAGAGCGAGTATTGCGCAGCTTTTGTTGAAAAATGCGCCGAAGCTGCGTGCTTTTCACTGTTCCGACGGCGCAATCTGCAGCTGGTAGTTGACTGCTTCCGGGCCCGGATCCACGATCTCCAGCCCGATATGGACGGGGCTTCCAGTCGGCATCTGCTTGCGACCGGCCAGTTCTCCCTGGAGGTAATCTCGCGGGCTGAATATGCGGCTCGCCACGGGGCGGTCCTTGAGGTCGCTGAATGTGAGTAGCAGGGCCGGGAAGGGCTGGTCGAAATCCGCGGTGTTGAGAAGTACGGCATCCACCACCAGCGCACCCTCGAGCTCAGAATGGCTGCGGACCACCAGGTTGGATGTGCGGATTGCCCCGGTATCCACCAGTTCGGGAAGCTCGCAGCCGAGTTGCGGGCACAGCTGGCTGTAAAGCGCCCGCCAGGGCTCCCGCTTGCTCAGGGTATCGAAGCGGAAGAAGGCCAGCTGGGCCAGCAGCGTGGCAGCCAACAGCAGGGCCAGCAGCCACCAGAGCCAGCTCGGGACGCGGCGGTCCCGCTCCGGCTGCCAGCGCACCTCCAGGGGTGCCGGCTCAATGGAGGAAATCAGTTGTTCCCGCTGCGGTCTCGCGTGAATGGCTTCAGATTCGCTCTCCGATCCACGCGCAGTGGCCTCGGCATGGGATTCGATCTCGTGCAGGCGCTCCGAGAAAGGATCTCGCTCCGCAGGCTTGTGATGGGGGCCGCGAGCCTGCCGGGTGCGCGGTAAATCATCGAGGGGCTCGCCCCAGGGGTCGTCCCTCTCATCATCATCGGACAACAGGAAGCCCGGGTCATCGTCCTCACTGTCCTCGGTTTTCTGCCGATCGTCCGCGGGCGCGTGGGAGAACTCCCGCCAATGGGCGTCACCGAAGGCGTCGGCGATCAGTGGTCCGTCGTTCTCCTCTGTTTCGCCGGGTTCTGGCTCGGTGGGCATGGTGGGGGGCGTTGGCTCGTCGTCCTCACCGTCCAGTTCGATGTCGTCGTGGATCAGGAAGTCGTCGTCCTCGAGCAGTGCCTCCAGGTCCTTCTGGGCTCCGGGGCTGCTCTCGCTGAAAACGATATTTTCATCCGCGCGGAATACCTGCAGGCAGGAGCCGCAGCGAACGGCGCCGCGGGCTGCACGCAGCTGTTCTTCATTGACGTGAAAAGAGGTGCTGCAGTGGGGGCAGCGGGTAACCAGTTGCGACATGAAAGTTTGACGACCTTTGGGCGATGGCCAAGTTTATCAGTCCGTTACCCGGCGATGTAAGTGCGTGTGAGCGCGTGTAAGCGCTCACCATGCTGCGGCTAGCGCACCCGGGTACCGGACAGGCAGACCCAGTCATCTTTGCAGGCAACCGGATCAAACTCTACCTGCTTTTCATAGGCTGCCCGCACCTGATCTGCCTGGGAGGCCAGAACACCGGACAGACAGAGGCGTCCGCCGACCCGGGTAAGGGCCAACAGGTGTGGCGCCAGTTCAACCAGTGGGCCGGCGAGAATGTTTGCCAGCATGATGTCCGCGGGCTCGTCGGGCATCTGTTCCGGCAGGTAGACCGGGAAGCGCTCCGGAGCGACGCCGTTACGGGCGGCATTTTCGCGGCTTGCCAGCAGCGCCTGGGGGTCGATATCCGTTCCTCGCGCCGCGCTGGCTCCGAGCAGCAGGGCGGCAATACCGAGGATGCCCGAGCCGCAGCCGAAGTCGATCGCGCTCTTGCCCTCAACGGGCTCCCGGGAGAGCCACTGCAGGCAGAGGAACGTCGTCGGGTGGGTGCCGGTGCCAAAGGCCAGTCCGGGGTCCAGCATCAGGTTCACCGCGTCCGGTTGCGGCGGTTCGCACCAGCTGGGGCAGATCCACAGCTGCTCCCCGCACTGGATCGGCTTGTAGTGGGACATCCACTCCCGCTCCCAGTCCTTATCCTCCAGTTGCTCCCAGCGCGCATTGGGCAGCAGTTCGCACAGGAAGGACGCGGCCTTGGCTTCGGTGACGGCGGTATCTACTTCGGCATCGAACAGCCCCGTGACCCGGGTCTGGTCCCACAGCGGTACTTCACCGAGCCCGGGTTCCAGAATGGGCTGGTCGGCATTGTCCTGTAGGGTGACAGACACGGCGCCGGCAAAGAGCAGGGCATCTTCGATGCGTTCCGCCTGTTCGCGGTCGGTGTCTACACGCAGTTGCAACCAGGGCATGGGTACTTCTCCACTATGGGGTAGGGCTGGGGTCAACGACCGCCGGGTGCGGGCTGGCGCCTGGCGGGTAGGACGCAGGCTGCAAAGGTAAGGCGTGTGGGGGTTGGGAGCAAGGGCGCCGTTGCCGGCGCCCGCGGGCCGGTTACAGGCCCAGTTTTTTCTCGAGATAGTGAATGTTCACTCCGCCCTGGGCGAAGGCAGCGTCGTTGACCAGATCCACCTGCAGGGGGATGTTGGTCTTGATGCCGTCGACGATCAGTTCCGACAGGGCGACGCGCATGCGCGCCAGTGCCGCTTCACGAGTCTGCGCGTGAGTGATCACCTTGGCGATCATGGAGTCGTAATTGGGTGGCACCGAGTAGCCGGAGTACAGATGGGAGTCCACCCGCACACCGAGCCCACCGGGGGCGTGGAAGTTATTCACCTTGCCCGGACTGGGGAAGAAGGTCTTCGGGTCCTCGGCATTAATACGGCACTCGAAGGAGTGGCCGCGGATGACGATGTCTTCCTGCTTGAGGGATAGCTTCTCGCCCGCACAGACACGAATCTGTTCCTTGATCAGGTCCACTCCGGTCACCATCTCACTGACGGGGTGCTCCACCTGGATGCGGGTATTCATCTCGATGAAGTAGAAGCGCTCATCCTCGTACAGGAACTCGAAGGTGCCAGCGCCCCGGTAGCCGATCTCGATACAGGCCTGGACACAGGCTTCATAGACATCCTGGCGCACCTTGTCCGGAATGCCCGGGGCTGGCGCCTCCTCCAGAACCTTCTGGTGACGGCGCTGCAAAGAGCAGTCGCGGTCGCCCAGATGAATGGCGTTGCCCTGGCCATCAGACATCACCTGGATTTCCACATGGCGCGGGTTCTGCAGGAATTTCTCCATGTAGACCGTATCATCGCCAAAGGCGGCCTTGGCTTCGGACTTGGTCACGGAGATGGCGTTCAGCAGCGCCGCCTCGGTGTGGACTACACGCATGCCGCGGCCACCGCCACCGGCTGCGGCCTTGATGATCACCGGGTAGCCGACCTTGCGGCCGATTTCCAGGCAGCGCTCGCCGTTCGCGGGCAGTGGGCCATCGGAGCCCGGCACGGTGGGTACGCCGGCTTTTTTCATGGCGGCGATGGCGGACACCTTGTCACCCATCAGGCGGATCACATCCGCATCAGGCCCGATAAAGGTGAAACCGCTCTTCTGCACCTGCTCTGCGAAGTCCGCATTTTCCGCCAGGAAGCCATAGCCCGGGTGGACGGCAACCGAGTCGGTGATCTCCATCGCGGAGATGATGGCGGGAATGTTCAGGTAGCTCTGCGGCGACGGGTTGGGGCCGATGCACACGGCCTCGTCGGCGAGACGCACATGTTTCAGGTCCCGGTCCACCTGAGAGTGGACGGCGACCGTGGCGATACCCATCTCTTTACAAGCGCGGAGTACGCGCAGGGCGATTTCGCCGCGATTGGCGATCAGTACTTTATCAAACATGCCGATTCACCCCGCTCAGACGATGGTCACGAGCGGCTGGTCAAACTCCACCGGCTGTCCGTCTTCCACCAGGATGCTCTCGATAGTACCGGCCTTGTCGGCCTCGATCTGGTTCATCATCTTCATGGCCTCGACGATACAGATCACATCGCCCACTTTGACCTGCTGGCCCACTTTGACGAAGGGCTCGGCGCCGGGACTGGAAGCGGCATAGAAAGTGCCAACCATGGGGGACTTGACTGCATGTCCGGTGAGCGCGGGAACTGATTCCTCCGCCTGGGCAGCCGGCGCTGCGGGGGCCGGTGCTGCTGGTGCCGGCGCTGCGGCGGGTGCCGGCATCGGTGCCATCGCGGCCGCAGCCTGAACCGCACCGCTCACACCGCGACTGATACGGACGGACTCTTCGCCCTCCTTGATCTCCAGTTCGCCGATGTCGGACTCTTCAAGCAGTTCAATCAGTTTTTTGATCTTGCGGATATCCATAGGTCTTCACTCGTAGTGTTTTTTCACGTCAGGATTGATCCGGCGTCGATGCCAGCTGATGCATGGCCGCCTGCAACGCCAGGGTATAACTGTGTGCGCCGAACCCGCAGATGACACCGCGGGCAAGGTCTGAAAGATATGAGCGGTGTCGGAATGCCTCCCGCGCGTGCGGGTTCGACAGGTGCAGCTCGATAAAGGGAATCGCTACCGCCGCCAGCGCATCGCGCAGGGCCACACTGGTGTGGGTGTAGGCGGCGGGGTTGATCACGATGAAATCAATGCCCTCCTTGCCGGCCGCCTGAATGCGGTCGACCAGGGCGCCCTCGCTGTTGCTCTGAAACGCGTCCAGCTGGTGGCCGGCGTTCTCGCACAGGCCGCGGGCCTCCCGGTCGATCTCCGCCAGGGTGGTTGCGCCATAGATCTCCGGCTCGCGTGTGCCGAGCATGTTGAGATTCGGGCCGTGCAACAGCAGAAGTTTCGCCATGAATAGCTCTGAAGGAAAAGCGTGATTCAGTCACAAAATGGTGGGGAATGTCGGCAATCTTGCGGACAAAGTCACACATTAGACCAACTTGCCCCGAAATTCTGGCGAGTGTGCCGGAAAAGTGACCTTGTGTCCATGGCCGATCAGTCAAGAAGCGACGTTAGGCGCAGTTGCCCCGCTTTTCTTCGCTTTTTGAGGCAAGAAAGCCCTTGGGGTTGTCTTTTTTGCCCGAATCCATGGTCAGCTGGGTTTGGTCGTCAGCGGGACGCCTCGGCGGCGATGGCGGCCCCTGCCTCGGGGGCGGCAGCCGCTTGCAGTTCAGTGATCAGGCCGTCACGGGTGAGCACCTGGGGAAGGATGCGGGCTTCGCCACCGTCAGCAGGATAGACCAGGTAGAGGGGGACGCTGGTGCGGCCGTAGCGGGCGAGCAACTCAGTAATCCGCGGATCCTGGTTGGTCCAGTCGCCCTTCAGGGCCACAACCTCGAGAGAGGAGACCGCCTCTGCGACCGAGTCACTGGAAAGTACGACCTTTTCATTGGCCAGGCAGGTGATGCACCAGGCAGCGGTCATATTGATCAACACCGGTCTGCCTTCATTGCGGGCTTCGGCCAGGCGCTCGGGAGAGTATGGCTGCCAGTAGTCGGATGCGGCTGCGGCGCTGCTTGCGCCTGGCGTCGTCTCGAGTCGCGGCAGCAGCAACAGGGCGCCGGCGAAGGCGATCAGTGCCAGGCTGCCGCTGCCCCATCGCCACTGCGGGCGCGGCCACAGCCACAGGGCAAAGGCGATGGCGACCGCACCTGCCAGTACCAGGGCAACACCATCACTGCCACTCTGCCGCCCCAGCACCCAAAGCAACCATACAGCGGTCAGGTACATGGGGAACGCCAGCAATTGTTTGAGGCGATCCATCCACGGCCCCGGGCGGGGCAACCGGTCGATCAGTCCGGGGGCGTAGGTCAGCAGCAAGAAGGGGGCTGCCATACCGGCGCCCAATGCGGCAAATACGAGCAGAGCGATAGCCGCAGGCTGGGTGACGGCAAAGCCCAACGCAGAACCCATCAGCGGTGCGGTGCAGGGGCTGGCGACCAGGGTTGCAAGGGCACCGGTGGCGAGCGAGCCGCGCAGCTGGCGTGGGTTGCCGATGCCCTGGCCGAGCCCCATCAGGCGGCCGCCGATCTCGGTGAGGCCGGAAAGGCTGAGCCCCATGATAAAGAATAGGTACGCGAGGCCGGCCACCATTGCCGGTGACTGCAGCTGGAAGCCCCAGCCCACCGCTTCGCCACCGGCTCGCAGCATGAGCATTACAGCAGCGATAGCGACAAAGCTGGCGATCACTCCCGCGCTATAGGCCCAGCCGTGCCAGTGACGCTCGTGGCTGTGCTGGTTGGCCTGGGTAATGGACAGCAGTTTGATGGACAGTACCGGGAACACACAGGGCATGAAGTTCAGGACCATGCCGCCGAGAAATGCCAGCAGTATCGCCAGTGGGAGTCCAAGGGTGGCGCTCTCGCTCGCGCTGGCCGTGGGGGTGGCCGAGTTCAGCGGCGTCGGGGCTGCGGGCGCGATCGGTGTGGCCACGCCTTGGGCCAGGTCCAGGTCGAATTGGCGAATCTGTGGCGGGTAGCAGAGCCCTGCATCGGCGCAGCCCTGGTAGTGTACCTCCAGCTTCATCCGCTCCTGGCCGGAAGTCGCGAGAGGGATTTCCAGTTGCAGCCGGTAGACCTCGGTCTCTTTCTCGAAATAATCATCCCAGATGACCTCGCCTTCGGGGATCTCCAGCGGCAGCGGGGTCTTGCTGTCGCCATCCACCTGGAAGAGTGCGAGCTTGTCGCGATACAGATAGTACTCAGGCGCTATCTGGAATATGACGCTGGTTCCGCTTTCGAGAAACAGGAAGTCCTGCTGGTAGGCATCATCCACCGGCAGGAACTCAGTGTCCTGTGCGGCCCCAAGGGGATCACTGCCGAAAGGCGACTGAGCCGAGGCGGGATGAGTGGCCAGGGCCAGGACGGCTGCCAGGATCAGGAAAATTTTGCGGAAACTGTCGCTTGTCACAGCCATCGGGGTATAAATTCTTTATATTCGGGTCAAATAGTCTGGTAACCGGGGCCACCAAGTCATTCAGACTGCATGGTGGACGGTCAGTTCACTGTCGTGCGAGCACGGCAGTATAGTGGTCATAGCGGGTGGGAAAAACAACAGTGGAGTCGACGGTGTTTTCAGAACTGCTCTCCTGTCGCAGGATCGGGTTGGTGCTGGCCGCCTTGCTGCTGGCTGGCTGTGTTACCACTCCGCCAGTGCCGGCCCCGAGAGCGGTGCCGCTGCCAGAGAAGGTTGAACCTCCCCGCCCGTCGCCGGAAGAGATCCGCCAGCGCAATGTCGCTTACTTTCTGCAGCGTGCCGAAGCTGCACAGCGTGAGGGGTTCCTGACCCAGCCTGCCGGTGCCAGCGCTTACGACTACTACCTGCGTGTGCGCCAGCTGGATCCCGATAATACGCAGGCTGCCACGGGCATTCAGACCATCATCATCGAGTTCGTGGAGCGCGCCCGGGAGGCTTTGCGGCGCCGTTCATTTGCGGAAGTAAACAGTTTTCTGAACCGTGCGGATGAGCTGGCACCGGGTAATCCCCTGGTCGCCGAGGTGCGCACACAGCTGGCGCAGGAGCGCAGTCGCGCGAGCGCGGATCTCCCTGAGGGGGAGAATATTTCTCTCCCGGAGGCTTCGCTTTCCTCCCGTAATGCAGCGGTCACGGCGCTGCTAAAAGAGGTTGCAGAGCGGATTCGTCGGGAGGATCTGCGGGTACTCATTGTTGCGCGAAATGACGCGGAGGGACGCTGGATCTACCAGCAGTTACGGGAAGCTGTCATGGGCTATCGCGTGCGCGGGGACATCAAACTCGGCGCGTCCCCGCGACTGATCCTGATGAAAACGGACGGGACCTGACAATATGAAAACTGTGGTCAATAAAGGGCTGATAGCGGCGGCCTTGTTACTCGCCACTGCGGGTGTCACTTTTGCCCAGGGGACTGCCCTGGAGATCGGTGGGTTTGTTCGTGAAACCCTGCCCGGGCTGTCGACCAGCGCAGCCTATCTGGAACTGAAAAACCACGCCCGGGAGGGGCGTAGTCTGACCGGAGTCGAAATCGCCCAATCGGCGCAGGCTCTGGCGAGTCTGCACACTACCGTGGAGCGGGATGGTATCAGTCGTATGCGTCCCGTGGAGGCGCTGGCCATCCCCGCCGGCCAATCAGTAAAGATGGCGCCGGGCGGCCTGCACGTAATGCTGGAAGGCGTGAAACTGCGAGCCGGTGACAATTTGTCACTGCGTCTGCTTTTTGCCAATGGTGAGATCCGCGAGGTGGTCCTGCCGGTGCGGGGCTTGCAGGCGGATAGCGAGCACCATCATCATCACCAGCACGGATAAACCAGTTCGACTGAACTTTTGTGGTTCGCAAGCAACGAACCTGCTCTCAGCTATGGAAATAACACAACGGAGGATACCGTGAAGAAGTTGTTCATGATTTTGGGCCTCTGCACCCTGGTCGCCTGTGCACACAGCCCGATTCAGATTCAGGTGCGACCGCAAGTGGAAGTGGCTCCCAGTGTGATTGGCAGCGGCTATACGCTCAGTGTGCGCGGAGGCAATAAGCTGCCCGGCGGCGGACTCGGTTCCCTCGGCGGGATTTATGCCGATAGCTCCAATGTCCGGCTCGCCAATAATGTCGAGGATGCACTCGCCGAGACCCTGGCCGAGGGCTTTGCCGAGTGGGGTTTCCGCACGGTCCCTGCTGCAGATCCTTCAGCGCGGGTGCAGGTGGTCGCAAACCTGACTGGGCTGAAATACGACAGTCCCAATAAGCTCTACACCAGCAAGGTGGACAGTGAGGCACAGATCCAGCTGGAGGTCAGGATTGGCGGCGCCACTTACTTTGGCACCTACCGTTCCAGCGGCAAAGATCGCAACCTGATCAAACCCAGCAAGGAAGAAGTGGAAGCCCGCTTGAACCAGTTGCTCAGCGCCACGCTGCAGCGTGCGTTTGAGGATGAAAAGCTGAAGATGTTCCTGCAAGCCAATCTCTGATGCTTTGGCAGAAGTCGGACAGTAAACGGAATGCGTCGTCGTGACTGAATTCGATCCCGAGTCGACAGAGCCCCTGGGGGCACTGTCAGAGCTTTCCGCTGGATCGGAGCGGATACCGCACCTGCTGCCGGGTGCGGCCGAGGTGGCTCTGGCGGAGGTGGCTGACGGCGTGATCGTCACCGACGCCGCCGGCAGGGTGACTTACTGTAATCCCCTGGCCGGTGAGTTGATCGGCGGCGCCCTGGCCCTGAAGCCGGGGCGCTTTCTCGACGACGGCCTGAAGCTGGCTGACACCGAGGGCAAACCGCTGCCACCGTTGCTCGCCGGCAGCGGTGACCGCGAGGGGGGAGCCCTCGCCGACGGGCGGGAATTCATCGCCGCCATCCCACGCACCGATGACCTCGGTGAGGTATTGCTCGAGGTGTCGGTGCAGGTGCAGACGGTACGCGCCGAAGGTGAGGTCACCGGGTTTGTGGTGGTGATGCGCGAAGTCTCCGAAGAGCGCCGCCTGTTTTCCCGTATCAGCTGGCAATCCAGCCACGACAGCCTCACCCACCTCCCCAACCGCCAGTACTTTGAGAGCGAACTC
The DNA here is from genome assembly GCF_001750105.1 of Microbulbifer aggregans. NCBI lineage: Bacteria > Pseudomonadati > Pseudomonadota > Gammaproteobacteria > Cellvibrionales > Microbulbiferaceae > Microbulbifer > Microbulbifer aggregans. The sequence goes on from NZ_CP014143.1 coordinate 1,514,476, forward strand.
CAGCGTGCGCTCGCAAACTGTAAGGACCGGCGGCAGCACCATGTGCTGCTGTATCTCGATATCTACCAGTTCAAGGTCGTGAATGACACGCTGGGTTACGCCGCGGGTGATCAGCTGATTCGCCAGCTGGCGGATCAGCTGCGCCAGAGCCTGTCCCCTGAAGATGTGTTTGCCCGGGTAGGCAGCGATGAATTCGCGGTCCTGTTGCGCGACTGCACCATCGAGGAAGCCCGGCGCGTGGTGGTACGACTGCGGGAGGCAGTGCAGGGCTTTGTCTTTACCTGGGACGGCCGTGAAAGCCGCGTCGCCATCTCCATCGGTGCCGTGGCCGTCGATCGCGCCTCGCCTCCTGCCGGTCAGCTGCTGGCCTCTGCCAACGACGCCTGCTGTGCGGCTCGGGAGCAGGGGCGCAACCGGGTCAAACTGTTCAGCGATTCGCGCCGGGTGCTGGAAAAGCGCCGGCAGAGTACCTGGGTGGCCGAGATTCACGCGGCGTTACGTGAGGAGCGACTGTTGCTGTATCGGCAGCCGGTGGTGGCTTTGCAGCATGAAGACCGGCTGCACCACTATGAGGTGCTGGTGCGGATGCGCGGGCGCGATGGCGATGTGATTTCTCCGGGGGATTTTCTGCCCGCGGCAGAGCGCTATGGACTGATCGAAGAGGTGGATCGCTGGGTGATCCGCCGGATTTTCGACTACATGGCAGTGGAGCAGCGCCACGGTCTGACCGGGCACAGCTACGCCATCAATATCTCCGGCCTGAGTCTCGGCGACGAGTTCTTTGCCGACTTTGTGCTGGAAGCGCTCACAGAGGCCGGGGTGCCTCCCTCCCGAGTGCAGTTCGAGATTACCGAGACCAGTGCCATCAACAATCTGGAGCGGGCGCTGGTATTCATTCACAAGTTGCGTGCGGCGGGATGTACCTTTGCACTGGATGACTTCGGGCGTGGTGCGTCGTCGCTCGCCTACCTGCGCCAGCTCCCGGTGGATTTCCTCAAGATCGATGGCAGCTTCGTGCGCAACATGCTCGACGACGAAATCGACAGCGCTATTGTCAGTACCGTCAATCACCTGGCGAAGTCCATGGGTATCAGCACGATCGCCGAGTACGCCGAGACCCCGGAATTGATCGGGCAGCTTCGGCTACTCGGGGTGGATTTCGCCCAGGGGTTTGGTATCGCCGCGGCGACCGACCTTCCCATGCTGGAGGGAGAGGGCGCCTGAGGCGCCCGAATCGAAAGCTGGGTTTACGGAGAACAGTTACCTGCTACTCGGCGTCGCGGGCTTCCACTTCTGCCGTGAGCAGTTCGCCGTGCTGGTCCGGGCGCAGTCGCGGCCCATACTGGCTGACCACCTGGCCGGCGGCCCGGCAGGCCAGTTCGCCGGCCTCCTCGAACGACATCCCCCGATTGATGCCATACAGGAAGGCGCCGGCAAACATGTCCCCGGCGCCGTTGGTGTCGATGGCGTGTACCTTGGGGGCCGCGACACGGTATTCGCGTTCACCGTCCCAAAGCAGTGCGCCCTCTGCTCCCAGGGTGATGGCAAAGCTGCGGCAGTGTGCTTTCAGGCCCTCGGCAGCGGCTGCAATGCTGTCCGTGCCGCTAAAGCCCAGTGCCTCGTCCCGGTTGCAGAACAACAGGTCCACTCCATCACCGATCATTTCCCGCAGGCCGTCGTGGAACAGATGCACCATCGCGGGGTCGGAGAGGCTGAGTGACGTTTTGACGCCAGCGCGCTCAGCTGCCTGGCGAAGCTCGATGGCGGCGGCCTTGCCGGTAGGGGAGGAGACCAGGTAGCCCTCGATATAGGCCCAGCGGGACGCCGACAGGGCTTCAATGTCCAGCTCTGCTGTGGACAGTCCCGCACTGATACCGAGGAAGGTATTCATGCTGCGTTCGGCGTCCGGTGTGATCAGCACCAGGCATTTCCCGGTCACCCCGGGTTCTGCTTCGCTCAGGGTGCCCGGGTAGGCGACTCCCGCGTCGGCGAGATCGGCGCGATAGAAATCGCCATTTTCGTCGGCTGCTACCTTGCAGGAATAGAAGGTGCTAAGGCCGAAATAGCTGGCGGCGATCACGGTGTTGGCGCCGGAGCCACCGCAGGCGCGCTTGGCTGTCACCAGGTGGTCGCTGAGAGCGCTGACCAGCTGGTGTTGCCGGTGGTCGTCCACCAGGGTCATCACGCCCTTGTCGACGCCGAGGCTCTGGAGGTCGTCATCGCTGACTTCAATTTCGGTATCCAGCAGTGCGGCGCCGATGCCGTAGAGGTCGTATTGGTGCATGGTGTTCCTTGGTCGTCGATGGCGGGAAAGTGCGCGGTCGGACATCTGGGCCCGTACGCGACTACCGGCCGCATTATGGCTGCCCGCCGGGCAAGTGCAAGGCGGCGGGTTTGACTTGTGGCCCCAAGACCTTATAAAACCCCGGCGCAGTGCGGCGCGACGGTCGTCGACGCTGCAGTCACACCCTATCTATAGTTGTTTAAAACGCTTGGCATCAATATGGCATCGACAAAGCGCAGACGCTCCCGGGCGTCCAGACCAGGAAGACTGCACCGCTGGATGGTGAGGCTCGGCCTCCTGGCCCTGGTGGGCGCGCTGGCGCTTGTCGCTTATATGGTTTATCTCGACGTCCAGCTGCGGGAGCGTCTCGATAGCCGCCAGTATCAGTTGCCGGCCCGCGTGTTCGCGCGTCCCTTGGTGCTGCGCGAGGGCATGGTGATGCGCCCCGATGAGCTCGCGGCCGAATTTGCCGCCTTGAACTACCGCGAGAAGCAGACCCTGACCGAGCCCGGCCAGTGGACTCGTGCGGGGATGGATTATCGTGTCTGGCGCCGGGACTTTGTGCATGCGGATGGCCGCGAGCCCGCCGAGGTGGTCAGCTTCCGCTTGCGCAACGACGAACTGAGCGGTCTACAGGGCGAAAGCGGTCAAAAGCTGCGGGAATTCCGACTGGATGCCGCGACGATTGGTACCTTGCTCGGTGGTGGCGACGACCGCAACCCGGTGCGCTTTGCCGACATCCCGCCGCTGCTCGCCAACACGCTGATCGCGGTTGAGGATCAGGATTTCCTTCATCACTTTGGTGTTTCCCCGCGCGGTATCGCGCGCGCCATGGTTGCCAACCTGCGCGCCGGTGGGGTGGTGCAGGGGGGCTCCACCATTACTCAGCAGCTGGTGAAGAACATCTTCTTCGACCACAAGCCGAGCCTCTGGCGCAAGTTCAATGAGGCACTGATGGCAGTGCTGATGGAGCTGCACTACGACAAGCCCTATATCCTGCAGGAGTACATCAATGAGGTATGGCTCGGGCAGCAGGGCAGCCGCGCGATTTATGGTTTCGGGCTGGCGTCCGAGTTCTATTTCCAGAAACCGCTGGATACGCTCGAACCACATGAGATGGCGCTGCTGGTCGGGCTGGCGAAAGGTGCCTCCTACTACAACCCGTGGCGCAATCCGGAGCGGGCGCTGGAGCGACGCAATACCGTGCTGGAAGTGATGCAGAAGCATGAACTGATCAGTGCGGATGAACTCGACCGCTACCGGGCCCTGCCTCTCGGCGTCGCCAGTGTGGCCGGTGCGGCACAGAATCCCTACCCGGCATTTACCGAGCGGCTGCTGCAGGAACTCCGTCCCTTCTATTCCTACGAGGAGCTCCGCACTGCAGGGCTGCGTGTCTACACCAGCCTGGCGCCTTCGGTGCAGAAACTGGTTGAGGACGCGGTGAGCAGTCGTGCCGAGCAACTGGAAAAAGACCGCGGAATCCAGGCGGACTCCCTGCAGGCGGCCACCGTCGTCGTCGACAACGAGACCGGCAATGTGCTGGCCATGGTCGGTGACCGGCGCCCCAGTTACCCCGGTTTCAACCGTGCGCTCGAGGCGCGGCGACAGGTGGGTTCCCTGATCAAGCCGGCGGTATTCCTGACGGCGCTGGAGAGACCACACCAGTACAACCTGGCCACATTGATCGAGGACGCCCCGATTCGGGTCGAGGCGCCGGATGGGCAGGTGTGGATGCCGTCCAACTTCGGCAACCAGAGTCACGGTCCCACGCCGCTGTATCTCGCCCTGGCCAAGTCCTACAACCAGGCCACAGCGAGGCTCGGTCTCGATCTGGGCATCGAGAATGTGCGCCAGACCATCCGTCGTCTCGGGGTACAGGCTGACCTGCCGCGGGTGCCGTCACTGTTCCTCGGTGCAGTGGAGCTGACCCCCTTTGAAGTGGCGGGTATGTACCAGACCTTCGCTAATGGCGGTGAGAATGTGGAACTGCGTACCCTGCTGGCAGTGTCGGACGCGCAGGGTGAGCAGGTGCAGAAATTCCGTCGCAAGGCCGATCGCAACGTGGATGCGGTGCCGGCGTTTCTGCTCCGTTACAGCCTCGAGCAGGTGATGCGCGAGGGAACCGGCAAGAGCGCCATGCGCAGTCTGCCGGGTAGTGTGGCCTTCGCCGGCAAGACCGGTACCACCAACGACTACCGCGACAGCTGGTTCGCAGGCTTCTCGCCGGATGTGACGGCCGTAGTCTGGCTGGGTCGGGACGACAATGAGCGCACCAGCCTCACGGGGGCGACCGGCGCCCTGACCGTCTGGACCGAGATCATGCGCAAGCTGCCCCACCGGCACGGGCGGGTGGGGGCTCCGCGTGGGGTTGAATACAAGACGGTCAACGACCGGGGCCAGTTTATGGATCCCCGCTACTGTGAGGGTGGCCGCAACATGCCCTTCTCCTTTGAGACCCGGCTGGAACCCGCCCCCGAATGCGCTGGCCGCGACCGTTTCCGCTGGTTCCGGGATTTCTTTGGTGATGACCGCGGGGAAACAGACGAGACTGCACCGGTCGAGGAAATGACACCCGGCTGGGGTGTGGATCCGCGCGAGCAGCAGCGAGAGCAGGAGCGTGAGCGACAGCTGCAGGAGCAGCTGCGCCGTGATGACGAGACGCAGCAGCCTGGGGAATTTGAGCAGGCACCGCTGTTCGAGGAGGAGCCTCAGCAATTCGAAGAGGAGCCTTTGCAATTGCCCCGCGGAGAGGAAGAGGAGTTGCGGGAGCAGCAGGAGATCCGCAGCCAGGATGACACGGGAGTGCCGGTGGAGGAGGCTCAGCCCTGGTCGGACGAGGATCAGTGGCCATAACCTGAAATCTGCGTGGACAGCTGCTCGCTGTCCACGCTTTATCTTTTCTCTTTACCCCTACTCTTTATCTCCACTCTGCAGCGAGTTGATACCTCGCTGCTACGCTGCTATTAGTGCTAGTGCCGCTGTAATCGATCGTAATGACCTGGGCTGGGGGTGTGAATTACTTCCTGCTACTATCAGTCATCGATAAAAATAAAAACGCTGGCGCTGCTTTTGCAAGATTTCCCGCTTTCCGCTTCCACAGTATTGCTCATAGTCTGCACGGCCGTGAGCTTCGCAGCCCTGTTTCTGTCTCCCCGATTGTTGGAGCAGTGTGCTTTTCAACCTTACGAAGTGTGGCGTGGACGCAAGCGCGATTCGCTTTACCTTGCCGGCTTCGTCCATGCCGACCTGCTGCATCTCGGCGTGAATATGTGGTGTCTCTGGCTCTTTGGGCAGCCACTGGAGATGCGGATCGGGGGTATACCCTTCACGGTACTCTTTGTGCTCGCTCTGGTGGGTAGTCATCTGCCAACTTTGTACAAGGAGCGTAATAACCCACGGTATGCGAGTGTTGGTGCGTCGGGTGCGATCTCCGGCGTTATTTTTGCCTATATCGTTTATTACCCGCAGTCAGAATTCTTCCTGTTGTTTTTCCCCGTTCCCATTAAAGCCTGGTTGTTCGGGGTGCTCTATCTGGCCTACAGCGCGTATGCCGGAAGGGACAGGAGCAGTCGTATCAATCACGATGCGCATTTCTGGGGCGCGCTGATCGGGCTGGTATTTGTGCTGTTTACCGATCCCGCGGCCTGGGCTCGGCTTTTGTGAGCATTTGATAAAAAACAACAGGAGGGGGTAATGGGTATCACTCGAATTTTTGTGCTGTTTGCTGTGTTGGCGGTTTCACCTGTGAAAAGTGCGATCGCTCAGCCATTGGTCGAAGACACTGAAGTCTCTGCTGCGGCTGAGATGACCGACGAGGAACGTTATCTGGCGTGGGCACAGCAGACATGGGACGGAATGGAAAGAAAGGGCGGTGTCATCGATTTGCCTGGCAGCGTGGCCAGTATCGATGTGCCGGAAGACTTTTATTACCTGGCTCCGGAGGACACCAAGATAGTGCTCGAACAGATCTGGGGCAATCCGGAAAGCGAGCACCTGACCCTCGGCATGCTGTTTCCTGCCCACACCACCCCCTTTGATCCGGATTCCTGGGGCGTCACCATCGATTACAGCGAGGAAGGTTATATTCGCGATGATGACGCCAGTGAAATCGATTACGGCGATCTGTTACAGGATATGCAGGCATCCACCCGCGAGGAGAGCCGGCAGCGTGAGGAGATGGGCTATGAGGCTATCGAGTTGGTTGGTTGGGCGGAAGCGCCGTTTTATGACGCTGAGGAAAAGAAGCTTTACTGGGCCCAGGAGATTGCTTTCGGCGGCATGGATACCAATACCCTGAATTACAACATCCGGGTGCTGGGACGCAAAGGCGTGCTGGTGTTGAACTTCATTGCCGGAATGTCCCAGTTGGAGGAGATAAACCAAAACCGTGAAGCGGTGTTGTCCATGGCGAGCTTCAACCCGGGCTATCGCTACGATGAATTTGACCCGGACGTTGATACGGTAGCGGCCTACGGCCTGGGTGGGCTGGTTGCCGGCAAGGTGCTTGCGAAGACGGGCTTTTTTGCCGCGGCACTGGTGTTACTGAAAAAGTTTTGGGTGCTGATCCCGCTGGCGATCGGCGGTCTTTTCCGGGCCTTCCGGCGCAAGTGAACCTGATGGTGTGGCCGGAGCGGCTCTCCGGCCCTGCCTGTCTTGAGCATGGCGGAAGTATCGCGCCTACAACTGATGTTGCTCCGCCCAGGCTCTCAGTTGATCCAAGACTGCCAATGAGGAACGGCCGAACTCGGTGATCTCATAGGCCACTGCGATCGGCCGCGTGCTCAGCACGTGGCGACTTACCAGTCCCTGTTGTTCCATCTCTTTCAGCCGTTGATCGACCATCTTCTTGCTGGCGCCACCCAGTTGTCGCGTCAGCTCGTTAAAGCGCATTGGCCCGTCCTGCAGGTGCCAGAGGATCGAGCCCTTCCATTTGCCGCCAATAATCCGCATGCCCCGCTCGATCGGGCAGGGCGTCAGGCAGGCCTCCTCACGTTCCCGTGCCGCTTTGACCTTGGTTTCGGCTACCGTCATAGAGGGTACTCCAGTCACAGTAGGTTACAAAAAGTATACTGGTTGACGTTGGTAACCTAGGGTAGCAGTATCTCGTCCGCTGATCCAACAACGCTGTAGCGGAGAATCCAGTGAACCTATTCATCATCAATACCCACCATTACTACCCCTTCTCCGAAGGCAAACTGAATGCGGCCCTGGTCGATATCGCCCGTGAAGAGGCCGAGTCAGCGGGTCACCAGGTCCAGATCACGACGATGCAGGACAGCTACGACGTCGAAGCGGAGATCGCCAAGCACGAGTGGGCCGATGTGGTCCTGCTGCAGATCCCGGTTAACTGGATGGGGGTGCCCTGGTCATTCAAAAAATACATGGACGAAGTCTACACGGCGGGTATGTCCGGTCGACTTTGCGACGGCGATGGCCGGCATCGCGATCAGCCAGAGAAGCAGTATGGCTCTGGCGGCGTATTGGGGGACAAGCGCTACATGCTCTCCCTCACCTTCAATGCTCCGCAAGCGGCGTTCGGTGATCCAGCACAGTTCCTGTTTCAGGGGCGCAGTGTGGATGACCTGTTCTTCCCCACACACATGAATTTCCGCTTTTTTGACATGAAAGCGCTGGAAACCTTTGTCTGTTATGACGTGATGAAAAACCCGGATACGGAAAACGACAAGTTGCGTTTCCGTCACCATCTGCGTGAGCAACTCGGCTTGAACGCCTGATAGGCACCCGTAGTAATTCGAATCAGGGAGAACTGACATGGCGATGCAATCAAAGCTGGCAGCAGGGGCGTCCTTTCCTCAGGTCACCGTGCCACTGTTCGGTGGTGGCTCCGCGGAACTTGGTCGGCCGGGCTGCGAGGAAGCGGATTGGCGGCTGGTCGTTGTGTATCGGGGGCAGCACTGCCCACTGTGTAGCAAATATCTGAACGAGCTGGAAAAGTACTGGGACCGGCTCTGCGCGAACCGGATAGATTTGATCGCGGTGTCCGCAGATTCGGAAGAGCAGGTGAAGGGCCACCTGGAAAAGCTGCAGGTTTCCTTCCCGGTTGCCTACGGGCTGACGGAAGCGCAGATGAAGGCGCTGGGGCTTTATATTTCTCTGCCTCGTTCAGCAGAGGAAGCCGACCACAATTTCTCCGAGCCGGGTCTCTTTGTGGTGAACCAGGAGGGCAAGCTGCACGTGGTGGATATTTCCAACAACCCCTTTGTGCGGCCTGACCTGGAACGGTTGGTTTCCGGGCTGGAGTGGATCAAAAGCCCCGACAATCATTATCCGATTCGCGGGACCTTTTCTTAGGCGCTGATCAGCAGAGAGCAGTACTGGCGGATAGCCCCGCAGGCTGAAGTACGGGGCGATTGTCGTTAGGTTTGCAGCAAACGCGCAGCCTCTTCGGCGAAGTAGGTCAGGACGCCGTCTGCACCGGCTCGCTTGAACGAGAGCAGGGACTCCAGGATGACGGCTTCACGGGCGAGCCAGCCATTGTCGAACGCCGCGCAGTGCATGGCGTATTCGCCGCTGACCTGGTAGGCAAAAGTCGGTACTTGCAGGTCTGTCTTTACCCGGGTCACCACGTCCAGATAGGGCATGCCGGGTTTCACCATGATCATGTCCGCGCCCTCGGCGAGATCCAGTGCGCACTCGTGCAGGGCTTCATCGCCGTTGGACGGGTCCATCTGGTAGCTGGCTTTGCTGCCGCCCTTCAGATTGCCGGCGGAGCCTACTGCATCGCGAAATGGACCGTAGTAGGCGGAGGCGTATTTGGCGGCGTAGGACATGATCATGGTGTTCACATGACCGTCCTTCTCCAGGGCATTGCGGATGGCACCGATGCGGCCATCCATCATGTCTGACGGTGCTACCACGTCGGCACCGGCCTCTGCATGAGAGAGCGCCTGTTGCACCAGCACTTCCACAGTATCGTCGTTGACGATGTAACCGTTGCCATCCATCAGGCCGTCCTGCCCGTGGCTGGTGAAGGGATCCAGTGCCACATCGGTAATCACACCCAGCTCCGGTGCCGCGTCTTTCATCGCGCGCACGGCGCGTTGCGCCAGGCCGTCTTTATCATAGGCGGCCCGGGCATCCTCGGACTTGTGCGCCGGGTCCACCACCGGAAACAGTGCCACCGCTGGTATTCCCAGCTTCACCAGTTCTTTTGCCTTTTCCGCCAGCAGGTCGACGGTCAATCTTTCGACGCCCGGCATCGATGCGACTTGCTGCGTCTCGCCCCGGCCCTCGATCACGAACAGCGGCAGGATCAGGTCGTTGACGCTCAGCTGATTCTCGCGCACCAGGCGGCGGGAAAAATCCTGTGCGCGCAGGCGGCGCATCCGGGTGTTGGGGTAGGCGCCGCGGATGGGGCTGATACTCATGGCAATCTCACTCGGACTGAAACTCTGGGTTTTGCCGGTCGCGGTGGAGCCGGCTAAGCTGGCGGGCATGATAACAAAACAGGGAGTCACTCATGACCGTAGCTTTCTGGTGCCTACTGGCCGCGGCCATTATGCCTTACGTATTTACGTTGATCGCCAAATTTGGCGGTGAGGGCCGCTACAACAATCGTGCCCCCAGAGCCTATCTGGACTCGCAGAAGGGACTGGCGCAGCGGGCCGACTGGGCCCAGCGCAACAGTTTTGAGGCGCTGCCCATCTTTGTTGCCGCAGTACTGGCCGGCGCCGTTGCCGGAGTGGCGGACCAGTGGATGGCGATCCTGGGGTTGGGCTTTATCGCCTTTCGCGTGCTCTACGGGTTTTGTTACCTGAGAGACTGGGCCAGCACCCGCTCCATTGTGTGGAGCGGGGGCTATCTGTGCTGCCTGGCCCTGCTGGTGCTGGCAGCACTGGCGGCACCCTCGGGCTGAGCGCTCAGCCCAGCTGGGCGAACACCTTTTTCGCAGCGGCGATGGTAGCGTCGATGTCCTCATCGGTATGAGCGGCGGACATAAAGCCGGCTTCGTAGGAGGCCGGTGCCAGGTAGACGCCCTCGTCGAGCATGCCGTGGAAAAAGCGGTTGAAGCGCTCGGTATTGCAGGCCATGACCTGCTGGTAGTTGGTGACCTTCGGCTCGTCGGTAAAAAAGAAGCCGAACATGCTGCCAGCGCTATTCGCCGTCAGTGGTACGCCGGCCTCTCTGGCCGCGGACAGAATACCTTGTACCAGTTTCTCGGTCTTTTCGGTCAGACGGTCATAGAAGCCGGGTTCCTGTACCAGTCGCAGTGTTTCCAGTCCCGCCACCATGCCGACCGGGTTACCGGATAGTGTGCCGGCCTGATAAATCGGGCCGGTGGGTGCAATCTGTTCCATGTACTTGCGTTTACCACCGAAAGCGCCAACCGGCATACCGCCGCCGATCACCTTGCCCAGTGTGGTGATATCCGCCTCAATGCCGTAATGGCCCTGGGCGCCAGTCAGGCTCACGCGGAAACCGGACATGACCTCGTCGAGGATCAGCAGGGCACCGTGGGCATCGCAGACCTCGCGCAGGGTTTCCAGGAAACCGGGCACCGGCGGGATGCAGTTCATGTTGCCGGCTACGGGCTCGACGATGATGCAGGCAATTTGATCCCCCATCTTGTCAAAGCACTCGCGCACGGACTCGGCGTCGTTATAGGCGAGGGTGATGGTGTGGTCTGCGAGGGAGGCGGGAACACCCGGCGATGACGGCACGCCCATCGTCAGGGCGCCGGAGCCCGCCTTGACCAGCAGGGAGTCGGAGTGCCCGTGGTAGCAGCCCTCGAACTTGACGATCTTGTCGCGGCCGGTGGCACCGCGGGCCAGGCGAATCGCGCTCATGGTGGCCTCGGTGCCGGAGTTGACGAAGCGCACCAGGTCCATGTTGGGCCAGATGCGACAGAGTTCCTCAGCCAGTTCGGTTTCCAGTTCCGTGGGGGCGCCGAAGCTCAGGCCAGATTGGGCCTGTTCCACCACCGCGTCGATCACGTCCGGGTGGGCATGGCCGAGCACCATAGGGCCCCAGGATTGCACATAATCGATGTAGCGATTGCCGTCAGCGTCGAAGAGATAGGCGCCCTCGGCGCGATCGATGAACAGCGGTGTGCCGCCTACGGCGCGAAAGGCACGTACCGGTGAATTGACGCCACCGGGAATGTACTGCTGGGCGTCGGAAAAAAGTTGCTCGGATTTGCTCATAGACTTGGGAAGTGCTTGGGAATTTGGCCGGCTATTATCCAGTTCGCCCGCGCCCGGGACAATGGGACCGATGCGGGAGAGCGATCAGCTGCGTGCCCAGAATAGCCGATTGGGGATTGGCCGCCCCATTCCGAGCCGGCGGCTGTCGGCAATGGCGCTCCAGGTGAACTGCTGGCTGCGAGCCACCGCCTCAATGACGGTCAGGCCGTGGGCGATATGGCAGGCAATGGCGGTAGCCAGAGTGCCGCAGACGCCATAGGCCGCAGGTTGCAGGCGTTGCCAGTGAAATTGTCGGATCAGTCCGCGTTCGTCATAAAGGCGGTTTTCCAGTTGCTGCTCGCAGGGTACGCCGGTCAGGAGCAGATAGCGGCAGCCGCTCTCCAGCAGTTCCTGCGCCTGGGCGTCGAGCACATCCGCCTCCACGGCCATCGCACGGGCTTCGCGGCGGTTTGGGCAGGCCATGGTGGCGTAGGGGAGCAACAGGGAGCTCATTGCCTCCCAGAGTGGTGGAGCCAGCATACTCTGCTTGTCGGCGAGCGTGGCATCCGGGTCGATGATCACTGGAATGTCGGGGTAGTCCCGCAGGACACTGTGCAGCGCGCGGACATTTTCCACCGAGCCCAGGTAACCCACCTTGATCGCGGCGACCGGCATATCCTCGAGAACCGCCCGGGCCTGCTCCACCAGCAGGGAGTCATCCACCGGTGCCACGCCCATCAGTTCACCGGTGTCGCCGACACTGATAGCAGAGACGACCGAAGTGCAGTGACAGCCGAGACTGACGGCGGTTTCCGTATCTGCGGTGATCCCGGCGCTACCACTGGGGTCGTGATGCGTGATAGTGAGGACAATCGGTTGGCGTGTATCCATGGGCGAATTGCACGGTCGCGAGCTGCAGTTCAGGGGCCCCTACATTCTAGTTGCGCCGGGCAGCCGCTCCGAGACTTCTCGCGCCTCTTTGTGCTGCCGGCGCCCGGATGGGGTCAGAAGGGCTTCACCACCGCCAGGATTATGATGGCTACCAGGGCTAGTACCGGCAGCTCATTAAAGATGCGAAAGAAACGCGAGCTGCGGGTAACGGTGCCCGCGGCAAATTTGCGTACGTAGGCGCCACAGACGTGATGGTAACCGATCAGCAGCAATACGAATGTCAGCTTGGCATGCATCCAGCCGGCGGTGTGGTAATAGGACGGGTTGTAGGTGAAGAGCCACACGCCGAAAACGATCACCGCGATCATCGACGGGAGAGCGATGCCTCGGTAGAGGCGGCGCTCCATGGTGCAAAAACGGTCGCGACTGATCTGGTCGGTGGCCTCCACGTGGTAGACGAACAGGCGCGGCAGATAGAACAGGGCGGCAAACCAGGTAACGATTGCCATCAGATGAAACGCTTTGACCCAGAGCATGGGGCTCCCTCCCGTTAAAAATGGACGTTCAAGTCGGTGATGATTGTTATTGGCGATAAAAATTATCGATATGCTGGGGCAGGATAATACCGGCGACATTCTTGTCCAGTGCCGGCGACAATCCCCGGTGCACATAAAGCCCCCCGGCGCCGCTTTTTTCCAGCTTTGCCTGAGCTTCCAGCAGGGTGGCGCGCCAGTTGAGTGCCGCGAGCTGGAGGCGTTCGCCGGGTAGTTTCAGCAGGTCGATGGGTTCATCTGCCCCTGCGTCCTTGTCCTCGCGGTTTTCTTTGCGAGCCTCCTCCAGGCGCTGGAGAAAGCTCGCCAGGTCCGCGGCGCGCAGTACTTGGGGTGCGGGTTCTTCCGGTAAGTCGATCACAATCCAGAGCGGGCTCGGCGCGATCAGCCGCGCAGCCTCCGCTTCACTGATTCGCTGCGGGGCAATGGAGAAACGCCGCTCCATCACACTGGCCACGCCCACGCGGCTCAACATCTGCTGTCGCCAGCTGGGCGTACCGCTTTTGTTTAGTGAGCGCAGTGTCTCCTGGAAAATGCCCTCGGTGCGGAAGAAGTGCCGGCTGACCAGGCACGCGACCACGATCATCAGCATGCCAGGGAAAAGTACATTGGGGTTGTAGGTGAGCTCGAGGATGGCGAGCAGTGCTGCCAGCGGTGCATTCAGGAGCGCAGCCATCATCGCCGCCATGCCGACCATGGCGTAAAAGCCGGGGCTGGCTGTGCCCTCACCGAGCCAGATATTGGTCAGGGCGCCGGCAATCCCACCCAGACAGGCCCCCAGAAAGAGACTGGGGCCGATAACGCCGCCGGGAATCCCCAGGCTGCTGGCGAGGAGTGTCGTGGCGAACTTTGCCACCACGATGATCGCCAGAACAGTGAGTGCCAGTTCGCCGAGGATGGCCTTTTCCAGCGTGTCATAGCCGGCCCCCAGCACTTCCGGCACCCAGATGGCGATAATGCCTGTGACCACCCCGGCGGTGAGGAAGCGCACCGCTGGTGATTTACGCTGAACCGGTGCCAGTCGTCGCTGGATGTGAATGAAAGCCCCGGCGAGACAGCCGATTACGATGGCAAAGAAAAACAGGACCGGCATCTCCGCCAGGGAATTCAGCTGAATGGCCGGTACTGTGAACGCCGGCTCGCTGCCGAATACCAGCTGGGTGACCGCGCTGCCGATCACGGCGGCAAGAATCACCGGCAGGAAACCCACGACCGAGTACTCCAGCATCACCACTTCCATGGCAAACACCACGCCGGCCAGGGGTGTATTGAAAGACGCCGCGATGGCGGCGGCGACACCGCATCCCAGGAGGCTGCGCACCGAGTTGTTGGGCAGTTTGAGCTGGCGGGCCAGCAGACTGCCGCTGGCAGCGCCCAGGTGCACCGCGGGCCCCTCACGGCCCACTGACTGACCACTCAGCAGTGCGACAGACCCGGCCAGGAACTGCAGGACGGCGTTCCAGGCGGGCATCTGCGCCTGGTGATTGTGCAGTCGGTCCAGCACGTGCACGATCCCGGTGTGCCGCCGGCTGGGTCTCAGCAAATGGTACATGGCTGCCAGGACCAGGGCGCCGAGGACTGGCAGCGCAAACCGCCAGACCAGTGGCAGCGCCTCGAACTGATCGGGCATCGGCAGGTAGAGCCTGGATGGGGATTCACTCAGCAAGCGGAAGCTGACTGTTACCAGCCCCGCGGCAATGCCGGTGAGCAGCGCCATGGCCAGCAGGGGTGCCAGGGCATCCTGGGCGGAGAGCTGTAGCCGCAATTTTTCCAGCCCGCGCTCGCGGCGCAGCCATCGGGAGGCCGGTTTCTTGTCACGGGATTCTGGGTCTGGCTTCAACGCTCGTCCTGTTTAGTGGCTGGCTTGTGGTAGAGTGCTGCGCATATTTTATCCGGATGGCGCCCTGAGAGAGCCCGTCCGGCGGGTTCAATGAGCACAGGAGTGACCGTCAGGGTGATCAAAGTAGCAATTGTAGGGGGCACCGGCTACACGGGTGTGGAACTGTTGCGGCTGCTCTGTGGGCATCCGCAGGTTGAGATCGCTGCTATTACATCGCGAACCCTGGCCGGTACACCGGTGGCGGAATTGTTCCCGAGCCTGCGCGGTCACAGTGAACTCGTTTTCAGCGAGCCGGATGTAGAGCTTCTCGCCAAGGCGGATCTGGTGTTCTTTGCCACACCCCACGGAGTTGCCCAGGCGCAGGTGCCGGAGCTGATCCGCCGGGGTGTGCGTGTGATCGACCTGTCGGCGGACTTTCGCCTCAAAGATATTCCTGCGTGGGAGCGCTGGTACGGCCAGTTACACGCCGCGCCCGTGCTCGCGGCAGAATCCGTATACGGACTGCCCGAGGTACACCGGCAAGAAATCGCCGGCGCGCAGCTGGTTGCTTGCCCAGGTTGTTATCCGACGGCGATTCAGCTGGGCTGGATTCCACTGCTCGAGGCCGATGCCATCGAGCCCATCGGACTGATCGCCAATGCTGCCAGTGGTGCCAGCGGGGCGGGCCGCCAGGGCAAGACCGAGTTGTTGTTTGCAGAAAACAGTGACAACTTCCGCGCTTATGCAGCTGGAGGTCACCGCCACCTGCCTGAGATCGAGCAGGGCCTGCGCAATGTACAGCCGCAGGGTAGTGATCCCGCGAGTCTCACCTTTGTGCCGCACCTTCTACCGATGGTGCGCGGCATTCACGCCACGCTCTATGCGCGCCTGAAGCCGGGACAGACGCTGGAGTCTGCGCAGGCGCTGTTCGAGGAGCGCTACCGCGATGAGCCTTTCGTCGACGTGATGCCTCCGGAGAGTCACCCGCAGACCCGCAGTGTGCGCGGCACCAATCTGTGCCGCATTTCGCTGCACCGGCCGCAGGACGGCGATACATTGGTGGTCTTGTCGGTTATCGACAATTTGGCCAAGGGCGCCTCAGCCCAGGCCTTGCAGAATATGAACATCATGTTTGGCTGGGATGAGACCCTGGGGCTGGAGAGCCCGGCCCTGCTGCCTTAGAATCGGCAGCTTAATCCACACAAGTTATCAGTTTAATCACGGCAAAACGGATTTCATGGCGCGCAAAGTCAAAGGCAGTAAGCAGTACCGCATGAAAGTGGTGCCCCACCGCCCATTCTCCGGGGCTCTCTCGGTGGTGGGGGTGGCACTCCTCGTGCTCGCGACTTCCGCAGCAGCCTATTACGCCGGGCAGTACCACCTGCGCAGCAATCTTGATCGCAAGACCCTTGCGCACGAGCGCGCTCTGGAAGAGCTTGAGCGTTTGCAGCAGGAGAACGAGACGCTGAGGTTGCGCGCCACTACTGCGGAGCAGTCCCTCGCCATTGGCGAGCAGGCGAGCGACAAGGTGCGCACTGAGCTGGTGGACAAAGAGAACCGCATCGCGGAGCTCAAGCAGGAAATTTCCTTTTACCGGGGGCTGATGGCCCCGGCCGATGGCAGTGAAGGCGTCTCGATCGGCCGTTTCAGCATCTCGGAAACGGGCGATGCCCGCCGCTACCAGTACAAGTTGCTGGTGCAGCAGTCGGCGACACGGCACAACCTGGTGACTGGTCAGGCGACCTTCACCGTGGTGGGCAGTCAGGATGGACAGCCAAAACGCTATCCCCTGAGTGCACTCTCGCCCCAGGTGGACAGTGAGAAGATCCCTCTGCGCTTCAAATACTTTCAAAATATTGAAGGCGAGCTACAGTTGCCCGAGGGTTTCGAGCCCGAGGGTGTGGAGTTGTCGCTGCAGTCCAGCGGCCGCAGGGGTTTCAATATCGAGCAGCGTTACGGCTGGCTGGTTCAGAAGAGCTAGTCACCTGAGGCTGATAAACGAGGTTTGAAAGACTTATGTTGAGAAAGAAAGAGAAGGCTACAGCTATGGCGAGCTCCGGAAGCAACCACACAACACTGATCGCCCGCCAGACTGAGGTGACCGGTGACCTGCAT
This sequence comes from Microbulbifer aggregans, assembly GCF_001750105.1. Lineage (NCBI taxonomy): Bacteria > Pseudomonadati > Pseudomonadota > Gammaproteobacteria > Cellvibrionales > Microbulbiferaceae > Microbulbifer > Microbulbifer aggregans. The sequence goes on from NZ_CP014143.1 coordinate 1,531,279, forward strand.
TTTCGCGGCAACCTGGTGATCGAGGGTAAAGTGAAGGGTAACGTCAGTGCCCACAGCGACAGCGATGCGCGTCTGCAAATCGTCGATGGCGGCGAGGTAGAGGGCGAGATCCGCGTACCGCACGTGGTCATCAATGGCACAGTGAAAGGCGACGTATACGCCGCCCGCCACCTGGAGCTGTCCTCCAAGGCGATGGTGGAAGGCAATGTGCACTACAAGCTGATCGAAATGGTGAAGGGTGCCCAGGTCAACGGTTCCCTGGTCTCCAATATCGACATCGATGCCACCAGTGAGACCCGCCTGCTGGAGCATGCCGAAGAGGCGGTCGCCGAAGTCGACTGACCCCCTCCTGTCAGGGCCGCGCCCGCCGGCCCTGAATACTTGACTGCTCTAGTCGGTTTTAGCAAGATGGCGGCCCTGAGGCCGCCCTCGATATACTGTCGGAAAGGGTGACGCCTGCCCAAATACCGAGAGAAACCTATGTCAGAAGCTGTATCCTTTTCTCCTGAACCGATCGTGGTGACCGAGCGCGCCGTGGCCAAGGTCAAGAACCTGCTGGAGGATGAGGGCAATCCGGAACTGAAGTTGCGAGTGTTCGTCACTGGCGGAGGCTGCTCCGGTTTTCAGTACGGTTTTACCTTCGATGAGCTGGTGGCAGAGGATGATGCAATCGTCGAGAAAGACGGAATTGAGGTGCTTGTCGACGCCATGAGCTATCCCTACCTGGTTGGCGCCAGTGTGGATTACGAGGAGGGCCTGAGCGGCTCCCGCTTTGTGGTACAAAACCCCAACGCCTCCTCTACCTGCGGCTGCGGGTCTTCCTTCTCGATCTGAGACCGCCGGTCACATTGAGTCGGGGCGGCAGTCTTTCTCCTTCACTGCGGCCCCTCCCCTTCCGAATACCCTTTTTCAAGCGGGATAGATGCCGCCAAGGACCGTATCGCGGCTCGCCCCGGTAACGCCCGGGCAGTTGCCTGGTAGTCCATGTAGTGTCTGGTGGGCCAGCCAGGCAAACCCCACCGCCTCCAGCCAGTCGGCATCGATACCGTATTTTCCCGTATCGGCGATGGACCAGGTGGGTAGTCTCCGTTGCAGGCGCTCCAGTAAATCCAGGTTCCTGGCGCCGCCACCGCAAATCAAAAGCTCCCCGCCATTGGCGAAAGCGCTGACCGCATCTGCGACACTGGCCGCCGTGACTTCTGAGAGGGTGGCCTGGACGTCGGCTGGTGACAGCTGCAGCCCGACGCTGGCGCGTTCGAGCCAGCTGGGATTGAAAGTCTCGCGGCCGGTGCTCTTGGGGGGTGCGGCGGCAAAGTAGGGATCAGCCATCAGCCGCTCCAGGAGTTCCGGGTGTACCCGGCCGCTGGCGGCCCAGGCGCCGTCGCGGTCAAATGGCTGGCCCTGATGCAGCTCGACCCAGTAATCGAGGAGCGCATTGCCGGGCCCGGTATCGTAGCCGCGAATACTGCCGCCGGCGGCGAGTTCAGTGATGTTGGCCATGCCGCCGATATTGACCACTGCCCGGTCTGTGCCGGTGGCAAACGCTGCGTGGTGAAATGCGGGCATCAGCGGAGCGCCCTGTCCCCCGAGTACCATATCCCGCCGCCGAAAGTCCGCGACGGTGGTGATGCCCGTGAGGGTGGCAATGGTGTTGGGGTCGCCGAGCTGCATGGAAAAGGGCACGGCAACGCTTCCCGGCGGACGATGGCGCACAGTCTGGCCGTGGCTGCCGATGGCTTTCACTTCCCGGGGGCCGATCGAGGTTCGCTCGAGTAAGGTGGTAACCGCGTCGGCGAAGGCTTCGCCCAGTTGGCGATCCAGCTGACCGGCGCGATCCAGCTCCGAAGGGCCCGGTGCGCAGAGTGCCAGAATGGCTTCACGCATCGAGGGGCTGATGGGGTGACCCACGGCTTCCAGTATTCGGGTTCTGAGTGGGGAAGTGCCTTCGAATTCGACCAGCACGGCATCGATGGAATCGACGCTGGTGCCGGACATCAGGCCGATATAGAGCTCAGACATTCATGCTCCCTCAAGGTGTGAGCTATCAGTGCTCGGCTTTTTGTTGTTGTGGCTGCCCGCCGTGGCGATGAGTGCGGGCTGGGGGAGGCGAGGCGCCCACCGGTGGTGGGCGCACGCGGAGAGGTTCAGTTCACTCCCTGGCTGTCCTCGGGCTCGTTGCGCTGAGCCAGGGCCGGTTGCTCGTAGCTCTCGAGCTTGGCCAGGAGCGGCTGTGTTTGTGTGCGGAATCGATCCATCTCTGCGCTCGGGATCGATTTCGCTTTCGGCAGCTTGCGTACGATGGTGGCCGGGTTGCGGTGGCTGCCATCCACGAGGAACTCATAGTGCAGGTGTGGGCCGGTGGCGTAACCGGTTGCACCTACGGTGCCGATCACCTGACGCTGCTTCACCCGCTGGCCGCGCTTGACCTTGCGCTTGTGCAGGTGGAGGTAGCGGGTCACGTAGCGCTCGCCATGCTTGATGAAGACGTAATTGCCGTTGGCCTTGCTGTAACCGGCCTTGATGACTCGGCCATCACCGGCCGAGTAAACCGGAGTGCCGGTTGGTGCGGCATAGTCGGTGCCATTATGCGGGCGCCGGGTCTTGAATATCGGGTGCAGCCGGCGGGGATTGAAGTGTGAGCTGATGCGACCGATATCCACCGGTGTGCGGATAAAGGCCTTGCGCATGCTCTTGCCGTCTGGGGTGTAGTAGTTTGCATCGCCATTGCTGTCGACATAGCGCACGGCACTGAAAGTTTTGCCCTGGTTGACGAAGGTCACGGCCTGAATGGGGCCGTTGCCGATCTTCTCACCGTCGAGGAATTTTTCCTCGAACATTACGCTGAAGCGGTCACCCTTGCGGATATCCAGAGCGAAATCGATATCGGAGCTGAAGACCTGCGCCATCTCCATGATCAGGTCGTGGCTCAGTCCAGCCTCGCTACCCGCCATAAAGAGAGAGCTGTCGATCTGTGCTTCCCGGAAAGCGCTGTAGCTGTCCGCCTGGCGCTGGTGGGATGCGTATCTGAAGGTTCCGCTGTCTTCCCGGGTAAATGCCTCCAGATTAAGGCGGTCCCGGTGCAGTTCCAGGCTTGCCAGCGAGCCGTCGCTGTTGACGTGGAAGGTAAGCTTTTCCCCGGGGGTCAGTCGGGCCAGGCCGCGAGCTTCCTCTCCACTGGAGAGAAGCTTGTACATTTCGGTCGCATCGACCCCGGCGCGCTTGAAAAGATCGGACAGGGTGTCGCCATTGCGAACCTCCAGGTCCTTCTTATCAAGGGTTACCGGCGGCTCACTGACGTCGGCCTCCGCGTCGCTCGCAGTCACGGCTTCTTCAGCAGGCCGAGCGACGAGATCGGTGGCCGTCTCTTCAGGTGCTGACAGATTCACGGGCAATGGGAGTCGCTTGGCCTCCACCTCGGGAGTGGGGACGAACATGGCGAGCACCAGCGCGAAACTGGCGGCCCCTGCCGCGAGGGCATGAGTGCGCGGGAAATGCTGGCGCAGGGCGCCGAACAGGCGCCTGGGCTTCGGTGTGCGTGGATTTTCCATGGTCTTAATAGGTGGTGCTGGTATTACTTTTTATCGGTGTGTGGCATCTGCTGTGCCTAAAAAACGAACACCGAGACGGCTTTATAACAAAATTTCTGCCGGCGTTCACGGGATAATTGACCTGCACTTCCATGGTTCAGTTCCTCTGTACCTGCTCCTTGGCTCGCCTGGCTT